>NZ_JARUHH010000013.1:0-83742 GCF_043558025.1 Fictibacillus sp. UD
TATCCAAAGAATATTTAGTCATAAAAAAAATGCACCTCCAATTGTTAGTTGTGTCTAACAATTGGGGTGCAGTTCACGATTGGAGTGTGCTTTTTTGTGATATTAATCTTTATTTGAAAAATCGATGATTCGAATCGGATTTCCAGTTCCGTCTCTATAAATAGCGTATCTGCCAGGAGGTATTGTACACGGTGATTTTACAAAGTCCAGTTTGGATTCATGTTCTTCATAAAAGTCATCGACACTATCTACCAAGAACACGCCGCCTGGACCCAAGTCATGCTCGTCCTCTTCGATCATCAGCTGTACTTCACAATCTTTCATGGACATACCTAGTACTTGATTTCCTTCTCGCCAAGCTTCAGTCATCCCGAGACCTTCATAATATTGTTGTGATTCTTGTAAATCTTTTACTGGGTGAAACAAAAATGCGAGCTTCAATTCCACTACCCCCTCGTAAAAAATTCTGATTATGTGTTTAATTGTATTTGATTCCTATTTGTGTATACGTTACTTTCCATCTGACTATAATATTTTCCTGCTGATTTTAAAAAAAAGAGTGTTTTCGCTTACAATGTAGCTTTTGAAAGTTGTTGAATTCCGTTCCAGGTGCTCGCTTTTCGGGGGCAGGTGGTGAGCCACATTCGTACGTTTCACTCTTAAGTCTCCCCTTCCCAGATTAATGTTCCTTGTTCCTGCGTTAACATGTTCGTTCTACCGTAGTAATCTTCCTCACCGCATTCATGTAGTTTGTCGAAAATCGGATAAAATTTTTTATGTGCGTAATTATAGGTGTTATCCACGGAATTATTGAACTTTACCTCGTATAAAAATGGAATTACCTCGTAAATAATTTAAAGCGTATTTACAGTATGGACATATCATTAAACTGTCCTTCAAGAGTGCACAAAAAAGTGGCTTGTACTCATAACCTGAGTCAACCTCTCCATTAATTAATATTCCAATACACTTAACAAAAGACTGAACCACAAAATGGGTCCAGTCCTCTAAAACTTAATAATAAGGATACGGAGGGTATGGCGGATAAACAGGATAGATCGGGTACGGTCTTGGTGCTAATGCTAGACCTGCGATAGTTCCAAGGGTTAGTCCTACAAGTGCAGGTGCAAAGAAGAAGCGGTCGCTGCTCTCATCCTGGCCTTCCGAACTATACGGCAGAATGTATGCTTTTTTATCATCTACATGTTTAAGAACACCATGATATCTCGTGCCGCAATGACAATCAATATACACTGATCTGCCTAAGTATCGGCGGCACAGGTGATACGTGTGGTATGACAAAGGGTAAACCTCCCAGCTTGTTTTTGCCTTCTCTACACCATATGTCCAACCTGTTATTTTGACAGAGACAAGTGTCTAACCATCTTTATTTTTCTGAGGAAGGCTGTAAAACTAGCTTCTGTTGATCACCTCTGTTTTCATTGTTTAAAACTGTTACGTGGTACTTACCTGTTGCCCAATCTTTCACTTGATCATCGTACCATGGACTTAACACGTGACCAGATTGACCAGGGCCAACGACATGGTATGCCTTAGAGGTGTCATCCATATCGATCACCATACGCCATGCACCACCATGTGTAATATCACCAGTTTCCCGGTTCCACCCAGCAACGCCCACTGTAACCCGGCTTCCTCCCATTGCTTGTGTTTCAGAATTGAACAACAGGTTTAATGGTTTAATAGCTGCCAGAGGATGTTCAAATGTTAAGGTGTGAAAATCTCCCCACTTCCATTTAGATGGATCTCCACCATATTTATCACTCAGTACAGAGATCATCGATTTAAATGCATTCTGAGTGACTTTTTCTAAACCGCCATGTTCTTTGATCCACGGGCCAGGCTTACCAGCATTCGCTTTTCGAATCAGTTCGTCCACCACTTGCTCACGACCATCAAACATCTTCAACATCTCATCACTGATCTCGTCCTTGAACAGTTCATCGCTGAAACGATTCATCCAGATGTGAAAGATCAAAGGTGCCGCACTGTCTTTACTGTCTACTTTGTTCCAATTGTTTAATACAGTCAGCACATCTTTTTCTTTTTTATCCAGAGGTTCTTTCATCACTTGTTCGATAAGAATCGGCAGCATTTCCTCAGCTTGTTTATTTTTTTGGTCAAATTGCAAGTTTTGCATATCTTTTACCGAAAGCTTTTCTTTACCCTCAAGAACTTCAACAATTCGTTGTTGTCTGTATGGCTGCGCAAACGTATCCGAGATGTGATAAGGATAAGAATCGGTTGTTACTTTATTGTTTGCTGTAGCAATATATCCGTTTTTCGGGTTGACTCTTGTCGGGAGTTCATCCCATGGGATATATCCTTGCCACTCATACTGATCGGTCCATCCGGGGACAGGCATTGATGTGTAGTCTTGCTTTCTTATCGGTATTAATCCGTTTGCCTTATATGCGATGGTTCCATCAGTGCTTGCAAAAACAAAGTTTTGTGCGGGAGTATGGAAAGATTCCAACGCCTTCTCAAACTGCTTCCAGTTTTTTGATCGGTTCATCATAATTACTGCTTCGAGTTCTTTTGAAGGCTGAAGTGCTGTCCATTTTAAAGAGAGAGCTGTTCCGGGTTTATCCTGGTGAGCAAACTCTGAGATTACAGGTCCATGCCTTGTAATAACAACTTCATGATTCACGTCTGTTTTATCTTTAACCTTGATGATCTCGTCAATAACTTCGGCTTTCTCCCAATTGGCTAAATACTGAAACTCATAAGGATCTTTTGGGTTCCTTTTTTCTACGAATAGTTCTTGAACATCCGGACCAACATTCGTCACACCCCAAGCGATTGTTTTGTTATGTCCGACGATAATACCGGGAATTCCTGCAAAAATAACACCGGAAACTTCGTAATCTGGCGCTTTCAAATGACTCTGATACCATATGGATGGAGTACCAAGTGAGAGATGCGGATCATTGGCAAGTAGGGGCTTACCTGACTCGGTTTTACTGCCTGCAACTACCCAATTGTTGCTGCCATTATGAAAGTTTGGAATAACAGAATCTGCAAAACTTTTTTCAAAATCAATGCCTGCTGATTCTAAATCTTCTAATATCGCAGGCGCATCTTTTGGATATCCAGGGAATAGATCCAATGCTTTCTCTTTTGAAAACGTTTCCATTAAGTAATAACGAAAAGCTTGTCCTTCCCAATGTCCGCCTAAGTCGAATGCCATATATTTTCCGATAACAAGAGAATCAACAGCCGTCCACTTTTTCGGCTTATATCCTACAAGCATAAATTCAATTGGAAGTGTATTGTCTTTCTTTGCCTGCTCCAAATACGCATTTACACCATCTGCATACCATTCAAGATATTGCTTCATTTCAGGTGAATACTCGTTGTAAGAAGCTTCTGCTGCTCTTCTTAAACCCAGTGTTCTAAAAAACTTATCACGCTGTATCGTCTTTTCCCCGATTACCTCGCTAAGCATTCCAGATGCCTGCCTTCTGCTTAAGTCCATTTGAAACATACGGTCTTGTGCAGTAACAAATCCTTGAGCCATAAATAGGTCTTTCATCGATTTTGCTTCAATATGCGGAACGCCGTTAGGATCTCTGAAAACATCTACTCTTGCGGTTAATCCAGTTATGGATACAGTCCCATTTACTTGAGGTTTACTTTTTTGCAGCAGAAAATACGCTGTACCTGCTGCGGCTGATAAAATAATAACAAGTGCAATCCCAATGATGAGTAAACTTCTTTTCCAGGTTAATCGTTTAATAAAGCTTTTCTTCTGAAGCGCTCTCTCCACCTATATACCTCCTGCCTGACAATCTTCCTAATAACATTCTCTAATACGACGGATTTCCCCTGTAAATAGTGAAGAAAAGTAAATGAATTGAAAAACCTCGATACTTTCTGACTATTTTCAATAAATTAAGACAGGATTTAGGGAAGAATGTCGAATATCTCAACAAGTAGTTTAAGACATATAACATAAGGAGAGAGAAGATGGCTAAAATTCTTGTGGATTTTCAACTCAGCCATGACCAGGAAAAAGTTACACAAGGAAATATCATTATCGCTAATATTCAACCTGGAAAATCTAATCTCCATGAACAAGTAAAAAAGTTGATAGCTGATCAATTTAATTGCCCCACTGGAATTATCTCCATTAAGCAAATTAAGATGAATGCATAAAAAAGAGGTGCTTCTTTGTTAGAAGCACCTCTATATGTATAGGGGACTTTATTATCTCATCGATTCTGCCTTTTCGTAAGTTCCATAAGTCATATAACGCTTGGCCTATGTTCATCCCTATTAACGGTAATTCCCCAGTTGAATGGAGACCTTATCAATCTTTAGTCATGTTAAAATGTCTTCGCAATTTTTGATGCTATGTAAAAAACAAAAAAAGCAAAGAAGCGGTTGATCTCCGTTTCAGGTGCTCGCTTTCCGCGGGGCAGGCGGTGAGCCTCTTGCCGCTTTGCGCCCTAAGAGTCTCACCTGACCGCTTGTCCCGCAGGACAAGGAAGGCTACGGCAGCGACACATCGCACGAAGAAAATTTGATGTTCAATTTTCGAGGAGTCTCACACCTTACACTCCAATTAACTTTTCAACGATGTATGAAAATAAAAAGGCAAGATTGGGAACTTCATCCTATGTCCTCATTTGTTTTACAAGAAAAAAATTACAATTTAAAGTAACAACCGGACAGTAACTCTCAAAGAAATCTCCGTTCAACTTTCCTTACAAAAACAAAGTACTCAAAAGCTTTAGAGAAGATCCTAAAAATAAGTGCCTATGATTTGCTCAATTTCTTCCTCATTCATCCTTCCTGCTATACCAGGGGTTTGGGCAAAATATTTCACAGCCTCTCCGCAAGAAAGACCAAGTTGGCTTAGCCCTTTAGCGATTGTGGTGAGATATGTTGCAGGGGGCGGATTCAGATCCTGTTCGTGCATATCAAGGTTACACGTGAACGTAACCATTGGGTATCCTTCTTCCTCCCCTAGATAGACCATTCGGCTATACCAGCCTTGTCCAAAATGAATATATCCTTTTTGTATGACTTCTTCTAAATCAGCCTCTATCTCGTCACAGCTATTTTCTTGGGCAGTAACATCTAAAAACTGCTCAACCGTGACTAAATACTTTCGGCCATAAGTCTTGTATTGATCACTTTTTTCATGTCCGATAAAAGCCACTCCTCCTTCCCCCCACTTTGTCCGCTCTCTTGCAAAATAAAGAGGATATGGAAGCACAGCTTTTCCGTTTTTAAGCGGCATTGCCGGATTTCTGCAGCCTCTTTCTTTTTGAGAAGAACCTTCTGGCTGATCACCGAGAATGTAGCACAAAAAACGGTGCTCCATTAAATTTGATCCATAACTCACATACCAAACATAAGACGTATCCAATCTTAAAATCCTCCTTAAAATTTTTCTTGTATAACTGTCATTAAGAATCTTATTTTCTTATACATTGATATACACAAGGGGGTTGAAAAGAATGATCAGAACATGCTTAATTCTCTTACTTAGTGTCCTTATTTTCCTTTTCACGATATTCCTTGCATCACCTGTGATTTAAAAATATATGGTTTGATAAATTGTATGTTTTATAGGTCTTTTCAGCCAATTCAATGTCATACAAAAACAAGAGGTACAATATCAGAATTATAATATTGGTAAAATAAACCTATTGACCTAATTGCCGTTGTAAGAAATAGTCATTACGATTCTTGTTTCATTTTGCGATTCGGGATAAAATGGAAAACATACAATACTTTTCCTTCTCTAATTCTCGTACGAGTCTTACCCTTAATTTGTAAGGAGGGATGGGGATGACAGTATTTGAAGCGATGTCACTCATGATTGGTTTTTCAATGCTTGTTCTTACCATAATCCGCTCCAAAGATGACTCCTAGAAGACAGAGAGTTTTTGATTTTTTCATTCTGCCATGCAGATGCATGGCTTATTTTTTCGTAAAAAATCCTATGTATTAGAATAACCTTTACTTTGCATTGTAAAACAAAAACCTTGCCGGAGATACTCTCTAGCAAGGTTTTTTTAGTTTTACGCTTTTTTAACGACAATCTGACCGTCTGCAACGTTTACCGTTAACTTTTTGACATCCTCTTCATCCAATAATACATCTGCAATCTTATCTTCGATGTGCTCTTGAATGATTCTGCGGAGTGGTCTCGCACCGAATGATGGATGATACCCCAGTTTAGCAAGCTTTTGTTTTGCAGCCGAAGTTACCATAATCTCAATATTTTGCTCTTGAAGCTGATCAGAGAGCTCTTGCAGCATCAAATCAACAATCTTCACAAGATGCTCTTCTTTCAACGACTGGAATTGTACAATGCTATCAAAACGGTTTAAAAATTCCGGTTTAAAATAGCCTCCTAATGAATCAAGGATGTGTGTTTCTTTTTCTACATCTACCGTGTTAAATCCAAGTTTCTTCGTTTGTTTAACAGAAGCACCTGCGTTACTTGTCATGATAATCACTGTGTCTTTAAAGCTCACTGTACGTCCTTGGCTGTCTGTTAATCGGCCATCTTCCATAATCTGAAGAAACATGTGCTGAACATCTGGGTGAGCCTTCTCGATTTCATCAAGCAGCAAGATGCTATATGGCTTTCTGCGAATTTGCTCTGTTAGTTGTCCAGCTTCTTCATGCCCGACGTACCCTGGAGGTGAACCGATCAATTTTGATACAGCGTGTTTCTCCATATACTCACTCATGTCGAGTCTGATCATGCTGTCTTCATCACCAAAGATTTCTTTAGCGAGCGTTTTTGTTAACTCTGTTTTACCAACACCTGTTGGACCTACGAACAAGAATGATCCGATCGGGCGTTTCTTCGCTTTTAAACCGGCACGGCTTCTGCGGATCGCTTTTGCCACTTTCTCAACCGCTTCTTCCTGCCCAATAACTTGAGCGGAAAGTTTTGAAGCAAGCTCTTTCATTTTCGATTGTTCGTCACTTTGAAGCTTCCGAACAGGAATACCTGTTTTATGTTCTACAATGTGCTGGATGTCTTCAACTTGAACAATCGCTGCTTTTTTATCTTCTTCTTGTGTTTTTAATTTTTCATCAAGTACCAGTTCTTCTTGGCGAAGTTTTGCAGCCAGTTCATAGTTTTCATCTGCAGCTGCCTTTTCTTTTTCTTTTACGAGTTCTTCTAAACGCTCTTCAATAGAAGATTTTTCAATCGTAATATGCTGAAGGTTGCTCTTAGATCCCGCTTCATCCATAAGATCAATCGCTTTATCCGGCAAAAATCGGTCTTGAATGTAGCGATGTGAAAGCATTACACATGCCTTTAATGCTTCTTCCGTAAATTTAACTTGGTGATAATCTTCGTATCTAGGTGCAAGACCTTTCAAGATTTCAATCGCTTCATCTAGTGTAGGCTCGTTTACGATTACCGGTTGGAAGCGACGCTCTAACGCTGCATCCTTCTCAATCTGACGGTATTCTTTTAACGTTGTAGCACCGACCATCTGCAGCTCACCGCGTGCAAGTGCAGGTTTTAAAATGTTCCCAGCATCCATAGATCCTTCTGCGGAACCTGCTCCCACAATCTGATGAACTTCATCCACAAACAGAATGACATTTTTGCGTTTTTGAAGCTCAGCAATCAGCTGTTTCATACGTTCCTCGAACTGACCTCTTACCCCGGTATCTGCAACAAGTGATGCAACATCAAGCAAATACACTTCTTTTTTCAAGAGTTTAGCTGGAACATTGCCTTCTACAATTTTGGTTGCTAATCCTTCAGCTATAGCTGTTTTACCGACACCAGGTTCCCCGATTAATACCGGGTTGTTCTTGGTGCGGCGGTTTAAGATTTCAATCACTCGGCGCACTTCATCGTCTCGTCCGATAACCGGATCAATAATCCCCGCTTTAGCAGCATCTGTTAAGTTCCGGCCAAATTTATCTAAAAAGCCTCCGCCTCGTTTTCCCTTTTGAGTTTGTTGCTTCTCATGCTCGTTCGCGTGATCTGTAAAAGCTTGGCCATTCATCATTTGTTGAAAAATATCATCGAAAGAAGAAAAGTTCATATTCATTCCTCCTCCAGTGTTCATTTCTTGTTTCACTTTATGGTAACAATCAGAGCAAAGCACAAATTGTTTCTTATCTTTATTCATTGAGATACTCATTTGGATCGTAGCAGGATTAACTTCACATTGTTCACAACGCATACTTGTAACCCCCTGTTCATATTTTTAAAAATTTGTATAAATTATTAGCGATTATACGTGCATGCATTACGTTTCGCAACTTTTTTGATTCTAGGTTTCATAAGTCTTTCTAGTCTTTAGTTTGACTTTGACTTTCTTTGACCATTAACCTTTAAGCATATTATACTTTGACCTTTTTTGACTTTCAAGTATTTTGTTTTGCTGTCATAAAAAGGCTGTTACCGTAACCTCTGTTGTTCTTGTAAGTTGTTGATTTCCTCTCCAGGTTGCTCGCTTTCCACGGGGCGTAAGGTGAGTCTCCTGCCGCTTTGCGCCATTAGGAGTCTTCACCTGGTCGCTCGTCACGTAGGAGTCAGCAACCTTGCGCACAAAATTAACAATCTTTTAGAATAAAAACAAACAAAAAGAGATGAGCTCTTAACTCATCTCTTCCCCAATTTAGTTCCAATTAAAAGTGATTTTTTGTCTGTAATCTTCTGTCTCACCACTTGGGGTCAACCAAACTTCTAGCGTATAAGCACCTGGCTCTAGATCGTTGACTAAGATATCCTGTTTGAAAACATCAGCCTGCTTTAATTTCAAAGAGGTTAACACTTGCATGAACATATGATTTCTTGAGTATTGGTACACGATTTTTCCGCTCTTGTCTTTAATTACATAATCAAATTTCTGACTAGATGAAAATTGAAAAACCTTCTCTTTTTCGGTCTGATTTTTCAACTCATATCTAAATAATATTCCCTTAGCATTCTGCTGCTCTTGTACTTTAATAGAAGGCTCAATACTGCCAGCAACAATCCCGCCTTGTCCGTTCTGTCCTGCTTGCCCGTCTTGTCCTTCTTCAGGACGTGATTTTTTTTCGCTTCCTTTACCATCACCCATCACCGGTTGTTCTCTCCCCTCGGATTGGTTTTGGCTGTCTTTGTTTCCACAGCCTGTCACGACTATCGAAATACATATTATGATCAGTATAACATGCCATACTCTTCTGCGTTTTTGCATCGTTCATCACCTCACTTGTTAGTTTGGGCATATATACGCAATTTCATGTTTAAAAAGGATTTTTAACTCTGTTCATGTAAAATAGATAATAACTCAAAAGTTTAAGGAGCGGGTTTACATGAACATTGCACATACTGATCTATTGCTTGAAATGCAAAAACGGACATCTGAAAAACGCGCTACACAAAACGAAACCATTCTTTGGCAGCATAGCCGTGATGAATCTTACCACCATCCTGTTTCACCTGATATTGTTGTATACCCTGAATCGGCTGAAGAAATTTCTTCTATTCTAAGATTCGCAAACGAACACAAAATTCCTGTTGTGCCTTATGGAGCTGGATCGAGCCTTGAAGGCCACTGCATTCCTGTAAAAGGCGGCATTTCAATTAACTTTCAGGAGATGAATGAAGTACTCGAGATTCGTCCGGATGATTTTTTAGTAAGAGTTCAGCCTGGTGTAACACGAACACAGCTGAATCTTGCTCTTAAGAAGTATGGATTGTTCTTTCCTGTTGATCCTGGTGCAGACGCGACGATCGGCGGAATGGCTGCGACAAATGCGAGCGGGACAACAAGCGTAAAGTACGGTATCATGCGTGATCAGGTTAGAAACCTTCAAGTTGTTTTAGCAGATGGACAGATTATTCAAACAGGCGGACTCGCTGCAAAATCATCTGCTGGCTATCACTTAACCTCCATGTTTGTCGGCTCTGAAGGTACGCTTGGCGTTTTTACGGAGATCACGTTAAAAGCCTACGGCATTCCTGAATCAGTTCTTGCTGCTCGATGTACATTTCCTTCAGTTCAAACTGCCGTTGAAGCTGCCATTGCTGTTCTCGGATCAGGCACGGGAATCGCCAGAATGGAACTTGTGGATGAACGGTCCATCGTACAGGTTAATCACAACAGCGACACAGCATATACAGAAGCCCCGACCCTTTTCTTAGAATTTCAAGGAAATCCGGCAAGTGTTACATATGAAGCTTCACTTACAAAAGAATTGCTTGAAAGCTTTGGAGGCTTAGAGTGGGTGGAAGAGCGTGATTCGAAAGCACGTGCAAAGCTGTGGGAAGCCAGACATAACTTAGCTTATGCTTTCAAACATGGCTATCCTGGCAAGTCCATGATGTTCACGGATGTGTGCCTTCCTCTCTCGGAGTTGTCTGAAGCAATCGTTCATGCAAGAGAGAAGATGGATGAAATCGGTGTCCCTGGCGCTGTATTAGGACATGTTGGGGATGGGAATTTTCATGCCATTCTCATGTATGACGCAGCTATTGATCGTGAACGTGAAAAAGCAGACGCGGTAAATGAAAGTATTGTGGCCTATGCATTAAGCAAAGGCGGTACGTGTACTGGTGAGCATGGAGTCGGAATCGGCAAAGCAAAATATTTGGCAAAAGAACATGCCGACACCCTCCCGATCATGATATCTATAAAAAAACAATTGGACCCAAATGACATTTTAAATCCAGGTAAAATCATAGTATAGAAATGAAACGGAAAGCTTGTTTCATCCGTATTTAATTGTATAACAAAATAGGGGGGCAATATTTATGATCGTTGTTACTACTGAAAACATATCAGGATATGAAGTGAAAGAAGTAAAAGGATCAGCTTTTGGAATTGTTGTTCGTGCACGCGGAATCGGAGGAGACATCATGGCAGGACTTCGAGGAATCATGGGTGGTGAGATTAAAGAATATACGAGCATGCTTGAAGACGCGCGGAAGCAAGCCGTTGATCGTATGGTCAAGAATGCTACAGAAATGGGTGCGAACGCCATTGTCATGATGCGTTTTGATTCTGGTGAGATGGGCAATAACATGAGCGAGATCGTCGCATACGGAACAGCAGTTATTGTTGAAAAGCAATGAATATTATAAATATCCTTATCGGCTGGCAAGTGATCTCCATCGTCATTTTTATTGTTTTGGGCATCATCTCCTGGATGTATTACGATAAGCGCTATAAAAAAAGTGAAACAAAAGTCCCTTCAGGCTATATCTGGACTGAGGAAATCTCCATCGATCCAACCTCTGGAAAAAAAGAACGCGTTTACTACAATCCAGACACAGGTGATCGCTTTTATAAAGAAGAATAAAATGAAGCTGGCTTTTTAAGGATGCTTGTCCTTGAGAAGCCAGCATTTTTTGTTTTAAGGATTCGCGCACATGAAGATTTGTGCTCTTTCATGGGGAATTATGCTCGCTTACGGAGATTTATGATCGTTCACGAGGTTTTATGCTCGCTCACAAAGCTAAAGCTACCAGATACCTTTGCCACAAGAAAAAAAAAGCCGCCAGTTCACCCCGCGGCTTTTATCCTCTAAACTTTAAATTTATTAATGGCTTCGTTCATCTCTTCTGCCAGCTGAGAAAGTGCATTTGATGAAGATGAAATCTCCTCCATGCTTGCAAGCTGCTCTTCTGCTGAAGCAGAAACTTCTTGTGTAGAAGATGCCGCTGTTTCTGCCATTGATGAAATAACATCAATCGATCCGACAACGTGTTCGGTACTAGCTGTCATCTGTTGAGTGGCAGCTGAAACATCCCCTACTTGATTGGAGACTTCTGCTACAGTTTCATAAAGACTTCTGAAAGCTTCACCTGACTGATACACGAGTTCTCTTCCACCAGTCACTTCATCTGTTCCACTCTTCATCGCTTCTACCGCTTTTTCAGTAAGCTCTTGAATACTTGTGATCAATTGACCGATCTGCTGTGCGGATGAGGATGATTGTTCTGCTAACTTTCGAACTTCATCTGCTACGACTGCAAATCCTCTCCCTTGTTCTCCAGCCCGTGCCGCTTCAATGGCAGCGTTTAGAGCAAGCAAGTTCGTCTGCCCAGCAATATCTGTAATAACATCCACGATTTTAGTAATTTCTTGTGATTGATCACCAAGTTCTCGAACCACATGAGACGTGCTGTTCATTGAGGTATGAATGGCATCCATCTGACCTATTGTCTGCTGTATCGTCTTGTTTCCGCCTTCTGCTACTTTTAATGAACGGGAGGACGCTTCTGACATGTTCTGCATGCTTACTGCGATTTGTTGAATACCCGCAGAAAGCTGGTTCATCGCTTCAACAATATTTTCGACCGTACTAACCTGTTCTTGAGATCCGCCAGCTACTTCCCCAATGGTTGTCGCGATTTGTTCTGTTGCCATACTCGTTTGTTCAGCTGAAGCTGTCAGCTCTTCAGAGGCCGCTGCAACTTGTTCGGCAGTTGCTCTCACCTGTCTGATAAGGGTAGCCAAGTTTGTCCCCATATGATTGATGCCGTCTGCGAGCATGCCAATTTCATCCTTATTTTTTACATAGATCGGATCCATTGTAAGATCACCATCAGCGATATCATTTAGCATATCTGCCATCTTGATTACAGGTCTTGAAATCATACGTGAGATGGTATACCCGATTGCGAGAGCCGCAATAACGATTACGATTCCTAAGATTGTAACAAGAGTAACAATAAACTTCTCTTCATCAGCAACGATAATTTTACCTTCATCCATTAGATTTGCTTGTCTCTTCGCCATCTCTTCCGTTACATCTCGCATCTCTCTTCCTAGCGGAAATAAAGTGCTTTTTGCATATTCGTTTGCCGCTTCCATGTTGCTCATTGAGTTTTGCAGAACTCGATTTGACTCATTTTTATAATCGTTGTTTAAATAGTAGATTTTTTCGAGTCTTTTCTTATCCGCATCAACTTGTGCGAGTTTCATCGTTTCATTTACAAGTGTCTCGATCCGTTTCGTTGCCGTCGTGAGCTTCTCACTGCTTTCCGATGATTGATCAAGCAAATATTCACGGATACTGTTATTCTGAATGGTCGCCTGAAGCTCTATTTCTTTGGCATTTTGAAAGATTACTGATCTTCTGTCTAATAAATCACTGTATTGATTTTGCATGTCTTTTAGAAAATAAAAGAACACCCCACACGTTGCTGCAAATAGAACAGCTACGGTTAAAAATGAGCCAACAAGCTTCTTTCTTAGCGTTAGTTTCATACGTCACCTCTTATATATTTCTGTTTTTAAAAATAACAGGGCAATTAAGCACAATGATGAGATCCTCATCCTGTTTGGAAACACCCTGTATCAATGAATTTTCTTTTGGGCTAAAGCTTCCTGGTGACTGTATGGAATCTGCTTTAATATCAATAACATCTGTTGCCTCTTCTGTTAACAACCCTAAATAACGATCCTCATTTTGCAAAATAACGATTCTCGTTTTATCTGTTGTTTCTGTTTTACGCTTTCCGATGAGATGGCCAAAATCAATAATCGGTATGACATTTCCTCTCAGATGAATGACTCCCAACACCTCTGACGGCATTTCCGGCATTGGTGTAATATCCAGAACTCGCTCAATCGAAGCCACATGTTCGATCGGCAAGCCGTACTGTTCATCGCCGGCCATAATAATAACAATCTTTATTGTTTGAGTGCTAAGTGACATCTCACTTGCTCCTTTTCTAGGTATTTCGACGTTAAACGATATTCATAAGTCCCATTCTTTTTATCGGTTTTATCATTAAAATGTTTTAGTTTTTAAAAAATGGCTGTAAAAGAGTTACAAGAGAGTGAAAAGGATTTATTTTTTAACTCGCGCGTCCATTAATTTAAATAATTTCTCGTTAGCCACAAATCAGCGGAAATTCGACTTCGACTTAAAACCGACACTTCCCATCACACCAAAAAACGCCCAGGCACTCTTGCCCAGGCGTTTCAATTTGTTATCTTTTTAATTCAACTTCCTTTACACTGTTTGCAGGTATCGTAATCTGCACTTCTACAAACTGTTTCGTGCCATACAATTGCGTTTCAATTACTTCACCATAAGATGGTGTATAGCTGCCTTGCTTCATATAAAACGGAATATTTACTGTTACTGGTTTATTCAAACGATTAGTCAGCGCCGCTGTTTGCGTAACTTGGGATCCATCATTAGGTAGCTCAAACTTATTTTCAAAGGAAACGACTCCTGCGGACGTATTGCCATTTTCATAAACCGGCATTGATTTGTCTGGACCTTCGTAAACGTAAGAGCTGAACTTATTATCGTCTGGATTCTTTTCAAATAATCGATAACCAACCCATGGCTTTGCAGATAACTCTACAGAAGCTGTTGTAGAATACAAAATTCCGTCTTGTTCTGTAATATTATCGATGTGCGTATGGCCGTGAAGTGATATATCCACTGAATTTTGTTTCATTATATCAATCAATTCATGTGAACCTTCCCCGTGCCATTGTTGATCGTACTCAATGCCCAGCTTCTCGCCTTTAATGAGCGTGCTCAAATCTTGAGGGTCATGTTTAGCATCATATTCTTTCCAATATTCCGTTACATCCGGATCAGTTGATGGCCAGATATCACGGTCACGCCAGATTGGATTGTGATGTGAGAACAATCCCTTTACTTGTCCGGCTTCAGCTGTTGCCTTATTATCCGCTAAATCTTTCTTAATCCATTCCATTTGCTGATCACGGATCTGTCCACCCCATGTTGGTACTGAAACTGTGCCATGCCCTTGACGGTCAAACTTGTGCCAGTCGTAAGAGTTGTACCCGATCATGTGAGCATACGGGCCGTAATCAAATGAAAAATACTGCGGACCGAAATATTGTTCCCAATACTTTGCTCCATCGGCTAACGTGGCATCTTGTGCATAATAATCATGGTTGCCCGGAACGATGTATACAGGAACATCAAACTTCTTCAAGATGCGGTAGGTTTCTTCATACTCGTAAATATATTCTTGCGGATTCATCTGACCGTACATTAAGTCTCCAGTCATTACAACAAAGTCAGGCTTTAAAAGATTGACTTGATTGATTGTCTTTTGAAGGTAAAGCCAACGTTTTGACTCATCAGGGTGCCACATACCCGCTTCAGTTACGTTAGCAGGGTCTGCAATATTTCTTGGAGAGCCTACATGAATATCCGTTAAGTGCATGAACTTAAAATCTTTTTTGAACTTCTTTACAACTTTAACCGAGTTCGGTTCATCATCTGTAATACGGGTTCCGTTTCCTGTGTATGAAACTTTCAGATCAAACATTTCTTCTGGTACATCATCAGGAATCTGTACCGTTACTTCATAAACGGAAGAGCTGTCTTTCCAATAGGATGATCCTTTTTGAACACTTTTTACAGGAAGATTAAACGTTCCTTCCACTTTAGCAGCTTCTGTTGGATTTAGAGAAACATCCCATCCTGCAGGTTCTTTTCCTTTTGTATCTACCTTAATTGTTAATTCTGAGCCATTCTTTTTTATTGCAGGTGTTGCCATAAGCGGATAAAGAATATTATCAACTTTTGGATCCAGTGCTATGTTAGGTACTTTATCCAAATAGTTTTCTGTGTTTCCAATCCCGCCATCTTGCTTGTCAATACCAGATAAAAAGGCATGAGCTTGTCCAGCAGGTATCGTTAATGCGCCCGAGATAACAAGCGCTGTTAGCTTTGTTTTCCAGTTCATGTGTTGCTCTCCCTTCAAAATAACTTGCATCTTGAAAGTAACAGCACAACGTAAATTTAATGTAACAGCACTTTAAATATTTTATGAATTAGTTATTTTACTATATCTCTTTTAATCTCTTCTTTGCTTCCTTTTCTTCAAAAGAACTATAAACACGATAGTCGTTTCCATCAAGAATTCGGTAATGCTGGCTAATCACATTCTGCTGAAGCCGGTAACCTTTATTTGAATCTATCTCCTTCCACCAAACATGCCCGCCCCACGTTTTCTCTTTTGAACGGGCAACATATTGGTGGACTACGACTTCCATAACATCAAGTGGATCCCCGCCAAGTGTGCTATTAAGAATTTCAGAGTTCCGAAACAATGCACACAAAGCAACGATAACGGTCCAGCTCGCTTTTATTCTTTCCTTTTCTATTTGGACTAACGTTTTTTTTGAAATGCCTAATATATCTGCCATCTTATCTTGTGTATAGCCAAGTTCTGTTCGAACAAGTTTAATCTTGCCGGTTAACAGATCCACAATTTGATCTTGTGTCATGTTAGAAAAATCTCCTTTTATCCTTTTAGGAACATTTTACACAAAAAAACTCCTTTCAACAAAAACGAAAGGAGCATTAACTATACGTATAAGGTTCCCAATGAGCAAGATCGTAAAGCCCTGCGTTAATTCGGGTGCTTTCAACTTCCAGCAGTGATAACAATTCATTTGGAAGCTCTTCGTGATGCTGTGCGAGGTTCATCTCATCGTTTGGAGAAGAGATCAGAACAGTGAACAACTTCTTATTCTCCATGTTCATTCCATGTACGTGAATATAACTTAAATTCTTCACACGATACACAAAAAAGATTCGGTATTTATCCATCGTTCCCACACTCCCTTACACACAGTGTGGTCGGATTTCGTGCTCTATAAACCTTTATTTTGTTGAAACAGGTGCTGTTGGAAGTTCGATTTCCACACGAGTTCCTTCGTTCTCAACTGATGAGAACTGAATCGCTCCACCATGTTCTTCAATAATTTTAAAACAAACCATCAGCCCTAAGCCTGTTCCCTTTTCCTTTGTCGTGTAAAAGGGTTCTCCAAGAGTTTTCAGACGCTCTGCAGGAATACCGCATCCTTGGTCCTTTAGTTCAAGAACAACAGAATTGTTGCGGGAACTAATCCTGATGTGGATCTCGCCGTCCTTCTCCATACTTTCGATGGCATTTTTCAACAAGTTAATAAACAACTGTTTAAGCTGATTTTCCACCCCGTAAACAAGCGGAATGTTATCAGAGATGTTCACCCAGATCTGAATGTTCCTCATAATAGCTTGAGTTTCTAATAATCTTACTACGCTATAGATCAGTTCTTGAATATTCGTATGTTCAAAGCTTACCGCCTGTGGCTTAGCAACCAGCATTAACTCCCCGACGATGTCGTTGATTCGGTTTAGCTCTGACTCCATGATACGTAGATATTCTAGACGGATCACATCATCTGCATCTGTTAATAGTTTTGTGAATCCTTTTAAGGAAGTCAAAGGATTCCGGATCTCATGTGCTACTCCGGCAGCCAGTTCCCCCAGAACAGATAGTTTCTCTGATTTCAGCATCAGTTCTTCAGTCTGCTTCGCTTTTGTTACGTCTCTTGCAAACGTCACTAGGCTTTCAACATGACCTTCTTTCGTCATAACAGGCACACCGCGAGTCTCGAGCAAAATCCAGTCGCCATTTTTGTGAAGTAGTCTAAACTCTGTCTGAAACGGCTCTTTCTTCACAAGTGATTTCATAAATGAATCGGATAGGTTCTCCAAGTCTTCCGGATGAACAAGATCCAGTATTGCACCTTTGATCTCACCCTCTTTGTAGCCGAGCACTGTAAAATGAGAAGGAGATACATATTGAATCATGCCTGATGGATCAATCACAGTAATTAAATCTGTAGAATGTTCTGCGATCAAACGATATTTCGCCTCACTTTCCCTTAGAGCACGCTCTACTTTTTTCTGAGAAGTAATATCACGGTAAACAATGACAAATCCCATTATCTTTCCATCCATATCACAGATGTTCGAAAAAGAAGCAGACACATCAAAAACTGTCCCATCTTTATGGATACGCTGTGTTTCATGCAGTGGAACCGATTGCCCTTGCTTCAACAGATCAATAATTTCCTTTGATTCTCCTTGCAGATGTACCGGTGTTATGACTGGGTAATCCTCATTTTCTTCTGCAAAATCTTCTTCAGCCCAGCCGAACATTTGAATAAAAGCATCATTTACTTTAATCACTTCTTGTCTCGTATTTATAATAAGAATGGCATCAGTCGTCCCTTTTAATACGGATTCCAAAAGATCAAGGGCAACGCTGAGTTCTTCTTCTTTCTGTTTATGAGAAGTAATGTCTCTCCCGGTAACCACTAATACTTGCGGCTTTCCATCCTTCGTAAAAGTTGGCTGCTTAATAAGTTCCAGCATAACGACGCGGCCGCTTTTCATTTGGATCTTTTCAGCTGTTTTTATTGGTTTTCTTGACTCCCACGCTCTTTTATCAGAGAGGTTGCACCGTTCGATAGCGTCGTCCGAAAGTCTTGTCTGCATTTCTTCAAGACTTTTTCCTTTATAATCGTTTTCATATATACCATAAATGTTCAAAGCGAACCGGTTTGCTTCTGCCCAAGTTCCATCCGGATATCTTAAACAAACAAATTCAGGCAGGACATCAATCATCTCTTTTAAAGTGGCAACTGCAGGAAGTTCGTCCTGGCTTATTACTTTCATCTCAATCCACCCTTTTTACTAAAACTTTCTTAACGTTTATTATTTAAATAAAAGGGTCTCGTTTCCTTCAAATATTTTGAACATTCGCACGTCAAATTAATTTGTTTTTCGCCTAAATATGACAAAAAGACGCTTCCTTTGAGGAAAGCGTCTTCTGTATTTGGTGACGATTAAACGGCTTTAACCGCTTCTTTTAGCGATTTTCCTGGCTTGAATGCTGGAACGTTGCTTGCCTGGATCATAATTTCTTCACCAGTTAAAGGATTGCGCCCTTTTCTTGCATTACGGTTTCTTGTTTCAAATGTTCCGAAACCAATAAGCTGCACGCTCTCTCCGTTTTTCAAAGCATCTGTAATTGCATCTAGCACAGCATCAACGGCAAGCGCTGATTCTTTTTTGTTCATACTTGTTGCATTTCTAACTGCATCTACTAAATCCATCTTTTTCATTATGAGTTGCTCCCTTCAAACATTAAATTAACTGCTTGTGTAGCAACATTATTAACGGATATTAGGAGTTTCATACAGAAATATATAAAATTCCGAAAAATATTTATATAGTTTAATAATTAATACGTTAAAAAGGGCTTTTTGCACAAACTTTATTGTTCTTGGAAGCGGTTGATTTCCATTTCAGGTGCTCGCTTTCCGCGGGGCAGGCGGTGAGCCACATTCGTACGTTTCACTTTTAAGTGTCTCACCTGCCAGCCTGTCCCGCAGGAGTCTCCCACCTTCCACTTCAATCAACTGTCATAGAAGAAATTAAATTTTTTGAAAGCAACAATCTTTTAGAAATGAGCCTTTAAAAACCTTGTATCGTCATTCCACCATCAACAAATAATGTTTGTCCGTTTACATAATTTGCTGCATCGCTTGCGAGGAATACAGCTGGTCCGACGAGATCAGGAAGTTCTCCTACTCTTTTTTGCGGGGTTACAGCTAAAATATCATTCAAGTACTCTTGATCGGCAAGTAATTTTTCCGTAAGTGGTGTCTTAAAATACCAAGGACCGATGCTGTTTACGTTAATGCCATACTCTCCCCATTCAAGTGCAAGATTCTTTGTCATTTGAATGATCGCCGCCTTCGTAGATGCATAGACTACTCCTGTTCGGAGGGCAACATGACCGGCAACAGAAGAGATCGTAATGATTTTCCCACCACCTGCTTCCTTCATTCTTTCCCCTGCTTTTTGAGAAAACAAAAACGCTGAACGCAGGTTTGTATTCATGATCGTATTCCACTCTTCATCAGATACATCAAGAGCTTTTGAACGAATGTTCATGCCGGCATTGTTTACGAGAATATCGACTTTTATCTGTTTCGAATCTAGTGTTTCAAAGATTTGTTCTATTTGATCCTTATTCGTTACATCCGCTTCAAATATGTACGCTTTTGAACCTGTACTCTCGATGATTTCAGCTGTTTTTTCCAGATCTGATTGTGTTCTAGAAACGATGACAACATCCGCTCCAGCCTCAGCATAACCAATTGCAATCGCATGTCCGATCCCTCTGCCAGCACCCGTTACGAGCGCTGTCTTGCCTTTTAATGAAAATGACGGTAAATACATATTAGTTGCCTCCTTTATTTTAGTTATAAAGCTCCGGGGATATGATGAAAAATCGCTGTTGATCGGATTCATAAGATCCAGCCCCCACTGCATTCATGGTGTTTATACTAATTTGATAGGAAAATAGAGGATCCATTTCTTCTTCAGCATTTGTATTTTCGTCAACTGCAGCGGCTTTCGTATGTTTTTGGACTCCTGCTTTTTCAATATCCCAAAAGGATCCATCTTCAATATCAAAAGGCACCTCGTCAGAATTTGTGAAATTCACATAATATAGATCACCTTTTGGTACCATTTTTTTTAAACCGTGCAGATCCAGAGCCTGAAAATAAATGCTAGGTGAAGAAATGTAATTTTGATGATCCATCATCATTTTTGTTTCGTCCTTCTGAATGTGTGTAACTACTTGATATTTTCCATCTAACAGGGTGATCCACGCACTCATGTTGCGGTCGTCTCTCATGTAATTCGCTTCATAGTTAAATTGCGTTATCTTCCCATCTTTTTCAAACGATAGTTCCACATTATTGATAGCAAGTTCACCATCTGCATCCAATGCTGCTTTCACTTTCTCATACTCTTTAAAAAAATTCATTTCATACGCATTGGCTGCAGATGCCTTTATGTGTATCATTCCTTCGTAATACGCTTCAACGGAGTGCGAAATGATTAGACTTGAAGCAAAGGATACAACCCCGAGCGAAGCAGCCCACTTTTTTGCTTGTTTATTCGTAATTATCTTAGGCAGGAAAAAAATGAGGAATACCCCGATTCCTACGGGTAAGACCCATGATTCCAAGCGCAATGAAAAAGTTCCTAAAAAGAAACAGCCAACCATTTTCCAGCCTAGAAAACGTTCTTCCCGGTCCGCTTTTTTTATGTAGATCAGCGCCAAAAGCAAAAAAAAGACGGCAGACATCCCCCAGCTTAGTATGGATTCAATTTGCATCAATTTCACAACCCCTATTTTTTGGATATTAAAATAAGTTTATCAAAAAAATGATGAAGATGACGAAAATAAATTTGATGGATTCAGCATCATATAAAAAAAGCTTATGATCACATAAAAATGTTCACTCATCACATAAAAATGACGATTAATCACATAAAAATCAGAGGTCATCACATAAAAAGAAATTTCCCTTTCTAAATGACCACTCAAATACAAAAAAAAAGACATGACTTATAAGCCATGTCTTTACGACTCTACCCATTCTTTTCTAAGCGTGAATAGATCTTTCAATTCATCTGTTGATAGTTCAGTAATCCAGTTTTCACTTTGAATCACTTTTTCGGATAGCTCTTTCTTGCTTTCAAGCATCATATCTATCTTTTCCTCAAGCGTGCCGAGTGTGATCATCTTATGAACCGTAACAAATTTCTTTTGCCCGATACGGTGAGCCCGGTCAGTTGCTTGATTCTCTACCGCAGGATTCCACCATCTGTCGTAATGAATGACATGGTTCGCTTCTGTCAGGTTAAGCCCCGTTCCTCCAGCTTTTAAAGATAAGATAAAAATAGGATGCTCTCCATTTTGAAAGCTTTCAATCATTTCATCTCGTTTTTGCTTCGTTAGACTTCCGTGCAAAAAGAGGACGGTTCTGCCAAACTTTTTCTCTACATATTTCTTAATTAGTTCACCCATAAAAATAAACTGAGTGAAAATCAGACACTTCTCATCCTTTTCGATGATAGCATCAATCAATTCAATGGTCTTTGCAAACTTAATCGATTGATCTTCTAATTTCGTTAACTTATCGTTCTTCGTATAAAGAGCCGGGTGATCGCAAATTTGCTTTAGTTTGCCAAGCATAGCCAGCAAGAGGCCGCGCCTTTGCATGCCAGTCACTTTTTCGAGCTGTTCAAACGTATCTTGAACCAGTCTCTCATATAACGAAGCCTGCTCTTTTGATAACGGGCAATATTCTTTGATTTCTTGTTTCTCAGGCAGATTAAGCTGAACGGCAGGATCCGTTTTCGTGCGTCGAAGCAAGAAAGGCTGTACAAGCTGTTTTAGCTGCTGCAAGCGCAAACTGTCATTATCTTTTTCAACTGGCGCGACGAATTTTTTCTGAAATGAGGGTTCACTTCCTAGATAACCTGGATTCAGAAAATCGAAAATGGCCCAAAGTTCTAATAGTCTGTTCTCTACAGGGGTTCCTGTTAAAGCAATCTTATGTCGGCCGTTCAGCTTACGGATGCTTCTTGACTGTTTTGTATAGCTGTTCTTTATGTTTTGTGCCTCATCAAGCACGATCGCTTCCCAGTACGTTCCGCCCATCTCGTTAAAATCGAGCTGGCATGTCGTATAGGAAGTAATAATGACATCATACTTTTTATACCATTCTGCAAAATCTTCACCTTTTTTCCGGTTTGAACCGTAGTGAAGACCAACCGTCAGGGTCGGTGAAAAATGCTCCAGCTCTTTTTGCCAGTTTCCAATAACGGAAGTAGGACACACAAGTAAAAATGTCCCTTCCTGCTTCTCTTTTTCCTTCACTTTTAAAAAGTAATCAATCGTTTGTACCGTTTTTCCGAGGCCCATGTCATCTGCCAGACAGCCGCCAAGTCCAAACTCTCGAAGAAAATACATCCAGGAGCTTCCCGTTTGCTGATATTCTCTTAACGTTCCTTGTAAATTCTCAGCCTTTGGTTCGACAGGTAGTGACTTAATCTCAGACAGCTGATCCATCCATAAATTCAGGGGTTCATCCCATTCCATGTCGAGCATCGGACCTTCTCCATCTATTCCTTCAAGGCCATCTTCAGCTGGATTGGTCTCCATATTCAGAAGATGCTGCTCTAACACGTCTTTCAATTGAATTCCCGTACGGTCCACATTCTTGATTAAGTGCCGAACTTGCTTCATCCATTCAGGGTCCACTCTGTACCATTGACCATTTCTGCGTACAAGCCTTCTGCTTCCATCAACCAGCTTACGGAATTCTTCCTCTGAAAGCTCTTCATCACCTGTAGACATTCTCCAATCAAATTGCATAATCGCATTTAATCCAAGAAATGAAGGAGCTCCACCAGCTACTTGAGATTTTGTCTTAATCTTCGCCTTAACCTTAGGCTGCAGTTCCTGAACCGTTTGCCACCATTCCGGCAGAACAACAGTCATTCCAATTTGCTTCAGCATATTGCTTTTAAGAGTCAAGAAATCCCAGGCTTCTTTTTCCGATATTTCACTGCGAACTTCTTTCCGATTCGTAAGCTTTAACCAGGAAATGAGTTTCGACACAAGTTCAATATCTGATTCGAGCATTTCTTTAAAAGGTTTCCACTTTTCAGGCAGGAGAGTGCTTTTTCCATGATAAGGTACACGAATCCCGTCCTCTTTTTCCTGAAGAAAGACGTTCAAGTGCCATACATCATTACCAGTCTCTTCATCCTCATTGGGCTCTGACAATTCAAAAACAAGCTCAAATGGCTTCGGATCTTCTTTCCAGCCAATCTTAACAAGCCATTCATCCTCATCCAAATGGCTTAAGGCTGATATGACTTGTCGAGGAATTCCCCTCATGCGTTCTCTGTTAAAACGTGAAGGCAAAGGAATAGAGTCATCATTGGGCAATGTGGAGAGCGCTTCGTTTATCCACTGAGATTCGATAGGTTCTCCTCCTGTTTTCCATGCCCAATTCCCTGTCTTCCATGCTTCAAAATCTGGTGTAACCTTCTCTTTCTTTAAAAGGCTAAAGATGCCGTTTGCCTCTTTAACAAAAGTTCTCGAAACATCTTCCCAGTTGTTTTGAGAGAGAAAGAAATCGGGATACCGATTAAAAAGGATAAAGGCTTCTCCAGCAGTTAAATAGATGTTCTGATCATCGTCAATATCGAGCATCGTTCCGTAAAATGAAGGCTGATGCCATGTAAATAAAAGAGGTTTCCAGTCGTTTACATGCACTCTTTTCGATTGTTTAGTGGCCCATAAAACCATATTTCCCTGAAGCCATTTCGCGTGAAGCAAAAGATTGCTTGTATCGATCATGAAATAAACTTTCCTTTCCTAAGCTCTTCTTGAAAGGCTCTAAGCCGCCCATATACAGCAGCAATCTTATCGATGTACTCTGAAAAGCGTTCTTCTTCTCCAAGATCAAAATAGAGAGAACGAAGGGTTTTTAAATGTTTAATGGCTGATTGATAAGACTTTCTCGTTCTTTCATTAATCAATCTGTCAATCGTTTGATGATAGATTGGCAGAACGGTCTCTTTTTGAAAGGACACAACCTCTTTCAAGTCCTTTCTTTGAATTAATTCTGGTGAATATCCCATAATAACTTGTAATTCTACCCACCGTTCATGCTCGCCGATCACCATCAAATATTCTCCATATTCATAAAAGGTTATCGGCAAAAATTCAATCAGCATGTCTTCATATTGCTCTTCGTCTCCTGTATGCTGAGCGTACTTCCAAAAATAACTTAAATACTCATGGAAAAATTCACGTGAGTCTGAATGATAATAATACGTGCCGACCCCTTCTAAAAAGTTTGGCTTTAAATCAAGAAGCCACAATAAAAGGCGGTCCCATTCTTGTTTGTCTACTAATAACTTCATCCAAACGAGATAATGAACCATTTCGACTTTCTTTTCACTTTGGCTTAGCCGTTCAAAAGCGAGAGCGTCATTTCCGCTTGCAAAAGCAAAATGAACTAGCGCCAGCTCCAGCATTTGAGAAGTCTTCCCGCTTTCTTTTTCCTCTATTAACTGCTTTTCATACTTTGTTACCCAAGCTTGGTCCATATAAAGCAGCGACCAGCTGATCTGAAAAAGATAAAAAAGCAGATGTCCCCACTTAGGGGGAATTTCATATAGACTTTGAAAATTCCGTAAGCTTTCTTCTACAAGTTTTTTATTTTCTTGCAGCAATTTTTCACTGTTGATTTGTTTCAACGTCACATACATCTGATCAGAAAGCTTCTCAACTGTTGCATCAAAGTTTGCTTGCATATAGGAAGCTACACCATATTGTGCTTCAAATGAAAACAATCTTATCAGTGTCTCGATCTGTACATGATATTTATATAAGTAAGCGATATCTTCATCAAAAAACTGTCCTGCATTCAAGAGAGCAGGATAATAATCACGGTAAATATGAACAAACGTATAGCTCGTATCTTTTCCTTCTACAAGATCGCGAAAGGAGACGGTTTGCATTTTACGTCTCTCAAATGATTCGAACCGCTCTGAAAAATACTCTCGCCACAGCTGAACAGAATGTGTGTTTTGAACTTTTTGTTCCGGTGTATCATAGTGAGTCTCGTTCTGCTCACTTTCATGTTCTTCAGTTGGTCTCATTCCGTCTCCCCCCTTCCTTTTTATTACCAATTATAGCGAATTCATAAAGTAATCATTCATGTATATCATATCTATTTTAAAGGAAACAGCGGAAATTGACCAAAGAAAACACATTTAATCATTTAAACTGTTGTATTTTCTTCCGATAATAGATAAACAAGAGCGTTGATTTGCACACATAAAATGATTCTTACTAAAAACTGTTTACTAAAAACAGTTGCTTCATATGTCTTTCATTTTTCCTCTTTGTCTAGTTGATTGAAGTGAAAGGTGCAAGACTCCTGGGGGACGAGTGTGGCAGGTGAGATTCCTAGGGCGCAAAGCGGCAGGAAGCTCACCGCACGCCCCCCGGAAAGCGAAGCACCTGTAGCGGAAATCAACACTTACAAAAGCAACTTTGCAGATTCCAACAAAGGCTTCTAACAGAACCTGCTATAAAAGGGAGATACATCAATGAAAGAAAATACTGTACAAGAACGCATTATTTTATTAAGAGAAGAGTTATATCGTATTTCTTCTCAACTTAACTATGAACTAACACATCCTAGACTCGTAACTGTAAGTCAGCAGCTCGATCAGTTATTGAACCAATACGCGAAATTAGAACAAAAAGCATAAAAAATGGCCGATCACCGGCCATTCTATTCTTGCTCATTATAATTTGTTCTTTGCTGCTCAATCTTATTAATTATCCGTTCGACTTCCTCTTCAGCTAGCTGACTGGAAATCATATCTTTCCGAAGAAGATTTTCAACTGCCTCATGTTCTGCGTATAAAGCTTCAATTGATGCCTTATATTCCTGTGATTTTCTCCACTCTGGATGCTGTTCATACATCTCATCTAATTTCTTTTTTGACTCCTCACTTTTATGAACGTACAATGCTTTCCACTTTTCGAATACAATGGATGAAATAATTGCTTCTTTTTTCAGCTGGTATAGTCTCTGTATGGCATGATCATATCTATTTACAGCTGTTATCACTTCTTCATATTCTGTTTTCTCCTTGTTAGGACCTTTTATCTTTAATCGACTGATAAGAGCAGAAATCGTCATGCCTTGTGCTAGCAACGAAAAGAACACCACACTAAACGCCAAAATAATGATATTCTCTCTGCCAGGAAAATCATTAGGTAAACTAAGAGCAAGCGCAATGGATAAAGAACCTTTAAGTCCTCCCCAATTTAAAACATGCTTCCACTTTGTTGGTATACCCTTAATAGAAAACAGTGTTCCGTAGACCGCGATTGTTCTTGCAATTAAAACAATGATAATGCTGCTAATAATCAGTCCCCATTTATCATTAATATTAATATAAGCAATCTCTAAACCTACAAGTAAAAACACGAGAGAATTGGCGAACAAAGCTAACACATCCCAGAACGAATGGATGTTTATTTTTGTTGTAGGACTCATTCCGATTTTCGCTCCATAGTTTCCAAATGTCAGTCCAGCTACAACTACTGCAATGACCCCTGAAACGTGAATGCTTTCAGCTATTAAGAAACTTCCATAAAATAAGAGAATAGAAAATAAGATCTCTAGTGGATAATCATCATACCAGCTCGTAAACTTTGAAAAAATATAGCCGAATCCTCCACCAACAAGGACACCGCCAAACGACACTTTTAACAGCATCAGCAGTGCTGATACAAAACCACCTGCACCCATTTCAATATAGGATGGCAGATAGATCGAAGCTATCATGAAAAGGACAACAGCTAACCCATCGTTAAATAAACTCTCACCTTCAATGATTGTAGAAAGTTTCCTGTTCACTCCGAGTGATTTAAAGATACTTAGCACTGAAACAGGATCTGTTGCACTCATTAGTGCTGCGAATACAAAAGCGGTTTGAAGTCCAAGACCGAGTACATAATAAGAGCCTGCTCCGACAATTAAAAACGTGAGAAACGTTCCGCCGATCGCAAGCGCAATGATAGGTTTTGCATGATCACGCAAATGACTGAATGGAAGCTTTATACTTGCCTCTCCTAGCAAAGTAGGAAGCAATAAAGAGATAATAATGAATTGAAATGTTTGTCCTTCTTGAATAATGCCTTTTATTGGGTCCAGCTCTGGAACTGGAACGAGACCAATGATTCCGCCAACAATGACCAAAGCAATAGGATATGGTTTGTTAATTTTCTTTGCTAGAGCAGTCACACCAACAGCAACAGCTAATAATACCAAAGCAATATTTAGTGAGTGATGCATAACAAGCTCCTCTCAATCTCTTACATCACTTTATATTTCCCTAAACTAATTCAATTCAGACAGAAGTATGACGATTAAGAGCATTTCGACATTATCTTTCATTTTTATGTAGTATTTTGTAACATTACCACTTTTTTCGACGAAACCCTTTCTCTTTTCGTAAATCTATTGCATATTAATTTAAGACAAAATCTCTCATGAAAGTTGTGAATAAAACATGTTATTACAATTAATTGAGGAAAAACGTGAAGTACTGCTCTGTCTTGGGAAAACTTATGGACTTACAGCACGAGAAACCGTAATCTGCAGTCAAGAATTAGATCAGCTATTAAATAGTCTTGATGGATTTAAGCAAGAATCTGTAGACGAAACGTAAATCTTGTCTATTTCCTGGGAAATTTGTCGAGTTGAAAGAAAATTCCATTAAACTTTCTCTTTTTTTACTAAAAACCACTTATTACCTTATTTACCTATTATTATATGAATATATTATTGTAATCTACTTGTTACCTTCTCCTAATGAGTTTGTTACATTTCATTAGTATAATTGGCAACCGAGGCGTATTTAACCAATTATACATATTAGGAGGAGTTATCATGATAAAAAAATGGGTAATTACAGGGGCTCTAGCATTCGGATTGCTCGTTTCTGCTCCAGTCAGCGGATTTGCAGCAATGGGTGATCACACTCTCCGACCAGGTGTTTGGGACAATGACGTATATGAACTTCAAGGAAAACTTAAAGCGATGGGATATTACGATTTTGCTGTTACAACAGGCTATTACGGTCCTGTTACGAAACAAGCGGTTACAAACTATCAAAAAGCAAAAGGCTTATTAGTAGATGGGATTGCTGGGCCACAAACATTTAACAGCATTCAAAATAACGTACAAAAAAAATCCATGACGGTTGCTTCAACAGCTTACACAGCAAGTTGTGATGGCTGCAGCGGTACAACGTATGGTGGGACAAACTTAAAAGAAATTCCTTATGCAAAAGTTGTCGCGGTTGATCCAAATGTTATACCAATCGGTTCTGTTGTTTACGTTCCTGGTTATGGCTATGCAGTAGCTGATGATATTGGTGGCGGAATTAAAGGGAATGAAATTGATGTATTCATGAAGAACTATTCAGATGCAGTCAATTGGGGTAGAAAAAACGTTAATATCACAATTATAAACTAACACGAGATGGGGCAATTAGACCCCATCTTTTTTTTGTTCTTGCTGTTATATGAGGCGGTAAGCTAATCATTTTGTTACATTAATTTCAAATATATTACATTTTTCATTTTCTAAATATTATAATAATGGTAAAGTTGGATTATATATTTAGAAAGGAAGTACATATATGAGCATGCTGCATGAAATGACTACAGTTAAAAATGCTATTGCACAAGTTCTAACGGGTAAAGACGAGCTTGTTGAACTAACGATGATTGCGATTGTCAATAAAGGGCACCTATTACTAGAGGATGTTCCAGGCACTGGAAAAACGGTTCTTGCCAAAAGTCTCGCGCGCTTGATCGGAGGAGATTTTAAACGAATACAGTTCACTCCTGATATTCTTCCTGCTGACATCACTGGAATTCAATTCTTTCATCCTAAACACCAGGAATTTGAGATGAGGCCTGGACCAGTTATGACCAACATTTTATTAGCTGACGAAATTAATCGTGCAACCCCCCGTGCTCAATCCAGTCTTTTAGAAGTGATGGAAGAGCGACAAGTAACGATAGATGGTGAAACGCTTAAACTTCCGTCTCCGTTCTTAGTTATTGCTACTCAAAATCCGATTGAATCTCACGGAACATTCCCACTTCCAGAAGCGCAGCTTGATCGCTTTTTTATGAAACTTCCATCTGGATATCCTGATTACAATCAAGAAAAAGAAATGCTTCATATGTATCGTTCAAAAAATCCGCAAGATACGCTCGAACCCATTTTCTCACTGGAAGATATTCTATTAATGCAGCAAGAGGTACAGCACATTCATGTGAGTGATGAGGTTGAAAATTACTTGCTTTCTATCGTTCAAGCTACTCGGAACCATGAGTTTATTGAGAATGGTGTATCTCCTCGTGGAACCCTTGCTTTTATGAGAGCGGCTCAAGGTGCGGCTTTTATACAAGGAAGGACCTTTGTTACCCCTGATGATATCCAATATGTTGCTCCATATGTTTTGGCTCACCGCTTAGTTCTGACGATAGAAGGAACGATGAGAAAAACAAAAGAGCATGTGCTGCGTGACATCTTGGAATCGATTGATGTGCCTGTAGAATCTGAGGCAGGAAGATAACATGCAGTGGAGTAATCAAGTATGGATTAAGCCTGTTTTCAAGGTGCTCGTTCTTTTTAGTCCGCTACTCTTCATCATTGGGTTTTACCGTAATATTTCATTTCTCTTTCTGCTAGGGCTGTTTATCTTGTTCTTTTACGGTGCCACATTGCTGCAGTTCAATTCCGCTGCTCAAGATTTGCATGTGGATCCTGTTAGACAAGTCTATCGGCTGTTTCCTGGGGACTCGGATGCCTTTTCTGTAAAGCTTCTCCATAAAGGATTCTGGCCATCTTTTAGAGGAGAGATCTTTCTTACACATAAAAACATTATCTCTTCAATAGAAACGGATGATTCCGCTTTATCCAAAGGCAGAATAGAAGTGAAACGCCCATTTGCTATTTATCGAAAGACGGCATACACACAAATAATCCCATTTGTGGCTCTAAAACGCGGTACGACAAGAATCTCGAATGTGACGCTGCATATCCATGACCCGCTGCAAACGAGTGGACAATCCTTAACGTTCCGAGAATTGTTTCCAACTGAAATCATCGTGTATCCGAAACCACTTCCTGTCCATCGAATAGAGCATCTTTTCTTTCAAGGAACAGGTGAAGCGTCGCGCCCTTTTGCCCTGTTTGAGAATGCATCATTACCAGCAGGCAACAGAGATTATACCTATGGAGATTCTTTTCATAAACTGCACTGGAAAGCAACTGCAAGGACAGGAACACTTCAAACAAAAGTTTTCGAAAAAACGGTGGTCTATCATTGGACGTTTGTATATACGATACAGCCTGATCATAAGGATACGAGAACAGCAGATGAGATTGAAAAAGAAGTCAGTTATCTGGCGTTCATGTGTCAGTTTGCGGCTGAAAAAGGAATTCCCTTTGAAGTTTACATCAATTTCAAAGTTCCTGGTCCGCTCGGCATGTATCATGTCCCTACAGACAGCGGAACTCAGCATCTCAGTAGAGTATTAGAAGGACTTGCTCGCATAGACCGATCAAATGTAACGGTTAAGCCTCAATACATGTGGACAAAAATAAACCGGAATTTCGCTGGCAAAGTTCCGTTTGTAATCCTTTTAGGACATATTCCAAGTGATGCTGATACTGTTTTCATAACAAAGAAATGGATACAAGCTGGGGGAAGATTATTCTATATCAGCCATAGTGATCCTGAAGCATTTCTGATGCCATATCGGGCACAGGAGGTCGCAACATGTTAAACAGTCAGCGGTTTATTTTGTACGGAATGAACATGATCTTTGATAGCATGCTTCTATTTTTGTTGTATGTCTTGGTTTTACAGGGAGGTACTTGGCAAGATCTCTTGTTTTATATAACAGCATTGATTCCAATTATTGCACTGAGCGGCTCTCTCTTCACGTATAAGCCGGCTCTAATAAAAGGAACTCTCGTCATTACGCTCATATCGGCTATCTTTTTATTTTGGCTGTTAACATCTTCACTACTGTTTTCAGCTATTTTTTCATCTATTTTCATATGGAGAAGCACAGAAAATTGGCAGGATCCACTAAAGGCTGATCTAGAGCTCCTTTTAGCCGTATCAGTAGTACTTTCTCTTTTGCTGTCTTTCTTTTTCAAAGACGGTTACACCGTCATGTATGGCGCTGTCTGGCTCCAATTTATGTTTATGCTTTTTATAAAGATGACGGTTCATTATTTTAAGAATCCATCTGCTGATAAACTATGGAAAGATTTCTCTATCCCAATTAGCATTGCTGGTTTAAGTGCAGTGATTCTCATCTTTTTAGGACCGCTTAAACAATTCATTTATTGGCTAGTTGATGGGCTATTATTCGTGATGTACTATATTTTGGCCGTTCCATTATGGAAACTGTTTAGCATTCTCGCCGTTCCCATTCAATATTTAATCAAGTTATTCGAAAAGGATGAAAAAGTAAAAATTAATACAGGCACTGTTGAAGAAGACCTACTAATGCCTGAAAAGTATGCAGCTTCCGATTTTTCGATTCTGTGGTGGTCTGTTGTTATCCTGCTAGTTCTAATCGTCGGATTTTATATTTGGAGAAAAAAAGCGCTCCTGCTCGGCAGGCAAGATCTTTTATTAAGCGACAATTTATCTGCCTTAAGTCAGGCAGACATGAAAGGCAACTACTTTTCTAAAAAAAGATGGCTGCACTCTAATGATCGGACACGAAAGCGATTTTTACGCTTTGAAAAAGCAATGGATAAACGCGGCTTTTCGAGACTGCAAGGTGAATCCCCTGCCCTTTGGTTTGAACGGCTTAAATTGACTGGAGACGAAGCGGAGTCTGTTTTAAAAGTATATGAAAAAGTTCGATACGGTGAAGAAACCATTACGAATGATGAATTCAACCATTATGCTGAAGTTATTAAAAAACTTGAAAAGTCAGATCATCTTCAGAAGAAGAAGTCTAAATAAAGGCTTCTTCTTTCAATCTGTTTACTGTTCATTACATCCATCATAATATAGACTATAGTTATAGAAGTAGTCGGAATTAGGGCGTTAAGGAGGATACTATGACTAAAAAGATTTATGTTATACATGAAAACAGTGAATGGACGGCTCCATTGTATCAGCGTTTTGAAGAACTAGGACTTCCCTTCGAAGATTGGCACATGGCAAAGGGTCACATTGACTTAACAGAAGCTCCGCCAGAAGGCATTTTCTATAACCGGATGAGTGCTTCTTCTCACACAAGAGGACATCGATTTGCACCTGAATATACATCCGCTGTTTTAGCTTGGCTCGAAAGCTACGGGCGGAAAGTGTTCAATAACTCTAGAGCTCTTCAACTTGAAATCAGCAAAGTAAATCAATATACTGCTTTAAAGGCTTTTGATATACCTGTTCCACGCACGATTGCAGCTTATGGAAAAGAGGAGTTATTAAAAGCAGCAAAAACCTTTGATGGTCCTTTTATCACAAAACACAACCGTGCTGGCAAAGGACTCGGTGTTCAGTTGTTTCAAAGCCAAGCGGCTCTTGAAACATATGTGAATTCTTCAGTTTTTGACGAATCAATTGATGGCATTACCCTTTTACAAGACTATATCAAAGCACCTGAACCTTACATTGTTCGCTGTGAATTTATTGGCGGTAAGTTTTTATATGCTGTACGCGTAGATACATCAGAAGGATTTGAACTTTGCCCGGCTGACGCTTGCCAGATTGGTGATCAGTTCTGCCCGATTACCGAGCAACCAGTTACACCAGAGCCGAAGTTTAAGATCTTAGAGGACTTTAAACTTCCCCTTCAGGAGAATTACGAAGCATTTTTGAAAGCGAATGGCATCACGTTCGCTGGAATTGAAATTATTACAGATAAAAATGGGAAAGTATACGCATATGATGTGAACACAAATACGAATTACAACCGAGATGCAGAAGAAAAAGCAGGCATTTACGGAATGAAGGCAATAGCTGAGTTTTTAGGTAATGAGCTGTAATATTCTTTTCTAAAAAAGAAGTTGTTGGACTTACTCTCAAAAGACATCGTTGACAAGTTGATTGGAGTGTAAGGTGGGAGACTCCTGGGGGATCAGCGGGACAGGTGAGACGCATAAGCGCACAAGCGCCGAGGTGGCTCACCGCACGCCCCCCGGAAAGCGAGCACCTGAAACGGAAATCAACTACCCCAAGAGCTAGAAAAAGGTGAGAGCTTAAAGAGGCTCCTCACCTTTTCTTATGTATGATCGACAACAGCAGGTGTCTGATTTAAGCTCTCCCATAAATAATAGGTAATGTACGTACGCCATGGTTTCCAATTCTCTGCAAGTTTCCTCACTTCTTCTTCTGTAGGCTGCTCCGTTAACTGCCAGACTTTTCGAATGGCATTTCTTAATCCGATATCAGCTGCCGGAAGCACGTCCGTTCGTCCCATACCAAATATAAGCAAACATTCAATCGTCCACTTGCCGATTCCCCTTATAGGAAGCAAGGTGTTCATTACTTGTTCATCCGTCATCGTCCATAAGCTTTCTAAATTGAGCTTTCCGTCTGCGATTAGTTTTGCAAAATCAATGATGTACTCAGCTTTTCGCTGGCTGAATTGCAGCTCACGAAGATTTTCGTATGTAAGCTTTGAAACAGCGCCTGGTGTTGGAAAGATTTGAAAAGCCTCTCCTTCTATCTCTACCTCATCCCCTGCAGCTTCAATAAGCCTTTCGGTCAGTGTTCCGGCAAACGTCAAATTGACTTGCTGGCCAATAATGATCTTCACAATCGATTCGAATAAGTCTGTATCAGTTAGAAGTTTTAAGCCTTCAAAACGATTTAGTACATCTGCTAATTCGTTATGCACAGCGAAATGCTTATATAGAGGCGAAAGGTCAATTTCGGTTGAGAAAAGCTGCTGAATCTTAATTTTTGCTTCTCGTTCATTCACTTCACCATTTAAAGGTTTTATTAAGCACTCTAAAAAGGGTTGGATTACAGTACCGCTTGAAACAACTTTTATGTAACAATATACATCGTCAATTCGTATGATCTTTTCGTATTTTGTAAATTGCTCATTAAGCTTTAAGACATGAGTTTTACCTGTAACCGTCAATCGCTGCATCATTTTTTGAAAATCAAATGGCGGTTTAGGTGCTAATGTAAACTTCATCCTCTACTCTTCCCTTCTTATGAACGTTCATTGTCTGCTTCAGTTTTATCTTCTTCTTTTTTTACATATGGATTATCCTCTAACTGATCTACAGTATGTTTATAAGAATAACCTTTCGTAATAGCCGCCGCGAAAATGATAATCACAAAAATGATGATAACAAGGGTTATTAATATAGAAATGGTTAACGTACTCATATATACTCCTTTATTAAAACTGACTTCACCTGTATGATAGCACATTTTCCCATCTAAAAAGCAGTCATGCCTGTAGTAAGGCACAACTGCTTTAATTAACGTTTATCGTTTTTCTTCGTACTTTTCATGCATGATGAGCCGGTTGATATCAAAACGGTCAGTCGGTTTTGCTGGACCGTCCGCATATCCCAGCGTAATCATCATGACTGGAATAAAACGCTCTGGAATACCCAGTGCTGGCACGATTGCTGCATGATCAAATCCAGTCATTGGACAAGAGTCAACCCCAGCTGCTTTAGCTGCGAGCATAAGCTGCATCGCTCCAAGAGATGCGTTTTTAAGCGCTTCTCTTTCTCCGATTGCACGCCCTTGTGAATAGGCAGAGTTAATGTTTTTTAATAAGATGGTTCGTGCTTCTTCAGGAGCTTTTTCAAACACTTCGGCGGCCACTTTGTCTGCTTCAGTATCTCCTAAAACAATAACAACTGCAGAGGCATCAAGTACGTGCTTTTGATTATACGCAATCGGGAAAAGCTTTTCTTTTTGCTCTTGTGACGTTACAACAATAAAGCGCCAGTGCTGAAGGTTCCAGGCAGATGGTGCTTTTCCAGCCATCTCTAAAATCTTATGAAGTGTCTCATTCGGTATCTCTTTATCTTTTTGATACAGTCGGACAGAAGATCGTTCTTCCATGACTTTAAATGTCTCGTTCATTCTCTCCACTCCTTGCTCCGAATTTCTTAGCTGACTTAACTTCGCAATAAAGAGGTGCCTGTAGTAGCCGACACCTCTTTACTATGCCACCAATTATAGTGGGTTATCAGTTGCAGTCAAAGATTACGCATTGCGCTTAGCTGCTGCTAATTCCTTTGCAAGTTCTGTAGCTTTTTCTCTTGCATCGGCTAAAATATCTTCTGCATGGTCTGGAGCTGCAGCCATTCCTTCTGTATATACATGGTGATAATCAGTAATACCGATAAATGCCATTACGCCTTGAAGGTATCCATTCGTAAATTCAAAAGCTTGTGCAGGACCTTCGGAATATACACCGCCGCGAGATTGGATGTGTACAGCTGTTTTTCCGCCTAATAATCCAGCTGGTCCATTTTCTGTATACTTGAACGTCTTACCTGCCATTACAACGTTATCGATGTATGCCTTTAGCATTGGAGGGTAGCTCAAGTTCCACATTGGTGTGTTAAATACGTACATATCTGCAGATAAGAACTGCTCTAAAATCTCACCCATACGGCTTGTTTTTTCGATTTGTGATGGTGAAAGCTCTTGGCCGGCAGCTAATTTCCCCCATGCATCAAGAACATCTGCATCAATAAACGGAATGTTTTCTTCATAAAGGTTAATCGTCTCGATCTTGATGTTTTCGTCCTGATTGGAAAGCTCATTTAAAAAGTGACGTCCTAAGCGAAGACCGAATGATTGATCGATTGGTTTTGGATTTGAATTAATATAAAGTACTTTCATTGTTGATTCTCTCCCTTGGTTTTTTGCTATTTTAGTGATTAACTTCTCTTTAGTAAGTTGATTCCTTTACATCATAAAACCTTAACTTACTTTTGTCAAGCATTGAACTTTTAATTATTATCATGATTTTATTTAGTATTTTTTACCAATAAAAAAACGCTTTCCAGCGAAAGCCAGAAAGCGTAAAGGGGAGCAAATTTAGTGTTCCATCAAAAGGAACTTGTACCTTTATAAAAGTTATATTCTTCAAGGCCGTCAAAGCACTTCAAACGGTCCCCGATCGTTAATCCAAAATCAATATAAGCGTGACTTTTGGCTGTTAACAAATTTTTATCTTCCACGATTTGTTTCGACTGGTAAGTCCCATTTAACCAGCTATTGGCTTTAGCAAATTCATCATCGCGCAATGAAACGGTGTAGGACCTGCCGTTTATTATTCCTGCTCGTCCTAAAATAACAGCTCCGTTACCAATCGCTGCGATTTTAATATTTTCTCTGTTAAACACTTGCAACAAATGCAGCAGCCTTGGATTTCCTTGAGTAAATGCTTGTTTCCCTCCAGGGATGATCAGCATTTCATAATCCATTGGACTTATATTTTTCACTTTAATCGTGGGCTGCATCAGCAAACCACATTCACTCGTAACAGTTCCTGGCAACAGCGAGAAAGGCAGCACTTCATATTTTTTACCGATTATAGATAAAGTCGTCATTACTTCAACTTCTCTAAATTGAGGATACAAATAAACAAGTACTTTCTTCTTCAATGGTATTCACCCGTTCCTGTTACTTTTCTACCCGTCTTGCTGGGAAGAGGGTGTATCACTATTGTAGCAGGATGTATTCAAGCTTTGTATTGGGAAAATTGAAGGAGAACATGTGCTTTCTTTTTAGTAAAATTCATGCAGTTTTCCCAACTTATTAGATAGAAACAATCTTATATTTACTATTTTTTTGTTTAAGTAACCCCTATTTCTGGTTAGATTTAGTACACTTATCAATTCACAACATCATTTTTATGAACAAAAAGATAATGGACTCACTAGTATAAATGTCGCACAAATTACAGTGTTTGCCCTCCAAATTAATTATGTTCTGCAGAGCGAGCATAAACACAAAAAAACCGACCCACAATTCAATGGGCCAGCCATAAAAAACAATGCATACTATTTATGTCCTCTTCCTTTTGTCAGGTGGCAGGGAACCCCTTTTCCTAACGCTCCTGGTTTAGACATTCGGTCGATATAATCCAAACCCCTAGCACACTGGGTTTTACAGGCAATGCATGTTTCGCTCGTTACCATTTTTTGCGTGTGCTGATATTTGTTTACGGCACTATCATATTTATTTTTAATATTTTTCTTTGCATTTTTCTTAGCCATTTCCGAACCCTCCCCCTGAATCCTAAACACAGTGTATGTAGGAAGGAGGGCTTTTGACATTCCTTTTAATGAAAAACTGTTTTCGCTTGCATTGTTGCTTTTGAAAGTAGTTGATTTCCATTCCAGGCTGCTCGTTTACCACGGGGCGTTGCGGTGAGCCTCGCACCTTGGCTGGCACAGAAGAAAATAAAAATGAGATTTAAAACAACAAGCTTTTTCTTTTAGAATGATAAAATTAAAAAAACTACCCGATGTACAGGTAGTCTTCGTCATATGCTACTTGAAAATCAATGGATTGCCTTTCAGCCATCGAAAAAATATAATCGCTGTCTGATTTATCGTACGACAATAAAAAATCCTGTAAGGGCATGTTGTATTTTTTCCAAACCACTTCCATCAGCCACTTTTGACTGATTAAAAAGTACTCACCATTGAAACGATCTACTTTAATGGTATTGCCTACATACATCCATAACACTCCCTTTCGAAGAGGTAGGTTAATTATGCATTAGGTCTTACGGTTGTACCTTCATTATATTCGTTTTATCAGAAAAGTCAAAATTTATAACGGATATAATTTCTTATTGACACAAATAGTGGAAAACGATTTACACCTATTACAGGGAAGACTAAAACAATAAAATAATGTTCTAAAAATGTTTATAAAATAATTCTCTTTTACCATGACCTTTTAACCATATTATGGTAATATCAATAAGGTGTAAGAAAACGTGTAAAACCTTATAAATCGGGAATAAGGTAATAAGTTGATGATATAGACAAAGGAGTAGTTCGTATTGCAAATCGTAAAAGAAAATATTCTAGCATTATGTCTCCTCCTCTCTATCCCTTTGCTGAATATCATCTATCAGGTGTTGAATCATGGGGAGCGTGGAGCGAGACAACTTATTACAGCAGTAGATCATCAAATCCCATTTGTTGAAATTTTTATTGTTCCTTATGTGCTTTGGTACGCTTTTATCTTTTTAATGTTTGTCTACTTTTGTATTTATGACAGAGCCATTTACTACAGAACCCTATTGAGTTTTTGTGTAGGAATGCTGGCATGTTATGTCATTTACTTCTTTTTTCAAACCACTGTACCGCGGCCGGAATTAGCATCAGAAGGAATGCTGACAAAAATTGTTCAATACGTTTACGGTGCCGATCAACCCTTTAACTGCTTTCCAAGTATTCACGTGTTGAGCAGTTACCTAATGGTATTAGGCATCCGTCATAGTAAAATGTGGACCATAAAAAAAGATATTATCGTTTCGTCCATTGCTTATAGCATCATTTTATCAACCCTTTTTGTAAAACAGCATGTAGTACTGGACGTAGTAGCCGGAATTTTATTAGGAAGTCTTCTCTTCAAGTTATTTTATTATCTCGAAGCCGAAACTGTATCCACCTTCTTTAAACGAATGTTCAAAACCAAGCTTCAAAGCTCAGAAAAAAGCTAATTCACAAAGGACTGCTGTCAAAAGCGGTTCTTTTTTTGTGCATTTTGGAAGGGTCGATGGCTTTTTTGTATGTGTGGGAAGTAAAAAGCGTTGAATTTGTCGAGGATTGTAGACTCTTGGATAAATGGCAAAAACTTTTGGATTTAGAGCCAAATCTCGTGGATAAACAGACGAAATTTCTGGATTACTTACCAAAACTTCTGGATTGCTCGAGCATAATGCCCCGCCAGGTAAATGTATTGACCAATTTCGGGACACGAAACTGCACCTTTAATTTTAAAAGACTGAAAATAACTTCTTAATCAAAAAGACAAGAATCAAGATGCGTTTTTCGCTAGATTCTTATTAAAAAGCTGAAATCGCAAACTATTTGGTTCCTGAGAGTAGTTGATCTTCGCTCCAGGTTTCTCGCTATCCGCGGGACGTACGGTGAGCCCCAATGTTTTAACGATAGGCATAACTTGGCTAAATTGAAAATAAAAATAACATGGGAAGGAGTGATAATTGATGAGCAATGAAAATAAGGATCTGCAAGAACAGATGCGCGCAGAAAGTATGCACCAGATGTGCAAGCAGCATATGTATTATCATGTCACGATTAAAACCCGTGAAGGTCAGGAAGTTGAAGGCATCATTACTGATTTAGACAAAAAAAACGTGTATATAATGGTACCACAAAACATGATGCCTGCAGAAGAAGCTGAACAAGAAAGTCCACAAATGAGTCAGCAGCAAATGGGCCAACAGGCGCAACAGGCCCAGCAAACGCAGCAAAGCGGCCAGCGATATCAGCGTCAATCGTATGGTCGTCCATATTACCGCCGCTTTTATCGTCAGATCTATCCGCTTGCAGCACTTGCTGCTTTATCTCTGTATCCTTATTATCCGCCGTATCCCTATCCTTACTATCCGTACTACCCGCCGTATCCTTACCCATATCCATATTATTAAAAGCAGCCGCCTGAAAAAATCAGGCGGATTTTTTATGATTTCAAATGGTTAAAAACGGGAAGTGTACATAAGTCCGATTATTTAAGGAGGTAATATCATGGCTAATATTTTGGTTGTTTATTATAGTTCTTATGGCCACATTTATGAAATGGCACTCGCAGCAGCTGAAGGCGTTAAGCAAGTAGATGGCACTGAGGTAAAGGTTGTTAAAGTTCCAGAATTTGAAGTTACGAAAAAATATATGTCACAGCAAGATGCTTACGTTAAAGCCCAGGAAGCTCAAGCTGATATACCTGAAGTAACACTAGATGATTTAAAATGGGCAGACGGCATCGTTTGGGGCATTCCAACTCGATACGGCATGATGCCTGCTCAGATTAAACAATTACTTGATTCGGCAGGCGGCCTTTGGGCAAATGGAGATCTAGAAGGTAAAGCCACTGCAGTGATAACAAGTTCTAACACGATTCATGGCGGTCAAGAATCTACAGCTATCACTTCATTCGTACCACTTATGCACTTCGGAATGATTTATGTTGGCTTACCATACGGCGAGAATCCTGAACAGATGACATCAGAAGGAATTGGCGGTTCTCCATATGCGGCTTCAACGGTTGCGGGAGCAGACGGAAGCCAACAGCCTCAAGATGCCGAAAAAACCATGGCGTCACGCCTCGGAGAACGAGTGGCGAAAGTAGCCAAAGCACTTAAAGGTAACCTATAAAAAGAGACAAGCAGTATAAAAAAGCTCAAACCACCTCGTAAATGCGAGCTGATTTGAGCCTTTCTTTTGGTTTAGGATGCAACCATGGGGTGGTTGGAGCGTAAGGGTACTGACTCCTGCGGGACGAGTGGGACAGGTGAGACCCATAAAGGCGCGTAGCGGCATGGGGCTCACCGCCCGCCCCGCGGAAAGCATGTACCCTGGAGCGGAGATCACAGCACCAACATTTTATTTGGTGACTTTTTCAGTTCCCTCTATATGAAGAAGCTTATTAATATTATGCTTTCACGTCATACCCTTGATCTTCAATCGCTTCACGCATAGCTGCGTCCGTTACTTTAGAGCTATCCACTTCCACATCCACGTTTCCTGTTTCTAAGTGAACAACCACATTTTTCACTCCATCCAATTCAGTAAGTGCGTTCGTTACCGCAGCTTTACAATGTCCGCACGTCATTCCGTCTACTTTTAATGTTTTCTTTTCCATTCTTTATTCCTCCTAATTTTCATTTAGTTTTAATCGTTTTAATCGCAATGCATTCGTGACAACTGACACAGAGCTGAAGGCCATTGCAGCACCGGCAACCCACGGTTCAAGCAAGCCGAATGCAGCAATTGGAATCCCTGCTGAATTATAAAATAAGGCCCAGAACAAGTTTTGCCGAATGTTTCGCATCGTCTTCCGGCTTAATTCGATTGCTTTTGGGATATGATTCAAATCTCCCCCAACAAGTGTTACGTCTGCCGCCTCGATCGCCACATCTGTGCCTGTTCCGATTGCCATTCCGATATCAGCTGTTGCAAGAGCAGGTGCATCATTGATCCCATCACCCACCATCGCAACAATCATCCCTTTTTCCTGAAGCTCACTTACTTTACGCGCTTTTTCTTCTGGAAGGACTTCAGCAAAAACACCTGAAATACCTACTTGTTCGGCAATCGCATGTGCGGTTCTCTCATTGTCACCGGTGATCATATACACATCAATACCCATTTCTGTTAACCGGGTAATCGCCTTTTTTGATGAGTCTTTAACAGTGTCAGCAACAGCGATAAGTAAAACGAGTTCACCATCTATCGCCCCTAGCATAGCGGTTTTGCCTTCACGTTCAAACTTTTCAAGTGCTTCTTCATGCTCTAAATAATCAACCGATTTTTCTTTCATCAGCTTTCTCGTTCCAACTAGCACCGCTTTTCCATTCACTGAAGCTTCAATTCCATGCCCTGGAATGGCATTGAAGAAATCTGGATCTGTCAAAGAAATTCCTTTATTTTTTCCGTACTCCACAATCGCTTCAGCTAAAGGATGTTCTGAACTTTTTTCAGCCGAGATTACTTCAGATAGAAAACCCTCTCTTAGCTCAACCATATCCGTTACTTCAGGCTTCCCCTTTGTCACAGTTCCGGTCTTATCTAAAAGAATAGCATTTATTTTGTGTGCACCCTCAAGATATTCGCCTCCTTTAAAGAGAATACCCTGTTCGGCCCCTTTACCTGTCCCCACCATAATGGATGTCGGTGTTGCAAGACCTAATGCACACGGACAAGCAATAACTAAGATGGCAATCGCCACTTCAAGTGCTTGAGGCAAGTTGCCCGAATCTACAAAGAAATACCATGCGATAAAAGCGGCAACCGCTATCCCCACAACAATTGGAACGAATATGCCAGAGATGTAATCAGCCATTCGCTGAATAGGTGCTTTCGACCCTTGTGCTTCTTCAACAATCTTAATAATCCCAGCGAGAGCAGTCTCTTTACCAACTCTTTGTGCTTCCACCCTCAGCGTTCCATTTTTGTTGATCGTCGAACCGATTACAAAGTCACCTGCTGTTTTTTCAACTGGTATAGACTCCCCTGTTATCATGCTCTCATCAATCGAAGAATTCCCTGAAAGCACCTTGCCGTCTACAGGTATTTTTTCGCCTGGTTTTACGAGAAGCTCATCACCTGCAACTACTTGATCTAGTGGTATCTTTACTTCTTCTCCATCACGAATAACTGTAGCTTCCTTCGCTTGCAGGTTCAGCAGTTTAGAGATTGCTTCGGTTGTTCTTCCTTTTGCAAGTGTCTCAAAATATTTACCTACTAAAATTAACGTAATCAAAACCGCACTCGTTTCAAAATACAGCTGTGGCATTTCGTTAGGGTTTCCGATTGTTTTGAACGCTTCTACAACACTATAAAAGAAAGCCGCAGATGTTCCTAACGCCACAAGTACATCCATGTTTGCACTCTTATTTCGAAGCGCTCGATACGCCCCTACATAAAATGGCCCACCGATATAAAACTGTACGATAGAAGCGAGCACTAGCTGAAACCAAGGGTTCATCAAAAGATGAGGAAGCGGCAAGCCAAAGTCCCAAGGCATATGAGCAATCATCGTATATAAAAGCGGCAGCGATAAAACGATAGAGAGAATCAATTTTCTTTTCTTGGTCGAGATTTCTTCTTCTTTCTTCGTTTTCTTCGATTCCCTATCTTGCTGGATGGATCCTTTATAGCCTAGTTTTTCTATCTTTTTTAAAAGATCATCCACCGAAACGATAGAAGGATTGTATTCTATCGTCCCTGTTTCTCCCGTTAAATTGACGGTGGCGCCAGAAACGCCGTCCATTCGGTTTAAACTTTTTTCAATCCGCGTAGAGCAAGCGGCACATGTCATACCAGATATATCAAGATCCACTTTCTCTTTAGCTACCCCATAGCCTAGCTTCTCTATTTTTTGTTCAATCTCTCCAATCGTGGTCACTTTAGGATCAAACTTTACAGAAGCTTTTTCCATGGCTAAGTTCACATTGGCGTCAACACCATCCATTTTGTTCAATACTTTTTCAATCCGGACCGCACAGGCTGAACAAGTCATTCCTGTAATTCCAATATTCGTTTCCTTTTCGCTCATGGTTTTCACCTTCTTTTTACGATTTGGAGAACTGTTTAATTACTCTCATCAATTCTTCAATAGAGTCTTCACCATTCCCAGACTTGATCGCATCTGCTACACAATGCTGTGTGTGGCTTTCCATCAGTTGAAAGCCGACTCTTTTTAAACCTGCTGTTACCGCGGATATCTGCACGAGAACATCAATACAATACCGGTCTTCTTCGATCATCTTTTGAAGACCGCGCACCTGGCCTTCTATCTTTTTTAAACGATTGTTTAAATCTTGTTTATCACTGTCGCAGCGATGTGTTTTTTGTTCCATAGCGTATCACCCTTTCATAATGGGATGCTTTATACTTTATAATATACTATACCCCCCCTATGGTATGCAAATTATTAGCTTATGTTCTATTCTTTTTAACAATTGTGTAGATACCTATTACAGCTGCTGCCCCTAAAATTATCTTTCCTTCCATGTTCCACTCTGCAATGTTATAGACCGAATAAGCTTCAAGCAATAGTGCCGGCACTTTTCCAATCGAACTTGCTAAAATAAAAACCCCTGCTGAAACAGCTCCGATCGCACTTGCAAATGTAACTACTCCTGATGGAACGAATGGCAATAACCTTAGAGATACGATTAAAAGAAACGCATCTTTCTCTTTTGCTTCTAACAATCTTACCACCCGGGGGTACCCGTTTAGCTTCTTTCTTGTAGCCTGTTTAAACCCTTTTCTATATAAAGCGAACGAAACTGCAGCTCCTGCAGCCTCTCCGATAAATGAAATGAAGGTACCATTCCAAAAGCCAAAGAAAATAATGTTGGCACCGGTTAAAAAAACAGATGGAACGACACCTAAAATCGCGATCACAATATTAAGCAAAATAGAGATCAAAATGGCCCATTCGCTATATTCTTGAAAAAAGGTTAATACGGTTTCCGACATTATGTACGTTCCTCCTCTAAAAGCTTCCCCTTATCTTATCTATCCTACTAAAAAAGCCATGCGAGTGCATGGCTTTGGTCTTACTTATTTTCGGTTATGAAGTAAAACGGTTAAGCTGATTAGCGTTACAAGGATAGTTGCGCCCATATCAGATAAAATCGCGATCCATAACGTTAACCACCCTGGGATGGTAAGGAGTAGAGCCAAAAGTTTCAGTCCAAGCGATAAACCAATGTTCCACTTGATGATTCTGTTTACTTTTCTGGATACCTGAACAGCATCTGGCAGTTTGCCTAAATGATCTTGCATAAGAACGATATCTGCCGTCTCAATGGCACTGTCTGTTCCTTTTCCCATTGCAATTCCTAAATCAGCGGTTGCCAGTGCAGGTGCATCATTAATTCCGTCACCGATCATGGCTACTTTTCCACTCGCTTTTAGTGACTTTACCTTTTCTACCTTTTCTTCTGGCAGCAAACCTCCAAAGAAAGCGGAAACTCCTGTACGTTTTGCTACTTTTTCCGCTACTGCGGGATGATCTCCCGTTAGCATCACAGTCTCTCTAACACCTTTTTCATGAAGAGCCCGGATGATAGCTGGACTTTCTGTTCTGATCTCATCCGCTATGGCAAACACACCTAGAATTTCACTTTCACTTGCTACCAATACGATTGTGTTTCCTTCATCTTTTAATGAAGTAATTACACTTTCTACGTTTCCGTCCGCTTGTATATCACCAATTATCTTTTCGTTTCCTAGTCGATATGTTTTTCCGTTCACAATTGCTGTAATTCCTTGTCCAGAAACAGTTGTGATCTCCTCGGCTTCAATTTCTTCTGTACCGAGTTCCCTGCACTTCGCAATAACCGCTTTTGCTAACGGATGAGACGAAGATCTTTCAATGGCGTATGCCACTTTATAAAAATCAGGGTGAAACGCTTGCTCTGCCACAACGTGCGGCTCTCCTAAGGTTAAAGTACCTGTTTTATCAAACGCGATGATCTCTATTTTTCCGAGTTGTTCTAAATAAGCTCCGCCTTTAATCAGAATGCCGTTTCGTGCATTTACCGTGATTCCAGACAAAATAGCGATTGGTGATGAAAGAATAAGAGCGCAAGGACAGCCAACGATCAATACGGCAAGACCTTGATAAAACCACTCACCCCACGGCTCGTTTAATAAAAGCGGTGGCACCAGTATAACGAGTGCAGAGATAATCATGATAATGGGTGTGTAATAATTTGCAAAACGGTTGATAAACAGCTCAGTCGGTGTTTTTGATTCCTGTGCTTCTTGGACGAGAGCCAAAATTTTTGATAGTGCTGATTGATTGTACGTTTTCGTGATTTTCACGTGAAGAACACCTTCATTATTGATACTTCCGCCAAAAACCGGTTCCCCGTTCTCTTTTTCTACAGGCAGCGATTCGCCCGTTATCGCAGCTTCATTTACTGAGCTTTTACCATAAACGACAATACCGTCTGATGGTATCTTTTGACCGGTTTTCACGAGAACCACATCATCGACTTTTAATTCTTCAATCGAAATGGTTTCTGTATTACCATCTTTTAAAAGCAGAGCTTCTTTTGGAGCAACCTTTAATAAAGTCTCCATTGAACGGCGTGCCTTTTCCATTCCATATGATTCAAGCAGTTCATTGATTCCAAACAGAATGGCAACAAGTGCAGCTTCTTTCCATTCTCCGATCGCAACCGCCCCTATCAGCGCGACTGTCATCAATGTGTTTATATCGAATTTGAACTTTGTAAGATTGCGAAGGCCTTTCATAAACGTTGAATAACCTGAAGTGATTGTGGCTATCGCATATAACAGAATGGGTATATACGAAGAATTCAGTGCCCATTCTGCGCCTAATGCTGCAATAAAAGACGCTACAGAAACATATAAACCGATCATCAGCCAGTTCGGTCCTGTTGGCTCTCCGTCTGATTCAAAGCGTACATTTTCTGAAGAAAGAATAGAACGAACTGCTCTCATATCCATTTTCTCATCCAAAACAATCTTACTGGAGTTGAATTGAACTTTCGTTTCTTCACCGCCAGGAAGCTGCTGTATCTCCTCTTGTAATCTTAAGGCGCAGTGACCGCAAGATAATCCTGTAATCTTATGCTCTTTCATATTTCCCCCTCCTCTCTTTAGTCGTGTCTTGCATGATGTATCGTTTGATGCAAGAGAGTCATAACGTGTTCATCATCTATTGAATAATAAAGTGTTGTTCCTGCACGTCTAAATTTTACTAATCTTAAATTTTTCAAAAAGCGTAATTGATGAGAAACTGTGGATTGCATGAGTGCGAGTTCTTCTGCTATTTCTGAAACACTGCATTCCTTTTCCCCTAACAAATGCAAAACTCGGATGCGCGTAGGATCTGAGAGTGCTTTGAAAGTTTGAGATACGATAAATAGTGTTTCCTCATCAAGTTGTTCATATTTGTTATTTTGATCAGACATCCCAGCCACCCTTTCATTATCACCTTTCAATCATTATATGAACATATGCTCATATATGTTACTTAGAGTGTAACGAATATTTGAAAAATGTGCAAAGCAAAATGCTGTTTGGGGAGTCTTTGTTGCTCTTGAAAGTGGGTGATTTTCGTTCCAGGCTGGCTGCTCGCTTTCCGCGGGGCAGGCGGTGAGCCACATTCGTACGTTTAACGTATAAGAGTCTTACCTGCCCGCCTGTCCCGCAGGAGTCTCGCATCTTGCACTCCAATCAACTGACACAGAAGCAAATAAAAATGAACTTGAAAAAGCATCAATCTTTTAGAAAAGTGACTTTCTAGAAGCTATATACGAATAGGCATTTTTCATTCTCTTCATTGACAAGTTGATTGGAGCAGAAGGTGGCGAGACTCCTATGGGACGAGCGGTCAGTACGAAAAGTGGAAGTGGCTCGTTCAGCCCCGACAAGCAAAAGGTGAATGGGCTAGGAAGGCGCACTTTGCCTTCATGACCATTTAACTTTTGACCTCGAGGGGCTAGCCAATGAAATTAGACAGGTGGAGACTCCTAATGTCGCAAAGCGGCAGGAGGCTCACCGTACGCCCCATGGAAAGCGAGCCACCTGGAGCGGAAATCAACTCCTCTCAAAAGCAACACTGTTTTACGAAAACAATCTCAAACAAAAAGAAGCTGCGTTCACAGCTTCTTTAACCGTTGCTTGCTTCTGCTCTTTTTAATCTTTGCTTTTTACCATAGGTCAATGTTTTCCACACCCATTCAAGCGGTCCCATGGTGTATCTTTGAAGCCACCACTTCGAAAACAGCACTTGCAGTGTGAAAATGGCTGCAGCGATAAAAACCCCTGTAAGCGGGCCATATTCTCCGTATAGGCCGAAACCATAACTGTAAAAAATCGTTGTAGCAATAATGGATTGTGTTAAGTAATTGGTAAAAGCCATCCGGCCTGTAAACTGAAAATAGTTAAACAAACGTTTAAACTTACCGCCCCGGTACAGAAGTACAATACTGCATATATAAAAGATGCTCATCATCGCTCCGCCAAACTCATATCCCCATGACATCGCGGTGTCATAGCGCCAATCCTCCCCTTTATAAGGAAAGAAAATAACCGGAAGGATTTTGCTCCCAGCTCCAAGTATGAGTGACAGCAGCCAAAGTTTCCATAACCCTCTGTTTGTGAACGTTCTTTTTTTAGCGGCAAATGCACCGAACAAAAACATTGGTAAAAGACCTGCTATAAAGAATAGAAAATAACGGTTTAAGTCTGTCCATTCTCTAATTCTTTCCTGCATGATTTCAGTGTAGGTACCCTCACTATAAATTTCAATCGACTGTTGAATCTCCTGTTCTTGAAGTTCATTTTGAGTGCTTTGATATGCTAGTGCAGTTCCGCTTGTCCAATAGTTATACGTTAATGTGGTCATAAATAAGCTGTATGCTGTAATCAAAACCAGCCCTGTGATGAGCAGCACATTTCTAGGAAATCGATAAAATACAAGCATGAGTAAACCAACTACAGCATACATGATCAAGATATCTCCGTACCAAAATAGGAGCACATGAAGGATGCCAAAAATCAGGAGAACGAACTGCCTTCTTAGGAAGACAGGTGCAAAACTGCGATTTTTCTCTGCTGCCCTCTCTCCCATCAAAACGATGCCAAATCCAAACAAAAACGAAAACATCGTAATAAAGTTTCCTTGAACGAAAAACTCTAACAGCACATTTGTCCAAACGTTGTATGGTTCATTGAAATATTCATAGCTTAACGCACGGATTGGTGAATCAGGTCCGGAAAAGGACTTCATATTTACGAGTAATATGCCAAATATGGCTATGCCGCGCATGATATCTAAGGACTGTATCCGTTCATGATCTTTTACTGGCGTTAACTTCATAATAGGCCCCACTTCAATTTTTTTCGCATGATTCCACTCCCTTTGGTTTATTTTACCGTAAATAGGCAAAAAAGTTAGAATATGATTCATTTTTTGCTATCCTAATAAGAACAGATCATGCATTTTGGGAAGGATGAAAGCGGTTTTGAAAAAATATACGTTAACGATCGTATCGATTGTCTCTATTGCAGCTACTTTGTTATGGCTGTTTGGTCTAGGCTGGACGTTGCAAGATCAGTTTTCTGCTAATGAGAAAGTGGAACAGCCAAAAGAAAAAACAGAGTCAACAACAACGAAAAAGCAAGACGGCACACTCACCATTTTTGCATTGGGAGATTCTTTAACCCGCGGAACGGGTGATGCTGATGGCAAAGGGTACACCGGTTACTTAACAGAACGATTAAATGATAAGACAGATCAAGACATCAATCTTCTCAATACCGCAATAAAAGGGGAAACTTCACGCGGGCTATTAAAGCAGCTTCAGCAAAGTGAGATACAGCGTCAAGCCAAACAAGCTGATGTTATTGTTATGACGATTGGCGGTAATGACTTATTTCAGCAAGGTGCCGCATTAGAGTCGCTAGACATGAACGCGATCAACGGCAAAAAGCAGATCTATTTAAACAATGTTAAAAAGATTTACTCGCAGCTAAGAGAGCTTAATAAAGATGCGGTCATATACCATGTAGGATTGTACAACCCTTTTAGCAATATGCCTGATGCGAGTACCACTTCTTCAATCGTAAGAGATTGGAACTTTCAATCTGCCGAAACAGCAGCAGGCTATGAAAATATTGTCTACATCCCTACTTTTGATCTTTTTCAGCTTCAAGTTGAAAACTATTTATATACCGATCAATTCCACCCTAACACTGAAGGTTATAAGCTGATCGCAGAACGTGTAGCCTCACTGATCAACTTTGAACAGGAGGAAAAGAAATCATGAGCCAAGTCCCAGCACTGCAAGTAGAAAATCTAACGAAAAAAATAAAAGGCAAGCAGATCATTAAAGGTGTTTCTTTTACCCTTGTACCAGGAGAGGTATTTGGCTTTCTTGGACCGAACGGAGCGGGTAAGACGACAACTATCCGAATGATTGTCGGCTTGATCTCCCCCACTTCAGGAACGATAAAAATCGGCGGTAAAAATGTGCGGACAGAGTTTACTGAAGCGATGAAACATTTAGGATGTATCGTTGAAAACCCTGAACTGTATCCCTACCTGACGGGTTGGGAAAACCTTGAACACTTTGCCAAAATGGATAACTCTATTCCAAAATCAAGATTAGATGAAGTCGTTACACTTGTTGGTTTATCTAATCGTATTCACGACAGAGTGAGTACCTACTCACTTGGAATGAGACAGCGCCTCGGCATTGCACAAGCTCTATTAGGAAAACCGAAAGTTCTTATTTTGGACGAGCCTACAAACGGACTAGATCCTGCTGGTATACGTGAAATGCGTGAATTCATCCGCAAGCTGGCACGCGAGGAAAACTTAAGCGTTCTTGTTTCGTCTCACTTATTGAGTGAGATTCAGCTCATGTGTGACAGAGTCGCGATCATTTCGAAAGGGGCTGTGCTTCGGACGGATTCAGTTCAAAATTTGCTAGCGGAACAAGAACGAGTGATCTGGAAAGCGGAACCCCTAACACTTGCAAAACAGCTTCTGTCTGAGGAAACCGAAGTAACTGAAGGTGCGGATGATACACTGATCACTTTATACAATGAACCGCTTTTGCCAGATTGGAATGCAAAACTCGTAAAGGCCGGAGTAAAAGTTAAAGAAATGAGAACTCAGCTTCCTTCGTTAGAAGATCTGTTCTTAGAAGTAACAGGAGGCGAAAGTATTGATTAATCTTGTCCGGAATGAAATGTTAAAGCTTCTTAGAAAAAAAAGGCTATACGTCATTATCCTGATTATCGCCTTCCTTGTCCCTCTTTTTACTTATGCACAGTTTAAAGAAATTCAAGAGCAGCGTGAAAAATTAGGCAATCAAGATTGGCGAACGGTTCTGCAGCAAGAGATTACTGATACACAGAATCGATTAAGCTCCAGCCGTATTCAAGATGAATGGCGAAAGTATTTGAAGATTAGACTTTCTCAGCAGCAATATTATTTAGAGAACGACATTGATCCCCGTGCACCTGGGGCACCCACGTTCATGCGAATATTTGTTGAAAACTCGATTGATCTTCTTCTTCCGCTTCTCGTAATGGTAATTGTAGCTGATCTTGTATCATCAGAAGCCAGTGGCGGTACGATCAAGCTGCTGCTTACACGGCCTGTAAAAAGATGGCGAATTCTACTAAGCAAGTATTTAGCAATGCTGCTTTCAGTTTCGTTTATCGTCTTATCCGTCGCTGTCCTATCCTACGGGATTTCTGGAGTGGTATTTGGCTATGGCGGCTGGAACATGCCTTTACTGACAGGATTCACAGTCTCAGGCGATGAACTTTTAACAGATAATGTACACATCGTTCCTCAGTGGCAATATATTCTGATGGAGTTTGGACTCGTATGGTACGTCTGTATGATCGTAGGTACACTGACCTTCATGCTATCCGTACTCCTGCGCAGCACAGCAGCCGTTATTGGAATTATGCTCGCGTCTCTCATTGCAGGTGCTATTCTAGCAAACATGGTATCTTCTTGGGAAAGCGCGAAATACTTCTTTATGGTGAACTTGAACCTTACAAACTATGTAAGCGGAATGGCGACTCCGATCGAAGGAATGTCTTTGGGCTTCTCGATGAGCGTCCTTGCCGTATGGGGTATTGCTGGGTTCATCATTGCATTTGTTACGTTTTCTAAAAGAGATATCTACTAAGATAGGAAATTGGAAAAGGAAACCGAAGCCGGTTTCCTTTTTTATGTGTCTCGTTATTTGAATTGAGGGCCTAATCTGTCCATTCTCGGAGTTAATCTGTCTGATTCAATCAATAATCTGTCTGATCAGCACGATAATTTAGCCATTTGACAACATAATCTGTCCAATTGTCTAGCTCACTACAATTCAAGCAAAATCACACATTAGATTACAAAACAAAAAACCGCACTAGGCGGTTTTATTGTGCTTCACTTTTTGATAGGTTCGTCTCTGCTGATGCTCTTTCTTCAGCAATCTTTCTTTTCTTAAGGGTAGCGATTCCTAGAACAAGAAGAATCACCAGAATTTCAAATCCATATTTTACAAAGCCATTTTCAAAATAAGGCTTCATAAACTTTTCGCCAACGATCATTTTAGAAGCTGTCCATGCAAGAACACCAGCTCCGATAGTGATGATAAACGGATATTTATCAATTACTTTTAAGAACAATGTGCTTCCCCAAACAACGATCGGTACTGAGATTAACAAGCCGATCACTACGAGTAGGAAATCACCGTGTGCCGCCCCTGCTACTGCAAGTACGTTATCAAGTCCCATTACCGCATCCGCAATAATGATTGTTTTAATTGCAGCCCAAACATTGTTTTGTGCTTCAATATCATGATCTTTCTCTTCTACCATCAGTTTGTAAGCAATGTATAAAAGAATCAGTCCACCTGCAAGAAGCAAACCTGGAATCTTAAGAAGCCATACAACAGCAAGTGTTGCAGCCGCACGAATAACGATAGCACCGACAGTACCCCAGATAATAACTTTCTTTTGATTTTCTTTTGGTAAGTTTCTAGCAGCCAAGCCGATTACAATAGCGTTATCACCAGCCAAGACTAGGTCGATAACAACGATCGCCAATAAGGCTGACCAGAAATCTGGTGTAATAAAATCCATTTAAAAAATCCTCCCTGTTGAACATCTGTATAATAGTATAACCCTATGTCTATTGAAAAGGGAAATGAATATTCTCAGCGTGCATACCACTTAAAAAAATGAGTACACTGCATGTGTTCTGCCTTGTTTTAATAAGTACAAATCCTGTGTTCTGTTTTGTGGCGTCCCACTATTTTGTCGAGACATTTTCTCCATGTTGTTGTCCGATTATCCAGCCTCAACCTACACAAGTAACCTCTCCTTTAGTTGTTTTTGCAGTTACCACTGTTGTTTATCAAGACGCAGATAAATGAATCTTGAACAGCATTGAGTCATCAACATCAAGTCATTGATACGAATGAGTGAACGTTTTGTTTCAGAAAAAGCGTTCTTTTTTTTCATTACGGGAATAATGCATGATAGATACCTTAGAATGATCTATTTTGGAGGCTGCCCTCATGCGCTGGTTTATGAAACAGTGGTTTCATCGTTTTTTTGAAGATAAAGTATTCGATTTGTCTGCACAGCTTGCCTACTATTTTTTAGTCTCTTTGTTTCCTTTTATTTTTCTTATCTTTACCGTCCTGAGCTTTTTGCCTATCTCATCCGCTTATGTTCTTTCTCTTTTCCAGTCTATCGCACCAGAAGAAGCATATACTTTACTAGAGTATAATCTAGTTGCTGTTTTGGATGAACATAGAGGCGATGTTTTATCTCTATCATTAATCATTATGATCTGGCTCGCGACTATAGGGACACATGCCATCATCCGTGTGTTCAATCAAGCCTATCAAGTAGAAGAGAGCCGTCCCTTTTTTAAAGAACTCTTCTTAGGCATGTTCTTAACGTTCGGGCTTGTTATTGCGGTTATTACAGCTCTTTTACTGCCTGTATTCGGACGAACGATCGGGATATACATATTTGAACGAACAGGGTTTTCACATCCCGTTTGGCATATTTGGGAGACTGCACGTTATTTAATCGGCTTTTCCGTACTGCTTTCTATCTTTTCCGCTCTGTATAGATTTGCCCCAAACGTAAATCTCACTTTTCGCAACGTTTGGCCTGGAGCTATTTTTTCAACGGCTGGATGGCATTTGTTTTCTTATCTTTTTTCTTCATATGTACTTATTTTTGATTACGGACAAATATACGGAAATTTAGGCGCATTATTAACATTGATGGTGTGGTTCTATATCTCTGCCATGATCTTAATTGCAGGCGGACAGTTGAATGCGATACTGGCTTTAAAATGGCAGTTGAAAAATAAAAAAGATTTTTGAAAACTTCACTTTCTTCAATTGACTTTTTCACATTATCGTAACATCATTGTGTATATACGAAGAATTTACATCTTTTTTTTCGGTCATAATGGATAATGATACCAAAATGCTGACTGGATAAAAATTACGGGGATTGGGGCTGGAAAATGACTGTAAAAAACTTAATCTTATTACTCGTTTTGCTTGCCGGAATCGTCATCTTTGTCTTTTACAGTATACCTCTCCTTCTTGCATTGCTTACGGCTATAATGCTAGAACCAGTAGTGAAATTGTTTATTAGACTTTTTAAAGGCAGACGATTATTGGCCGTCACTGTTACATTTATATTGTATCTTGCTGGATTCGGAATACTTTCTTACTGGCTAACAACAACGCTTGTTATACAGGTGATTGAGTTTATAACGGTTCTTCCATCCTACTCTGTTCATCTGTTTGAAGTAGCAGAAAATACGTTTTATGAAATGGAAAACTTTTATGCTACATTACCTCCTGAAGTGGTCAGAACGCTTGAAGAGGGATTAGTAGGTTTAAAGGATTATGGGGTTGAAACAGCAAAAAATTTAACTTCAGGTATTTTAGGATTGATCACTGCCATTCCTGGATTACTGATCTATTTTATTATTTACGTAGTCGCAGTATTTTTATTTTCACTGGACCTTCCACGGCTTTATGCCGAGTTTCTTAACTTGTTCACAACATCAGCACGTGAAAAAGTTGAACTGGTCTTTAGTCAGTTATCCAGAGCAACCGTAGGGTTTTTTAGAGCACAAATCATCTTAAGCTTCGTTACATATCTATTAGCTTTAATAGGGCTAATGATTCTAGACGTAGAGTATGCGGTTATACTCGCTCTGTTAATCGTTATTGTTGATATTCTCCCTATCCTTGGTACAGGTTCGTTCCTAGTTCCGTGGGCAGCGTACTCTTTCTTTATCAACAATAATGATCATCTTGCTTTCGGACTTTTAATCATGTTCGGTGTAATTACGATTGTCCGAAGAATCATAGAACCGAAAATACTAGGATCAAGTCTTGGGATATCTGCACTGGCTGCACTAGTTTCGCTCTATATTGGTTTCCAGCTCTTAGGTTTTATTGGTTTAATTGTTGGTCCTGCAATCGTCATCATATACGAAGCGTTAAGAAGTGCAGGATTTATTAAAATAAAAATTGATTTTTAATGAAGCAAACCATGAAAACGTGTTTCCTTTTTAATAGGAAATGCGTTTTTTTCTAATTAATAGGTTAGAAACACCTACTATCTTGGGAATTATAGAAATGAAGGAAAACAAATGCGGAATTCAGACGAATACTTTACATGGTGAATAATTATTGGAGGAATCTTGATGAGCACTGCAACGAAAGAACGCGATTATTACTTCGACAACGCAAAGTTTATACTTATTTTCCTAGTCGTGTTCGGGCACTTTATTTCCCCGATAAAAAGTCAAAACGATTGGCTTTACACGATTTATAACTTTATCTACACGTTTCATATGCCTGCCTTTATCCTTATCGCAGGATTTTTCACAAAAGGGGTTTGGCGTGACGGCTATCTGCCTAAAATCTTTAAAAAAGTTCTTATTCCTTATTTAGTTTTTCAGTTAATCTACAGCTTTTTCTATTATGATTTGTATGGCAAGAGTGAAGTGAAATTAGACTTTTTCTCACCGCATTGGACACTTTGGTTCTTGTTGAGTTTGGTTTTTTGGAACGTACTATTAAAAGTCTTTGTCAAGATGAAATATCCGCTCGTACTTGCCATCGGAATTGGTGTTGCTGTAGGTTATATTCACGATATCGGAACATTTTTAAGTCTGCTTCGAACGTTTGTCTTCTTCCCAGTATTTCTGCTGGGACATCTGCTTGAGAAGAGAGACTTTAAGAAGATCCTAAAGCCAACAGCAAAAGCGGTATCAGCTGCATTCCTAATTGTTTTATTTATCGCGTATCATTTTATTTTTCCGGATGGTACAAAAGAATGGCTGTTGTCCTCATCTTCATATTCTGAAATCCTTGGATACAATACGTGGTACGGTGGGTTTATTAGGCTAGGGATGTACGGGGTGATGTTTGCTGCTACATTCAGCTTCTTAGCACTGTTGCCACGCCGAAAATTGTTTTTCACGGAGTTTGGTGAACGGACATTATATATCTACTTGCTGCATGGATTTGTGCTGAAGTATTTATTTACAACTGATTTATTTGCATCGATAGAAGAAAATGGTGCATACTTTATGATTCTTTTCTTAGCTGTTATCGTGACACTGTTTTTAGCGAGCAAACCTGTTATTGCTCTGGCACAGCCGTTCATTGAACTGCGCTGGTCAAAGCTAAAGAAGTTATTAAAACCGAAGCCTCCTCAGCCAAGAGAGAGTGAAAGTTAAATAAAGAAATAACCGCAGCTTGCCTATGAGCGCTGCGGTTTTTTTAAATGTAAATTTGTAGTTCTTGTGAGGGGTTGATATCCGCTCCAGGTGCTCGCTTTCCGCGGGGTGTGCGGTGAGCCTCCTAGCGCTTTGCGCTTTCAGGAGTCTCACCTGCCCCACTCATCCCGCAGGAGTCTCGCACCTTACGCTCCAATCAACTTATCTAAGAAGAAAGTAATATTAAAAAGCAAACATCCTAGAGCATAAAAGGAGCTGCTTCCAAAACAACAGTGCAGCATGAATCTTCAACGCAAGATTCTTAAGCTGCAGGCACGCACCTTAAACTTCAATTAATTTAAACTAGATGCTCCTGCACTGACGTCTAGATCATATGCCCCGCTTCCTCTGCTGGATGAGACTTTTACCTGATAGACTCCTGTGGTTGTCGGCTTGAAGAACGCATGATCTTGACGTTCATTTTGCGATGAACTAACTACTGTTTTCCCGCTTGGGTCAATTAAAGATACCGTATAGTTGTGTGATGCTGGGAAGATGAGCCATCCTGGGCTATAATTTTCTGTGATGACAGTCATTGATATTGGATATGATGTTGACGTTACATTAAGTGAGAAAGTTTGAGATCCACCTGAACTCAGACTGCCACGCTTATAAAAATGATCAGGTACAGCAGGGCCTGATCCACTTAATCCGCCTGCTGTTTTAACTGCAGCGTGTCCATCTAGTCTGCCATAGCCGTATTCATTATCTTTACCCGCCTTTCCAAAATCGATAGCCGTAGAGTACAATGCATTTTTTATTTGCGGTTCTGTGATAGAAGGATTAGCATCATGCATGAGTGCTATTGTCCCTGCGGTAAATGGGGTTGCCATACTTGTACCGCTATATGATATATATTGATTGCCTGAGTTCGCTTTTGCTGCTGTAATGTTATATCCCGGTGCAAATATATCTGGCTTCACTCTGCCGTCAGCTGTTGGACCTCTAGATGAAAAATATGCCAGATTAAATCCACCTTCACCAAGATCAGCGCCTGCTCCAACTGTGATCGCCTTATCAGCCGCTCCTGGTGATCCAATTGTAGATGAAGATGGTCCTGAATTCCCTGCTGCAACCGCTACAGCAAGTCCAGCAGCAGATGCATTGTTTACCGCTACTGAAGTCGCATCTTTTCCATCTGAACTTCCAGATGTACCAAGGCTAAGGGAAATGACCTCAATTCCGTACGTATCCTTATTTTGAACAGCCCAATCAATACCAGCCGTAACGGTACTCATGCTTCCTGACCCTTTGCTGTCCAAAACTTTTACACCGACTAAAGCTGCACCTGGTGCAACACCTTTGTTAGCAGGATTGGCATCCCCTTCACCCGCAACGATGCTTCCACAGTGAGTCCCATGACCATTGTCATCATAAGGTGCAGTACGATTGTTCACTAGGTCTTTCCAGCCAATTACTTTTCCGCCATCCAGATCAACGTGTGATGCATCAATTCCAGTATCAATGACAGCTACTACACTGTCATTTTTAGTGTATGAACGCTCATTCCCATCTCTGTCACCTGTCAGTCCATAATCGGCACGTGCTTTCGCGGTACCAAACCAATTGTTTGCCGTTTCTAAGTTCATTTGAACTGGCGCGTCGTATTCAACCTGTTTTACAAAAGGCAAATGCTCAAGAAGCATAACCTGCTTTTTGGTCATGGTTGCTGCCATCCCGTTAATGACCTTGTATTCGAATGATTTTTTGAAAACACCAATCTTTGAAGACAGTTTTTCGAAAGCCTTTCCTTGTGCGAATTCTTCATTAAACTGGATAATAACGGGTACCTTTTCATCTGAACTCAGCTGCTCCAGTCTACTTTCAAGATTATCGAAAAGTTTATTTTCATTAAGATTTACCATTGCCTCTGATATTTTTTGATCGGTTACCTGTTTCGGACTTTCTGCCATGACCGAGAAAGGTGTAAGCATAATCGTCGCCGCTAAAAATGTCGTTGCTGCAAATTTACTCTTGTTCACCTTAAAAACCTCCTACTTCCTATTTAATCTGAAAATTTTGTCACTTGTTGGTGATTACTTCCATATTAAACAGAAATCGGATGAATGAGGATAAGGCATAGGGTTGATTTTTAGAGTCGGTACGATGTCGTCTTTTTTTGACAAAAAGTTATCCATTTAGTAAGTTTGTTTGGTTTATTTAACCTCTTTTATACTTCCAAAGTAGTATACGGCGCTTTTTTCCCTACGCTGAACCAAAAATCCCACTTGGAAAGAACTTGTTAGAGGAGATTTGAATAGCTGCTGCGTGAACCAGATAGCATACTGCGCGCAACAAGGCTTATAGCGCGTGAAACCGGAACTTTACTGCGCGTGTAAATACACCTTAACTGCGTGGAAACTACTTCTTACTGCGCGAACGAGTATAATAATCTCTTTTCTAAAAGTTTGTTGCTGTCAGTTTTATCTTTTTGCGAGACTCCTGCGGGACAGGCGGGCAGTCCGAAAAGTGGAAGTGGCTCGTTCAGCCCCGACAAGCAAAAGGTAAATGGGCAATCAAGACGCACTTTGTCTTGTGGAACATTTAACTTTTGACCTCGAGGGGCTAGCCACTGTAACTAGACAGTCCGAAATGTGGAAGTGGCTCGTTCAGCCCCGACAAGCAAAAGGTAAATGGGCAATCAAGACGCACTTTGTCTTGTGGACCATTTAACTTTTGACCTCGAGGGGCTAGCCACTGCAACTAGACAGGTGAGACACTTAAGAGTGAAACGTCCAAATGTGGCTCACCGCCTGCCCCGCGGAAAGTGAAGCACCTGGAAAGGAAGTCAACCTCTTTCAAGAACATCAAATACAAAAAGCCTACCAATAATGGCAGGCTTCCAAAATAACCTTAAGACCCATGCTTATAATACTCTTGTTTTGCTTCTGCCAACACACGCAGCGGCAGTTTATCTGCAAGTTTAAATGCCTCTTTTTCGTTCAGTTCAAGCGTCTTAACCAGCTTCTCTATCTTTTCCTCAGACGGAATCATCCTGCCTTTTTCAATATCAGCCATATACTGTGGCGTGATACTTAGTCTGCGAGCTAGCTCGGATTTACTTAAGCCTTTTTGATTTCTAGACATCTCAATAAATTTTCCAAAATCACTCATTTCGTTGTACCTCCTTCTCTCTTGTTATAGAAAAGCGTGAATTGCATGATGATATATGCAGCTAAACGGCTCGTCATATTCCGAAAATCAAGGGTTGGATCGATCTCTACAATGTCCATGCCTTTTACAGATGAATCTTGTGCGAGCCATTGAATCCCTTCAATTAATGAATCACTGTCTAATCCTCCTGGCCCGATAGCTGGACAACCTGGTGCATAGGCTTGGTCCAACACGTCCATATCCAGTGAAATATATATGTTATCTGTTGTCTGTTTTAACTGGTCAACTGATTTTTGCAGCAATGAAAGAAGACCTTCTCTTTTGATATCACCCATCGTGTTTACGGTAACTCCTTGGTCTTTTGCATAATCATGATATAATCTTCCATTTGAGAAATCACGAATTCCAATCTGTATAAGCTGATTACCTCTGATCACACCATTTTCAATGAGCTGACGGAATGGTGTTCCGTTCGATGGACCGCCATCCTCTGTATTTCGGAGATCGAAATGGGCGTCGAACTGGATGATACCTACCTTTCCTCTTGTTTCTTGAAAGGCTTTTATCGCTCCAGCGGATACCGAATGATCTCCGCCAAGGGTAATAACCAGCGCATCCTTATGCTGATCTTGAAGATCTTTTAACGCTGAATAAATACGTGATTGAGACTCAAACAGATCCGTCACATGCATTTCGATATCACCAAAATCGGTAATGATGTGATCCCACATATCGGTTTCTTCTTCAATGCTATAAGTGGAAAACGCATGCATCATCGTACGAATCGTTTGGGGTGATAAATGAGCGCCTGAATGAGAGATGGATGTTTTAGAGAGCGGAGCACCTGCGATTGCTACTCCTCTGACTTCCTCTCCTGCCCACGGCCGCAAAAGCTGACCGGCTTTTTTAATGCCACGATCGGTAAATGGCGCTGAGCCTGATTTACTTAGAAAGGGTATAGTTTGCATGCACATCTCCCTTTCCAACTACCAGCTTTCCTTTTTTCCAGACTTTATGCACATGGTTAACGCCATAATGATATGGAACATACTTATAGTTTGGTACATCCCATAATACGAGGTCTGCTTTTCTTCCTTCTTCTAAACTGCCAGCCACATCACCGCGTCCAATCGCATAAGCTGCGTTAACCGTTACAGCATTCCAGATTTCTTCTGGTGTCATCTTCAGTTTCAATGCTGCCAGATTCATGATGAACTGCAGGTTTTCAGTCGGTGAACTTCCAGGGTTAAAATCGGTAGAAAGAGCAACTGCTGCGCCGCTTGTGATCATGTCTCGAGCTGGTGCAAACTGATCTTTTCCTAAATAAAACGTTGTGCCTGGCAAAAGAACCGCAATCGTATCTGACTCCCCAAGCATTCGAACACCGCCACGACTCGCTCCGACTAAGTGATCTGCTGAAACAGCACCAATCTCACAAGCCATCTCAGTTCCGCCAAGCGGGTCGATCTCATCAGCATGAATCTTTACTCCAAATCCTGCTGTTTTGGCTTTTTGTAAAAACACTTTAGATTGTTCGACCGTAAATACGCCTGTCTCACAAAAAATATCTACGAACTCTGCTAAACCTTCTTTTGAGATAACGCTTAGCATTGAGAGCATCTCTTCTAAAAATGCATCCGGTCTGCCTTTATAATTTTCAGGGATTGCATGCGCGCCTAAAAAAGTGGACACAAGGTCAATTGGGTGCGTTTCATTCAGCTTCTTGGCCACTCTCAGCTGTTTCAGTTCTGTTTCCTTATCGAGTCCATACCCGCTTTTTGCTTCCATGGTCGTGACACCGTATGTTAAACATCTGTTTAAATGGAACAGCCCTTTTTCATAAAGAGCTTCCTCGCTTGTTTCACGGGTCGCTTTAACGGTGGAATGAATTCCGCCGCCTTGCGCCAAGATTTCTAAATAAGGAACACCTTGCTGCTTTAGTGCAAGCTCATGCTCACGAGATCCCCCAAACACAAGATGTGTATGAGGGTCTACTAAGCCTGGTGATAACAGTTTATCTGCTGCATCAATCGTTTCTTTTGCCTGTAGTGATTCCGCTTCTTCAGCTGTTCCAATAAAAGCAATTACGCCATCTTTTATTCCAACTGCACCGTTATCAATGATTTTAAGCTCATTCATTTCCGTTCCGCGAAGCGCTCTTCCCTTACTTTCTGGGACAACCACCTGTCCGGCCAAAATCAAAGTATCTAGCATTTTCCACACTCCTTTTTATTTCTCGATCATCGGCAAGTCAACGCCTTTTTCTTTTGCCGTTTCTATTGCTAAGTCATAGCCTGCATCAGCATGTCTTACGATCCCCATTCCAGGGTCACTTGTTAATACACGCTCTAAACGGCGTGCGGCTTCTTCTGTTCCGTCTGCGACAACGACCATTCCAGCATGAAGGGAATAACCCATCCCAACACCTCCGCCATGGTGTACAGACACCCAGCTTGCACCATTTACTGCATTAATCATCGCGTTCAAAATTGGCCAGTCTGCAACCGCATCACTGCCATCAATCATTCCTTCTGTTTCGCGATTTGGCGAAGCAACTGAACCACAATCCAAGTGATCACGCCCAATCACGATTGGTGCTGACAGTTCTCCAGAAGCGACCATTTCATTGATGATTTTTCCAAACTTCGCGCGCTCTCCATACCCCAGCCAGCAGATACGTGAAGGAAGGCCTTGGAACTGAACTTTTTCTTGTGCCATCTTGATCCATTTGCAGAGGTGCTCGTTATCACTAAACTCTCGTAAAATTACTTCATCTGTTTTTCTGATATCTTCCGGATCTCCCGATAACGCTACCCATCTAAAAGGTCCTTTTCCTTCACAGAACAATGGACGGATAAACGCTGGAACAAATCCAGGGAAATCAAAGGCATTTTTTACTCCTTCGTCGAATGCAACTTGTCTGATGTTGTTGCCATAATCAAAAACAACAGCACCCTTTTTTTGCATTTCAAGCATCGCCTCTACATGAATCGCCATCGATTTCTTTGACTTCTCAATGTATTGGTCCGGGTTGCGTTTACGAAGTTCTGCCCCTTCTTCCATCGTGAACCCAACTGGCAAATAACCATGCAGCGGGTCGTGCGCAGATGTCTGATCAGTAACTAGATCAGGTATCTCACCCATCTCAATCATCTTTGGTAAAAGTTCAGCTGCGTTTCCTAACAGTCCGATGGACAAAGGCTCACCTTTTGCCGCATATTCTTTAGCCATCGTTAATGCTTCTTCTAAGCTTTCAGTCTTTTTATCTAGATATCTTGTGTCCAAACGGCGCTGAATTCTTGTTTCATCTACATCTATCGCGATCACAACACCATCATTCATCGTTACTGCAAGAGGCTGCGCTCCACCCATTCCTCCAAGACCGGCAGTTAGTGTTATCGTTCCTTTTAAGGATCCGTTAAAATGCTTGCGTGCCGCTTCTGCAAACGTTTCATACGTTCCTTGCAGAATGCCTTGCGTTCCAATATAGATCCAGCTTCCTGCCGTCATCTGGCCGTACATCATCAGACCTCTTCTTTCTAAATCACGGAACGTCTCCCAGTTAGCCCATGCAGGAACAAGGTTAGAGTTTGCAAGCAAAACGCGTGGTGCATCAGTATGTGACTTAAATACAGCAACTGGTTTCCCCGATTGCACAAGAAGGGTTTCATCATTTTCTAAACGTTCAAGTGTTTCAATGATTTTATGATAAGAATCCCAGTTGCGGGCTGCTTTTCCGATACCGCCATAAACAACGAGTTCATCTGGATTCTCCGCCACTTCCCCATCTAAGTTATTCATCAGCATTCGGATGGCCGCTTCTTGAACCCACCCTTTTGCTGATAATTTTGTACCTCTAGCAGCTGATATAGAATGTTTTACGTTTGACATGTAAAAATACCTCCTTTTTAATGTGCTAACTTTTGAGCTTTTGTTCCGATTAAAATTTCATTCCAAGATTGGTCAAGAATCCATGAAGCAACAGCTTCCATGTCCCTGTGAAACATACGGTCACATTGGATTGTCGGACAAACGATTCTTCCATGCTCGTAAACTTTTTTTGTTTTGGGAGCGAGTTTTTCAGGTCCCCTGAAATCTGCCGCCTGCATCGCACAGATTAATTCTACTGCCAGCACTCTTCTTGCATTTGCAATGATCTGCGCTGCATGTCTTGAAGCAATCGTCCCCATACTTACATGATCTTCCTGGTTCGCAGATGAAGGAATCGAATCAACACTTGCAGGGTGAGCAAGCGTTTTATTTTCAGACACAAGCGATGCTGCTGCATATTGCATGATCATCGCACCAGACTCAAGTCCAGGATTCGGACTTAGAAAACCTGGCAAGTCGCTCAGCTGAGGGTTGACCATTCGCTCGATGCGGCGTTCCGAAATATTCGCCCACTCCGCTGCTGCAAGCTTCAAGAAGTCCATCGCAAAGGCGATCGGCTGACCATGAAAATTCCCCCCTGAAATAATCTTGTTTCCATTATCAAAAATCAGCGGATTATCTGTTGCAGCGTTCATTTCAATCTCAAGTTTTTCTTTTACATAACCAAGTACTTGCCAAGATGCTCCGTGTACTTGTGGGATGCATCTTAACGAATACGCATCTTGCACTCTGATCTCACCTTGCTTAGTAGTGAGCTGACTGCCTTCTAAATACGCTCTAAGACGCTCTGCCACCTCTACTTGTTCTTTATATCCTCTTGCAAGATGCACGTCTTCATCAAATGCATCTGTAATTCCTCTTAAACTCTCAGTTGTTAAAGAAGCGATGGCATCAGCCATGAGCCCGATACGCTCAGCCTCTATATACGCTGCAATTCCCTGAGCTGTCATGGCTTGTGTTCCATTAATTAAAGCAAGTCCCTCTTTAGCCGTTAACACAACGGGTTCAATACCAGCTCTCTTTAATGCTTCTTGACCAGGAAGACGCTCTCCTTTGTAATACGCCTCTCCTTCACCTACTAAGACCAGTGCTAAATGAGAAAGTGGAGCCAGATCACCGCTCGCTCCTAGGGACCCTTGCTGTGGAACAACGGGATGGACACTCTTCTCCACTAGCTCTAACAACCGTTCAATCACTACTGGTCGGATACCCGAAAATCCTTTTAAGAGAGCATTTGCTCTTAAAATAAGCATAAGACGACTGATTGTCTCAGGAAACGGATCCCCGATCCCGCACGCATGACTGCGGATCAGGTTGATCTGAAGTGTTTCCACATCGTCTCTAGAAATAAAAACATCGCTAAACTTTCCGAAGCCAGTCGTGATCCCGTATACCACTTTACCTTCAGCCACGATCTCTTCAACCGCTTTCCGGCTGTCAGCAACTTTTTTCATGCTGATCGGGCAAGCTTCTACGGGTTCGTTATCATGCAGAATCCGCTTGATCTCTTCCATAGAAAGCGTATTACCTGTTAATGTAATCATCATCATCCCTCATTTATTAATGTCTTTATTTTTCTTCTTCATCAAAGATTGCAAGGTGCGTAATTTTTCTTGCAACTGTGAAAATTGTCGCTTAGAAAACTTCATTGAGCGGTTGATTGGAGTGTAAGATGCGAGACTCCTGCGGGACAGGCGGGCAGGTGATACACTTATACGTGAAACGTACGAATGTGGCTCACCGCCTGCCCCGCGGAAAGCGAGCATCTGAAACGGAAATCAACCACTTTCAAACTCAACAAGAACTGCTCTAAAAGTTACAAACAAAAAGAGCGCACCCGAAAGAAAACTACCTTCGAATACGCCCCCTCATCACTAGTTGCTATGGGCACTATTTAAATATGATTAATACCGAGTCCGATCGCTTCATGCTCCAACCCTTTTACAGGAGCACCGATCGTTCCGTATAAAGCGACCGCTATCCAGTCCCCTTCTTCCTTCTTTTCATAAGGATTGCCGCGGACAACAATAAACCGTAAACCGACAGTCCTAAGAACCGTTCCTAGTTGAACCTGTCCTCTAGTCACACCATGAAAAGCTTCCATGATCGCATGGTAAAGGGAATGTGTTTCGCGATAAATCCCGCTTTGAATCACCTGTTCATTTTTGGCTGCTGTTTCAATCGCAGCTACTACCTTTTGAGAATCCATCGAACCGGCTTTGCCTACGCAATACTTCCAGCCCTGTTTTTCAATTTCAGGCAGATAGCTTTCGTCTAATACACCTAACATAGCCATCTTTCCAATCAAACGCTCGTTCGATAATGCCATTTCATGAACCACTCTTTCTGCTCACGGCTAATAACTACCTCTAGTGTATGCGTTTACAATTTGTCCGTCAATTCCCTTTCAACAACTTATCACGGCACTACAGTAAAGAAAAAGACATGTATAATCTAGCAATCTAGCGGTAAGAATGTAAGTAAGAATATAACGGAATGAGGGTTGTAACATGTTAAACGTACAAAAAGAAATTGCACTTGCTTCAATGTCACGAACACCGCAGTTTGAGGAAAATGCGAATGACTTTTTTATTGCATATGACAAAGGACATAACCCTATATTGCTCTTGCCTACGACTAAAGGTTTTCTTCCAGATGGTCAACTTTATGCCATCTCATTTATAAAGAAGGAAAACAACTCCTATCAATTTACGCTCTCAGATAAAATCATGCCTTTTTCAATGGAAGAAGCTACACTCATACACGATCAGCTCGGATTCTTTTTCGGCCCTGAAAACAATATGTTAACAAGTTTTTTCAAAGGTGACATATATGGCGCGTATGTTGTTTGGGCGAAGCATATGGTTAAACAGCTGATCAACGAAACCCTGCAAAATTGGCATAACACGTCTGATGATTTTCAGCGAGAGAAACATAAAAATCGGTTAACCTTGCTGCTTCAAGCTTAATTCTCCTTTGTATAAATGCAAAAACTGCTAAGCCACTTCATCTTTACTTCAGGTGAGAGGTTTAGCAGTTTTTTTATTTAAATCAAGTAGTCGGTGATGCTTGCTCGTTATTTTTTCTTTTCTTTTTTAACTGTTTTTTGAAGAACGTTGCAATAAATATAAGTGGAATATAACTGATCGCCAAGTAAAAACCAATTTTATTCGTGTAATTATTGAGCAAGTTGATTTTTAATCGGGTATCTAAAAAGATGCATGAAACCAAAATAATGGCTAATAAAACAATAAGTGTTACATGCTGACGAATGTTCAACATTAATTTTGCTACCCGGCTCGAGCACCATATTGCAAGTGTAATATTGGGAAGGATCACAAGGCACCACATGGATACGAACACAAAGTCAAAGCGCTCCACAAATGACACTTGTACGATTTTCACCATAGAAAGCGTTGCCCATATATTTCTGGCCAACTGTTCTTGACTAAAGAAAGCAAACGAGAACAGCGTAACCAGTAAATACATCATAAAGGTAAAGATATTAGCATGATGCGCAAATTTTTGAGAGCGTTTTGCGTTTTTTATAAATGGATAAAAAACGAGCAGCGTCTCAAATCCGAGGTAACTGAGCATCATGTTTTTCGTTGCTGATAAATAATCTTTAAGGTTTTCATCAAATACAGGCAACAGATTAGAAAAATGAGTGAACTCTAGTGGATAAACCAACAAAAGGATTAATCCTAATGGAATGACGACTCCTAAGAAACAGATTCCTGCAACTGTTCGAAAACCTGAAGAAACGACGTAATATGTTAATAAGAGAAAGACAACAGCGATTTTCCAAGTACTTAAGGTAGGAAACATCCATACTTGTATCACTTCGATATACGTTCTTAAAACAGTAATGGACCATAATAGAAAGTAAAGTAAAAGAGCGAGATTAAACATGTTACCAAGAAGCCCGCCAAACAAAGATTTATGGATGGTCACGATATCTCCGTCACCATTGTCAAGCACATAATAGATCATCCATATAAGTATATGTACAAAAGCGGCTGCGATAATGACCGAGATCCAAGAATCATAACCAGCATATTTTGCAATGATTCTCTGATAACCTAGAACTCCAACACCAACTTGTTCAGAATGCACAAGGAAAAAGACAAGAAAGGGAGACACGAGAAAAGCTTCTTTAATTTTTTGCATGACGATTTCCCTTCCTTTCCGCTGAAATGCTTATAAATCTTGTTTTAGCATTCCCAACAGAAAAGTCTTTAACCCATAAATAGCCAAAAAAGCTAACTCTTGAAAAGGGATTATCCCTTCTGAGTTAGCTTTCATTCTTCTACCCTGTAAATACTTCACCATCAGGATAACGAATATTATCTTTTGATTGTTTAGCAAGACTAAACGCCAATGTTAATGGACCTAACTTTCCGAAAACCATCACAGCACAGATGACTGCTTTTCCAATAACAGTTAGATCTGGGGTAAGCCCCATACTTAACCCTACCGTACCAAAAGCAGAAATGACTTCAAATACGATCATCATAAAAGAGGTGTCTTTCTGGACATATGTGATAATAAACAATGCTGCAAAAATAAACAAAATGGAAATGGTTGTGATAGCAAGTGCTCTATACACGACTGCATTTCTAATGGTTCGTTTCATAATAACCGTATCTTCTTTGCCTTTCAAAAATGCTGCAACAGTAAAAAGAATAACTACAAATGTTGTCAGCTTAATTCCTCCACCTGTTGAAGTACTCCCTGCTCCAACAAACATTAAAAGAATCATTAACAAAGATGTATCAGGATTTATCGCAGTCATATCGATAGAGTTAAACCCTGCTGTTCTTGGAGAAACACCTTGGAAGTAAGAAGCCCAAAATTGCTCAATACCTGAAAGCATACCGATTGTTTTAGGATTATTAAATTCAAATAAGTAAAAAAGTAAAATAGAAATCACATTGATGATTACTGTGGAAATAAGCATGACTTTCGTATGGAGGGAAAGGGTTTTCCATCTTCGGCTTACCCACATATCAACCAACACAGTAAAACCAATCCCACCGGTAATAAACAAGAACGATATGACGAGGTTCATTGTCGGATCTCCCACATATCCCATTAACCCATCAGACCAAAGCGAGAATCCTGCGTTATTGTACGCTGATATTACGTGAAATATGCTATAGTATATTCCTTTATAAAATCCTAAATCAGGTATAAGCCTTACCGAAAGAACAATAGTAGCAACCATTTGTATACTGATCGAAAACAAAAATAAGTTTCGTACTAACCTAATTACCCCGCCGATCGACGGTTGGTTTAATGCCTCTTGCATAAGAACCCTTTGCTTAATGGATATTTTCCTGCCCATCATAATGACGACTAAGGAAGCAAAGGACATAACGCCGAGTCCTCCAACTTGAATCAAAAACAGAATTACAATTTCACCAAACAAGGTAAATGTAGATCCTGGATCAACCGTAGCAAGTCCTGTTACGGTTGCAGCAGATGTTGCGATAAAGAAGGCATCTATCCATGATAGAGCTTTTTCATGAGCAATTGGCAGCTTCAATAAACAAGTACCTACGAAAATAAGAAATAAGAACAGCAATGCTAAAAATTGAGGAGGACTCAATTTTATTGGATTGTGCAGAAATCGTTTACGATTTTTCACATGCAGTGCCAAAGCTTACACTCCTTCATCCTCGAAACGATTTAGATCCTCATTTTTCCCAATGACAACCAGAATATCTCCATACTCTAATGAAACGTCTGCAATAGGAGAAACATGTATATCATCTCCACGTTTAATGGCAACAATATTACACCCATATCGCGCACGCACATCTAGATCGGTAAGCGTCTTGTTTACAAGTTTATCTGTTACCCCGATTTCAACAATACTGTGTTCATGTGATAATTCAATAAAATCAATAATTTTTTCTGAAGAAATAAGCTGTGCAACTCTGAGCGCCATGTCACGCTCTGGGTGGATAATGCGGTCTGCACCTAGCTTTTCCAATACTTTATGATGGTAATCATTCTGGGCTTTTACCCACACTTTGTTTACGCCCGCTTCTTTTAAAAGCAAGGTAGTCAAGATACTGGCTTGTATGTCTTCTCCAATCGAAACGATAACATGGTTGAAGTTTCGGATTCCTAGAGATTTCATTACCTTTTCATCTGTTGAATTGGCTTGAACCGCTTGAGTAGCAATCGTTGCAAATTCATTTACTTTTTCCATATCATTATCAATTGCAAGGACATCGTAACCCATAGTGGCAAATTCTCTACAAATGCTGCCCCCGAAGCGACCAAGTCCAATTACGGCAAACTGTTTTTTTTCATTACGATTCTCCCCTTAACTACATGAAGTTTTCCTTCGTTGTCCTCTAGCCTTGCTGGTTAAGAGGTTCTGTAAATCAGTAAAAAAACGCAAAAAAAGACCACACAAAAAAGCGGGTCCGGTTTTTCACCAAATTGACCTCTCCAGTGACATGACGCTTACGGGGTTAGCTGTCGGATTAGGGATTGGAGTATCCCTTTTTGCGTAAAGCAAAATTCACCCCAAAAAATTGGTTCCCCCGTTTCACAGTAGTTTTACCATAAAAACAACTGTAAATTCAGCGATCTAAAGCCTGCTAAATTTTGAATTACATATACTGTAATCCTCCATCTTTTAAATGTCAATCCATTTTTATAGTGTTAACAAATACTTTACATTTTTCCTGAAAATTGAAGAACCAATACTACAATTCCAACGATCCATACATAGATCGCAAACCCTTTTAGCGTGCCGGTTTGCAGAAGTTTAATCATCCATTTCACAGCAATATATCCGAAGATTGCTGATGCTAACGTACCAATCGCAAGCGCTGAAAAAGAAATCGGTGGCTGTGCACCCGTGAAAAGATCTTTTGACTGAAGAACAACCCCACCTGCAATGGATGGGATGGAGAGTAAAAATGAAAAGTACGCTGCTGCTTTTTTATTGATTTTACAAAATAACGCCGCTGCAATTGTGAGACCAGACCGGGAAACTGCCGGAAGAATAGCCGCTCCTTGAAATGTTCCGATCACTAGAGCATCGCGTATTGTAATGTCATCAATTCCTTTGTACCCGTTCCGTTTATAAGAATCAGCCCACCATAACAATAACCCTGTCAGCAAAAACTCCCATCCGACGGTTATCCCTGTTTTAGAGATTTCTTCAAAAAAATCTTTAAAAGCCAGTCCGATTATAGCAGTTGGAATCGTTCCTGCAATGAGCAGGATTCCGATTTTGCTGAACGGTCTTCTTATAACTTCCAAAATCTCTTTTCCATACACAGTCATAACGGCGATCAGTGTTCCAATATGCAGCATACTATCAAGGAACAGTCCGGCTTCTTCCAGCTGAAATACTTGTCTTCCTAAGAGCAAGTGCCCTGTCGAGCTCACAGGTAAAAATTCAGTTAAGCCTTGGACAATACCTAATATTAGGGCCTCGAGCCAATCCATAAAAAAATCCCCCTCTATAAATGGTCTCGTACAACCTATTCTATAAAGGGGTTTTCTATGCTATGTTTTCTAATAGGCGGCGAATCTCTTCGTCAGTTTCGTTTCTGCGGTACTCACGTATTAAGGATACGATCCGTTCTAAAGAACGCCTGAGAACAGACGGGAAAACGACTCTTTCGTTCTTTCCCAAAGCCCTCTTTTATAAAATTCAACCGGGCGAATTTTTGTAGATTCTTCCATGTCTTCTTCGTACTGTCGAACCAAATCATTAACAGAAGACGTATTCAGCAGGAACACATTCACTTCAAAGTTCAGATGGAAACTTCTCATATCCATGTTTGCCGTACCAATCGATGCTGTATCACCATCAATAATGATTACCTTTTGATGCAAAAATCCTTTTTTATACGAATAGATCTCGATTCCTGAGCGTAAAAGTTCTGGATAATAAGAGCGGGTCGCATATTGAGTTAAGAATCCGTCGTTAATTTCCGGAACCATCAACCGAACTTGAACACCTTTTTTGGCAGCCACACGAAGAGCTGTACGAATCGCTTCATTCGGAACGAAATATGGTGTCGCGATCCAGATGGATTTTTCCGCGCAGGAAATTAAAGAATAATAGAGATCACTCATAATCCCAAGCTGCGTATCTGGTCCGCTCGCTACAACGTGAACGGTGCCGTCTCCTTCTGCCGAGTGTGCTGCCGTAAGGTGATCATCTTCTAATAAGTCCTCACCGCATACATACTCCCAATCCATTAGAAAAATAGCATGCAGAACTTGAACAGCTTCTCCTTCCATCACCATATGCGTATCGCGCCAAAAGCCGATATCAGGATCTTCACCTAAATACTCAACACCAACATTGAGGCCGCCAACAAAACCTATTTTTCCATCAATCACAATAATTTTACGGTGATTTCGGAAGTTTAGTTTTTGGTTGAAAAATCCATAACGAACAGGTAAAAATGCTTCTACAAGAACACCAGCCTTTTTCATGCGATCAATATCATGCTGTTGAAGCGATAAGCTACCTATTCCATCATACAAAAATCTGACTTTAACACCTTCGTTTGCTTTTTTTATCAAAAGATCGATAATATCCTTCCCAAGCCGGTCGGAGCGAAAGATGTAATATTGAATGTGTATATATTCCTTCGCCTCTTGTAACCGTGCAATAATCTCAGGAAACGTTTCTTGACCATTCTGTAAAATCTTCGTATCCGTGCGTCTGTTAATACGAGTAAGCGTGATGTGATGAGCATGTTTAGCGAAACATTGCTGATGCCTTTTCAAATCACTAAAATCCGGTTTCTCTTCTTGCTTAGAAACCCTGATCCACTCATCTCTGTCTTTTTTTCTTTTCGATTTAAACAGATGACCTTTTAAGTACAATTGCCCCGAATAAAGGTAAAACATATACCCTACAAAAGGGAACAGAATCAAAACATAAATCCATAGAAGCGTGTGCTGAGCTGTTCTGTTTTCGAGCATTAACGAATAAATCGTGTACAAAATAACTGCAATGTAAAGGAGCCCGAATGCTGCTTTAATAATTACATATCCTTCTGCAAAAAAAACGATGTATAAACAGACGAGTAACAATAGTGTGAGGAAAAATTCCCATATTCGTTTCATGCACTAGCTCCTTTTTCAAATCTTCTCTTTACCTCTTTTATTCCCTTACCCTTGTAAATAAAACAAAAGTACCTCTCTTTTTATACCATTTTTTCTTAGGATTTGCAGATATCATGACAGTTATGAAATTAGTACCGTTTCGATCATTCGAAACGGTTTTTTTGTGTACGCATTGGGTTGATATACAGACGCTTCGGAAATTTGCGGGGCCAATAGGTGGTGAATCTTGAATTGGACAGATTATTGGCTGGATTGGACAGATTAAGTGACCAATCCGACAGATTAAACTTCAAATCGGACAGATCCACTAGTCAATTGGACAAATTAACAATAAAACTGCTCCTATGCACAGACTCCTCTATGGCACTTACTGTCGACTTTTACGAAAATACTGTCCACTTTTTGAGTTTTACTGTCCACTTTCGCTTATTTACTGTCCACTCTGCTATTTTTACTGTCCACTTTAATTTTCCGCAAAAAAAGAAACACATAAAAATACTCCAAAGGTTATCACCACCTCTGGAGTCATTCAACATTATTCAGCTTTCGCTCCATTTTGCTTCCAGTAGTACTCAGCTACGGCATCAGCTACAGCTTCAGCACTTCGGTATAGCTCATCCATGTTGTTGTCGACCCCTCCGAATTCAATGAGAAGTGCATTTTCGGATAGGTCTTGGTTGTAGACACCGTTCCCTGTGGTTTTGTTTTTGCCGATTACCCCACGGCTTAATCCTGGATATTTTTTATCTAAAATCGCATTAATTTCTTGTGCTGCTTTCTGGTTTTTCTCAAAATTAGGATTAGCAGTACCGATTACAAACAGCGTACGTGCATAAGATTTCCCATTTATTTCAGTCGTTGTGGATTTTCCTCTTAGCGAGTCCCGATGCAGATCAAAGATTAGATCTATATCTTGATTGCTCGCCATCGCACTTTGAACGAGCGTACGTGACATCGGGTAACTTTTCCGGTAGTCAGTATTATTTTTCTTCAACAGTTCTGTCATATTGGTATAATCAACAGTCGTTCCAATTCCCCTCGCCTCTAATTCCTCTCCTAGCTTTTTGCCGACCATTGTTATGTTTACTTTCGAATGAATGGCATGATCTGGATTTGTGACTCCTTTTAAGTGAGGCAAAAAGGATTCCCAGCTATGCGAATGATAGATATAGGCGATCTTTTTTCCGCTCGTCGTTTGTCCTGGCGGATTTTGTGGCTCAGTCGGATCTGGATCTTCTAAACGCTCCATGTCTTGAACCTCTGCTTCTTCACCGCTTAACAACAGCTCCATTGGCGGCGGTGACTCGTACGCTAAGTTCGTATAATCTGTTCCTTCCCCAGCGACAATGATCGTGGAATCGTAGAGCGCAAATCCTGGCAGTTCATTTCCTAGCAGACTTCGGATGTCCCCAGGTTTTATGCTTGTTGTAAGCTCGAACAATACACTCGACAATGCGGGCGGTTCACTCTCTTTCGGCAGTTCTTGCGTAAAGTATCTGTTTTCCCAGCCTATGAAATAGACCAGTGCCTCTCCAGAAAACTCCGTTAGCCATTTGTGCATCATTGAAGAACTCAACCTGTATTTGTGCTCAAAAGATGTGATAAAGCTAGTGGCAATCACAATAAATAGCATGGCTCCAGCAAGTAATAAAGGTAACCGTTTCATATTCAATTGCGGGGTAAACATGTATAGCCCTCCACTTCTGTTTGCGTTTCTATCACATCCTATGCACGTAAAAAATTAAATAGAATCAAATCTATGAAAAAATAATAGAGATTACGTTGCTTTTAAAATTGATCTCTATTAGAAAAGTTGGTATAAGTTATTTTGATTTGCCCCCATTGAGAGGTAAGAGGAGAGTGCAAGGTGTGTGCCTAACACCTAAGAAAGTTATCGCCAGTATGGGATAAGAAAGCATGCTACGTGGATCTTAAAAGACGCATGAGCACACATCTTTTTGAATGGTTCTTTTCCTAAAAGTTTGTTGCTTCAGAGGCAATTGGTTCAATTCTCTTCTTTGATAAGTTGATTGGAGTGCAAGGTGCGAGACTCCTGCGGGACAAGCGGTCAGGTGAGACCCTTAAAGGCGCAGAGCGGCAAGGGGCTCACCGCCTGCCCCGCGGAAAGCGAGCAGCCTGGAGCGGAAATCAATCTCTTTTAAGAGCAACAACGAATGCTAAAGAAGCCCTTTATTTTATTTAATATGTTTAAATACTTTTAAGCGCAAAAAAAAACCAGTTACTCAACTGGTTTGTGATGTGAATACAAGCTTATCCGTTTCTGTATGATGATTTCCACTCGCAAGCTTCTCATAAATATCAATAAAAATTCCTAACTCTTCAGGTGACAAATGATTTAGGTAACTGCTTATTGAATCGACTCTTTCATTTTCAGCCTCTCTTAAAATTTCGTGTCCTTCGTCCGTAATCTCTAAATAAACAATTCTACGGTCCATTTCACTACGATAGCGACTTACAAACCCACGCTTGTACAAACGATCCGCACCAACAGTTATCGCACTTGGTTTAACACCCATATAATCAGCCAATTTTGAAACGGTCCATTTATTTCTAATGCATAACGTCTTTAAAAGTACGAATTGTGTTTTCGTTAGTTCCTTTTCAATTGCAATTTCCGGGTGCAAACGCTTTGACACAATATAATGTACTCTTTCCAATCTCTCCACATAGGATTTCAAATCCTTATTCCCCATACTATGAACCTCCAGCCTCTAAGTTGAAATGCGAATATTATACTAACATTATACAAGAATTTTCATAACATTTGAACTATTTTTTACAAATAATGTGCAAATGTGTTGACTATTGGCATAAAATTACATTATGATACATTCAAATAAATTTGAACGTTTCAGGAGTGTTGAACATGCAAGAAATTTACCACATACGTGAAGTAGAACAGCTAAAGGTTATTTCTGACCCGCTTCGCATTAAAATCCTGTGGGAGATATTAGATGAAGCAAAGACTGGAAAAATCCTATCTGACCTTTTAGAAGTACCTGCCCCTAAAATTCACTATCATCTAAAAGAAATGGAACGCGTTGGCTTGATAATGGTTGAACGCACCGAAGAAAAGAACGGCATTGTACAAAAGTTCTACAGACCTGTAGCTCAGTCATTTTCAATAGCTGAAATTTTGCCTGATCAGCGCAATGCAGTAAAAGATGAGCTCTCTGATGCGCTAAAGGAAAACATTCTTGTCTCTCTCGATAAAACTAAATCGATGATTCGCAAGCTGGATCCTGAAGTGCTGGCCTATACAGATTCCCCTCTTAAATTTGGATATAGGCATGTGAAACTGTCTTCTGACCAAGTTAAACAGCTTCATGAAAAAGCAAAAGAAATATCCGAGTTAATCTCAGAGTTTAAAAAAAATGAACGTGAGGATGGCGAGATTTATCATTACTTCATGCTCTCATTTCCTCTAAAAGAAACACCATATCCAGAAGAGGAGCTTGATTGAAATGACACAAGCACTGACAGTACAGGATAAAAATATTGAAGGATCTCTTTTTAAACAGCGTTCTTTTTTGTTCATATGGGCAATCACGATTTGTTCTTCATTTTCCATCGCTATTTTTCAGTTTTCACAAAGCTGGTATGTCGTAAAGACTCTCGACAAAGAAGCGTCGCTCGGGATCGTATTTATCGCAGCGAACGTGCCTCGTATTTTATTTATGGCCATTGGAGGCGTTTTAGCAGACCGAGTCAGCCGAACGAAAATTTTGTTCGTCTCTAATCTCTTAAGAACTGTTTTATTGGTTGGATTGTTGATTATGCTCGCAACAGGACATCTATCCCTCCTCTCTTTTATCATTTTTGGTTTGTTTTTTGGCGCACTTGATGCCTTCGTCTGGCCTGCGAACGGATCTTTATTACCTAATGTCGTTGATCATTCCCAGCTAACACGTGCAAACTCAGTTATTCAAACCACTCAGCAGAGTTCTCTTATTCTTGGACCGATGATTGGCGGGCTACTTGTCGCGAGCAGTGGAGGTTACTTTCTTTCATTTGGGGTTCCTGCATTCATGCTTCTTCTATCTGCTTTTCTTGCCTTCCTGCTCAATGTTCCAGCTTCGGAGAGCTCTAGTTCAAAAAAGTCTGGCATGTGGCAATCCATTAAAGAAGGACTTGATGTGGTAAAGAGTTCTGCTTTTTTAAAAGCACTATTCTTAAGTACGATTTTTCTAAATGTTTTCGTTGTCGGTCCTTTAATGATGGGTCTGCCGATCTTTGTGAAAAATGTTCTCGACGGCAGCGCATTAGATTTCAGCTTTATTGAAGGGTCCATGGCTGCCGGCATGCTTATCAGTTCAGTGATCATCGGAATTTTAAACATTAAGAAAAGGCGAGGTCTTATGGTAACTCTCTCGCTTTTCACCATGAACGTTTTCTTTTTCTTGTTTAGTCAGAGTTCCTCTCTTTACGCTTGCATGTTCGCGATCTTTTTTATTGGAATCACATTCCCTGCTACAAACATTCCGCTCATTTCAGCGGTACAGTCTTCTGTAGATAAAAAACTGCTTGGCCGTTTGATGGGACTGCTTACGATGGCAAGTATGGGTCTCGCCCCATTATCTCTTGCAGCAACATCCATATTGATTTCATACGGTTTCACCATCGATAAGATTATGGCTGGCGGTGCACTCTCTTTAATTCTTGTAAATGTTTTAATCATGTGGAAACTTCCTGCTTTAAGAAAAATGGAATAGGTGGTGGATTGGATGAAGGTATTAATCATTGGCGGTACACGTTTTTTAGGGAAACATTTAGCAGGTTCCTTTAAAAGGAACAGCCATGAGGTTACTTTGTTTCATAGAGGGAAAACAGCAGAAAAAGGCAGTCAGGAAAATATTCAGGAAATCATTGGTGACAGAGATGAGGACTTATCGTTACTCCAGAAGCACTCTTGGGATGTTGTTGTTGATACATGCGGGTACTTCCCGAAACAAGTTCGTAAAACCGCTGAAGCTCTCCACAAAAACGCGAAATCTTACATTTTTGTTTCCTCTGTTTCCGTTTATGAAGATCAATCCGTACGATATCTTACGGAAGAAGCAAAGACTGCTGACCTTGCGGATCCTGATATAACCGAAATTGGTGAAAATTATGGAGCTCTTAAAGCAGCATGTGAACAAGAAGTGATTAAAGTTTTTCAGAATCAGGCTTTAGTTATTCGCCCTGGATTAATTGTCGGGCCTAACGATTATACTGATCGGTTTACGTATTGGCCGGATCGAGGTGTTCAAGGCGGAGAAATCTTGATCCCAGATATGAATGATCCTACAGTTCGATTCATCGATGTACGCGATTTAGCGAATTGGATTGTTTTGATGGCTGAAAATGAAGAGAGCGGTACTTTTCAAGCTGTTGGAGGAAGGTACAATTTTAATGAGTTTATGAAGAAATGCATAACGAATCACGCAAATTCTAGAATTATTCCTGTTTCTGAATCGTTCTTATTAAAAGAAAAGGTTGGCGAGTGGATGGAAATCCCCCTCTGGATCGCGAGTGATGAATATAGAGGGTTAGATTATGCGGATGACTCTAAGGCGATAAACAAAGGACTTATTTTCCGCCCTGTAGAAGAAACCATCCAAGATACAGCAGAATGGTCACAAGCTAGAAACCTAAAACCTGATGAGTGGAGAGCTGGGCTGCATCCAGATAAAGAAAAACAATTGCTGCAGAAATGGAAAGATCAAGTGAAAGAATAAAACTCCATTTTTTTCGCATCTTCAACTAAAAATACATGAATGCCCATGGCACTTGTCCATACCATTTGTCCCCTAGAGACATATAGTAGGATTGTGAGATACAAAATCTCTCCTGTCGGCAAGAGGCCGGCAGAGCAATTCCCTACCCCCCATTTCTTCATCATGCGTTCGGTTTTCTTTACCATAATCCTATCAATAGGATTATGGCTTTTTTTTATCTCGGAAAACGTTTTTGTTCATCTTTAAAATGAAAATATTTGTTTAAGTGTTCAGGAAGCTCCCCTTTTTGGAAGACAAACTGAATGTCTGATAGTGGAATTTCTAATCGCGACAATGATGGATATAAAGGCAAGATCTCCTTTGGTTCATACGATTGCTGATAACTTGTAATAGCCTCATTTGTTTCTTTTTCAACGGATTGACGGTATACATGTATTTCTTGAATCTGCTGAACCATCATCAAATATTCCGCTTTTAACCGCTCTAGCTGAGTAATTTTCTTCTCCATACTGTTTTTTGCAGTCTCAAGTTCTCTGTCACGGGAAGAATAGACCGTTTTTAGATATTCAGACAATCTGTCATCACGATTGTCTTTTAAATCGTCCAAATGCTCCATGGCGTTTCGTTCTTTTTCCATAGCTAAAAGATACTTATTCTTTGCTTCAGTCAGATCATCCATAGTAATTTTTGAATTCCTAACACCATAAGCGTTTAGCAATTCTTCATATTCATTAGAAGACCATTCTTTTTGTTTATGTAGTTGCTGCCACTTTTCTTGCGCACGTGCTATATCGATATCGTATTCTTTTTTCATTTGTTTAAAATGGTTTAATTCCGGATACATGACAATCTCCCTTCGAGTTTCAACATTAATAGTATTCGGGAAGGTTTTAGGTTTAACGTCTCGAATGATTAAACAACTGTTTATATTGATTTAAGGCCTACCTTATTAGAAAGAAGGATAAAACATGAAGATTATTGCCATACGACATTGTAAAGCGGCTGGTCAGGAAAACATTGCTCCTCTCACTGCTGAAGGGGAACAGCAAGCTAGAGAATTGGCTGCCTTTTTAGAGGGTCAGCACTTTGATTGTATCATCTCGAGTCCTTTTAAAAGAGCTATAGACACCATTAAACCATTTGCAGAGTTAAATGAACGATCTATACAGGTAGATGAACGACTAGCTGAACGAATCCTTTCTTGTGAAGATGATCCAAATTGGCGTTCAAATCTAGAACGTACATATATAGATGAGCATTTAAAGTTCCCTGGTGGTGAGTCCACATACGAAGCAAAAGAAAGAATTACTTCCTTCATTAATGACCTGCAAACTAAATCTTATCAATCAGTACTGATTGTCACACACGGAAATCTGTTAAGTCTTATGATTAATTTGTACCAGCCTTCATTTGGCTTTAAAGAATGGGAGCTATTATCAAACCCAGATGTTTATCTAATTGACGTGTCATTAAAAGATGTATCCAAGTTGTGGGCGCATTAAACTGGTAGTTAATTCCAAACCCCCAACCCTCCTACAGAAGTCCCGAAACATGTACACGTAAGATAATTTATTAGGAGGGGAAACATCTTATGAAAAAATTAGTAGTAGCATCAGTATTAGGCGCTTCCCTATTCGGCGCAAACGCAGGAATCTCAGAAGCGGCATCTACATGCCCATTTGCTTCTTCAAATAATAATCAGCCACAACAGCAGCAACAAATTCAAGCTGCTCCGGCACCAGCACCACAACAACAACAACAACAAGCAGCTCCAGCACCAGCTCCACAGCAAGAGCAAACAAAAGCTCCAGCAGAGGAAGCACCAAAAGCTGAAGCAGGTGCAGAACTTACTGCACAAGAGCAACAAATGCTTGATTTAGTAAACCAAGAACGTGAAAAACAAGGTTTACCAGCATTAAAAGCTGACCCAGAATTAACAAAAGTTGCTCGCGTAAAAGCAAAAGACATGATCGACAACAACTATTTCGACCACAACTCACCAAAATACGGTTCTCCATTTGATATGTTGAAGCAATTTGGTGTTGAATATAAAACAGCTGGTGAAAACCTAGCAGGAAACTCTTCTGTTGAAGGTGCTCACACTAGCCTAATGAACTCTCAAGGTCACCGTGAAAACATCCTTAAGTCTGACTACACAAACGTTGGTATTGGTGTAGTTGACGGTGGACAATATGGTAAAATGTTCGTTCAAATGTTCAAAGGATAATAACGACAAAAAGCTTTCCCAAATCGGGAAAGCTTTTTTTATTGGCTCTAAAGCAAGTGGCTTTAAACGAAAAATGCATCTTAATCATTGTACAGAAACGGGTTGTTATATGTACCTGGTGAGGCATTCAACTCATCCAATCCAGAAGTTTCAGCCCGCAATCCAGAAATTTCTGCTGTTTATCCACGAGATTTGGTCCTCAATCCAAAAGTTTTTGCCATTTATCCGCGAGTCTACAATACTCGACAAATTCCACACGGCCGAACAACTTAAAATCCGAAATCGACTACTTTAAAAAAACAGCATTTTATTTAACCGGAATCGTAATCATAAAGGTGGTGCCTTTTCCCTTCTTACTCTTCACATCTAGCTTTCCGTTATGATGCTTAATAATATTGGTGCTTACCATCATCCCAAGCCCCGTACCCTCTTCTTTTGTTGTAAAGAAAGGCTTTCCAATTTTTTTAAGAACGACTTCATCCATACCGCACCCATAGTCACGTACTTGAATTTGAATGTTGTTCTTATCATCAGACAGCCTCAGGCTTACTTTTACGCAATCTCCAATTGAAGATGCTTCGATCGCGTTTTTCACAAAATTTATAAACACTTGTTTAAGCTGCATAGAGTCACAAAAAACAAGCGGCATCTGATCCTCAAGCTCTGTTTTTATTTCGATATTTTTCATAATAGCCTGTGTGTTCAATAAATCAACTGTATCTTTAATGATATCGGTAATACAGGCCATTTTAAAGTTTTGGGAATTACTTTTTGAAAGGACGAGAAACTCTTTAATGATATGCTCTATTCGATCCACTTCGGACAAGATAATCGATAAATATTGGTTAAATTCATTGGTTTGATTTTGAATAAGCTGAACAAAACCTTTCAACGATGTCAAAGGATTTCGAATTTCATGTGCTACGCCAGCTGCGAGCTCCCCTACAACATTTAACGCTTCAGCTTTTAATAATTTTTGTTCTGTTAGCTTTTGGTCTGTTACATCCTTTAAAATGGTTACATGCAGATGGTCTACTATATCTTTTTGACAGGAGTATTCAATTTCTCTTACAAAACCTTCAGGAGTTCGATAGCGAAACTCTCCTGTAATCTTTTTTCCATGCAAAACTTCTTCCCATTTTTTTCTGATTGCTGCTCTGCCATTTCTCACAAAAAATTCTTCAGCACTTCTTCCGATGAGTTCCTCTTTAGAAAGCTGCAGAAGCTCACATGCACGGTCATTGACTTCTGCGATCTCCATATTCGATCGGCACAAAACAATTGCTTCTAGCGCATGGTTAAACAATTGTTTAAACTTTTTCAAATTTTGGTCCTGCGTCATCTCTGAATCAGTAGTTGATGTCATGTAAGATGTACCCACAACCTGCTGTACATCGTGATTTTTTCCTATTACCGGATATATGGTTGTACGTATTGACCTTACACCTAAATTAATATCTGCGGTTTGTGTCTTACCTGAAAAAGCTTTTTCCAATTGATCTGTCCATTCAGCGATTAATTCTTTTGAATAAAGTTCTTTTAAACTGGTTCCTGGCAGGGGTTTTACCGAAACTCCAAGTCCGTCAAGCATGGATCCCGCAGAATATGTAAACTTATAGTCACCTTCACCATCTCTTTTCAGTCCAAACAGATGGATCGGGCAATGGGAAAGTGTGTTATGAAAATCGGCAATACGTTTTATTTCAACTTCTTCATATTGCTTGTTCATTAAGTAGTCCCCTTCTTCTTACAGAATCAAAATCGGTTGCTTGGGCTGTTACGTCAATTAAACAACCTATCCTTTTTTTCGCTAATATTTTTATTTCGACAAATTTATAGCTTTTCCCTATTGGTCGACTTTCCCATTTTTTCAAATTGCTGATACAGGTCTTTTGAATTACTTTCTGAAGTAAAAGGTTTTCACCTGAAATTAAAAACAATAAAAAACCTTTGAGAAATTTCTACAAAGGCTTTAAAACAATACTTACCTATTCATCTTGATTATTTCTGCTTTCATAAATTCATAATCCATAGGACCTATATGGAAGTTTGTGATGTTTCCATTTTCGTCGATAAAGTAGCTTGTCGGAATCGAAACAGCTCGATATTTTTTTCCTGTCGTATTCTTTTCATCAAGCGGAATCGGAAATGAAAGATCATATTTCTCGACAAATTCGCCCACTTTTTCTTTTTTTGTTTCAGCATACGCTAGATTTACTGCGAGAATTTCTACGTTCTTATCCTTGTAATCACTATAAAACTTTTGCATCTCTGGCATTTCCTCTCTGCAAGGAGGACACCACGTTGCCCAAAAGTTTAAGATCACCTTTTTACCGCGGTAATCGTTTAATTGAATTTGTTTTCCATCCAGCGTTTTTAATGAAAAATTAGGCGCTTTACTTCCTGGTTTAAGTCCTGTATCTTCATCCGTTGTGTTTTCCACTGTTTCGGGCTCTTCCTTTTCCTCTTGAGCCGAATAAAAAGCAAGACCGATCAATCCCGCAAATATAAGCATGATCACAATCGATTTTATCTTCACTGTTTAATCCTCATTTCACGTTGATTCACTTTTTTTATTATAGAGGATTTCTATATCTAACTGCAAAGTAACGTAACAAAAAAGCTATTGTTGCCTTAAAAGAGGTAATTTCCTCAGGCATCTGCTCGCCTTTCTCAAGACGTTCGTGAGCGTGCCATTAGCCTTTATAAAAGACTAAAAAACAACAACTTATGTTTAAGCTGTTGTTCTCCGGGATTTTATAAGTTAGAAGCCATTACAATAGTGCCTTTAGGTTTTTTGCTGTTTGGAGTAGGTTCATGAGAGATCGCCACAGCATCCCACTGATGTTCACCTTCAAACGTTACAGGAAAAACAACTGCACCATTGCCATTTTCGTCAGGTGTAAATGTTCCAGCTCTGTATTGTTTATCTCCTTCAATCAGCCAAACTTGATACGTTTCAGTTCCTTTAACTTGGGTTAAGTTGTGGGTGTGAACGACAAGTTTCATGGTCTCATTTTCTTGTACCATTGAAGCGACGCCTGTTGACTTTGTTTTTTCTGAAGCTAGCTGTACAGTCTTGAATGTTTTATTGATCTGTTCTTGAATGACTTGCTCATTTTTGTTGTTCTCATTATATAAATAAGCGTTCGTGCCTAAGGATAATAGAAGTCCAGCGGCTAGAACCCCAGTCATCCATGTTTGTGGTTTTCTGTTATAAGCAGGTGTGATTTCCTTTCTAGGGCCATCAGTCTGGATGCTTAGTTTAGGCTTATTTGACATTAAATCTTGATCCGCGGTTACATTTGCTAA
>NZ_JARUHH010000014.1:0-83394 GCF_043558025.1 Fictibacillus sp. UD
GAAGAAGACGAAGAAGACGAAGAGGACGAAGAAGACGAAGAGGACGAAGAAGACGAAGAAGACGAAGAAGACGAAGAAGACGAAGAAGACGAAGAAGACGAAGAGGACGAAGAAGACGAAGAAGACGAAGAGGACGAAGAAGACGAAGAGGACGAAGAAGACGAAGAAGACGAAGAAGACGAAGAGGACGAAGAAGACGAAGAAGACGAAGAGGACGAAGAAGAAGAAGAAGAAGAAGAGGACGAAGAAGACGAAGAGGACGAAGAAGACGAAGAAGACGAAGAAGACGAAGAGGACGAAGAAGACGAAGATGACGAAGAAGACGAAGAGGACGAAGAGGACGAAGAAGAGGAAGACGAAGAAGACGAAGAGGACAAAGAAGAAGAAGAAGAGGACGAAGAAGACGAAGAAGAAGAAGAAGAGGAAGACGATGAACGCGAAGAAGATGAGGAAGACGAGGGAGATCGCGAAGAAGACGAAGAAGACGAAGAAGATGAAGAGGACGAGGAAGACGAAGAACGCGAAGAAGAAGAGGAAGACGAGGAAGATGAAGAAGATCACGAAGAAGATGAAGACGAGGGAGATCACGAAGAACACGAAGAACACGAAGAACACGAAGAACACGAAGAACACGAAGAACACGAAGAAGAAGAGGGATACTAAGAAAATTTCACAATAAGGTTAGATGAATATACCATATACGTAGATAAGTAATTAAATGTTAGTTTGCATAACTAATTATTGAAGATGCTTTTAAGAACGCCATATAAACACGAGTCTTCTGTAATATTAGTTTTCTATCGTTACCATAACGTTTTGAGGTCTAGGGGATACCTAGACTTTTTTTTATGTATTTTAACTAATTTTGTTGTTAAAACTGATTATTAATTGATTAATAGTCAGGAGCGAATTATATGAAAGAGGGAGGCAACCTAATTATCGGCTTATTCTGGGGAGTGTTATTTAGCATTCCTCTATGGATCTCCATTTTCGGCTGGATAAAATTAATTAAAATAATAATTTAATTGTATCTTCGTAAAAACATTTCTCCAAATTCTTAATAGAGAATTTAAACCAGATTTAATAAAAATTTATCTAGTAATCTGACAGATTTTTCGTATGTTTTCATGTTTACTTTTTTTACAATCCCCAACCAAATAGTAAACAATATTAATAAGGATGCGATAGTTAAACCTCCCATAGCAAAACTATTATGAATACCATCACTTATAGGAGATATTAAAATAAGAGAAGAAAAAACAATAATTATTTAACTTATCAATAACGCTTTTTTCTCTATTATTAAATTTTTCATATTTACTTCTTTCGTGCCTTTTCTTAAAATACCAAGATAAATAATGACTATAAGTGCGTGTGAAAATCCAGAAATAATGTCCATTAGTTCCACCTTTACTATTAAATTAACTAACAGTCTCGGTCGTTTTAAAGATGATGTCCTTATTGTCTGCTGTGCACTTTTGCTGCTCCGGCTGTTCACAAACAAGAACCAAGTAAGTTGTTAAGATCCTTTGTTGCCACAGTTAAACTAATTTATTTATTGATTATATAAATTATACTCAGATTTGAGATAGGTGGTTTCATATTTTACAAAGTCTATATATAAAAAAATAACCTCGGAGGAGCACTCACGAGGTTATCTTAGTATTACCGAATTAATTATGGTCTTGATACATCAACAATTCGATCTTCAATCTTTGGGTCAACATTTACCAGTTCAGCTACATAATCACGAAGGTTCTCCCAGTCAGACGCACCTAAGTCAGTTACACGACCTTGTTCATATGCCGTCTTAAATACCGTGAATCCATCTCCGCCTTTAGCCGTAAATGCGTTGGTGGCAATTACATACTCTTGAGCAGGATTGATTGCAGTAAATGTACCATCAGCGTTCTTTACGTCCATCGTTACAACGCGGCTGCCAGCAGCTTTTTCGCTGTCATACGTAAATTTCATTCCAGATACGTGTAGGAATCCGCCGTGTTCTTTAGGAGCATCTTTAACACTGTGCTCTAGAGCTTGTTTAATTTCTGCACCTGTTAACTTCATCGTTGCAAGTGTGTTACCAAATGGAAGCGTCGTTAACACATCACCATACGTGATCGCGCCTTGATCAATCGTAGCACGGATTCCGCCACCATTTTGGAAAGCCATAACTACATTAGGGTTAAAATCCTTTGCTTTATCAAGCATGCCATCTGTAATAAGGTTTCCAAGTGGAAGTTCGCTATTTCTCACACTAATTCCTACATCATTGGTACGTGGAGCAGCTAGTTCATTAACAGCAGTACCACCAGTTGGTGTGTTTTTGATTTCGGCTACTTTACTAGAATACTTTGTCAACATTTGAGCAGCTTCTGGATCAGCTGCTTTATCAGCAATTTTAATTAATTGACTAGCTGGTTGTCCGATCACTTTACCTTTTTTGTTAAACTTTACATCTAAAGTTCCTAAGTACTCACTGTATTGATACGCTTGAACGATAACCGTAGGATCTTTCCTTTTACCTGCCTCATCTTCAGTAACTACAACAGGCTCGTTGAGTTGAGTATGGCTATGGCCACCAACAATTACGTCAATTCCGTCTACATATTTTGCTAGTTCTAGATCGTTATCGTACGCTGGGTTGTCGTCATATCCAAGGTGTGTGATGGCAACGATTTTATTTACACCAAGAAGTTGTAGTAACTTAACTTCTTTTGTCGCAGCTTTAATATAGTTTTGGAAAACAATATTTTCTGGACTTGAAATGTCAGCCGTTTCTTCTGTCGTTAGTCCGATAAATCCTACATACTCACCGTTTACTTTTTTTATAACAGATGAATAGATCTTACCGTCTTTCGGTTTACGATCGTAGCCTTTATATAAGCTTCTTAATTTGTCATCTTTAGAAAAGTTTACATTGGAACTAACGAATGGGAAATTAGCATTCTTAACAAAATCAGCTAGCGCTTGATGACCTTCAGGGCTTGCACCAAGGTCAAATTCGTGATTTCCAAACGTCATAAGATCATAGTCCATGAGATTCATAAACTCTAGATCGGCTTGTCCTTTAAATTCATTAAAGTAAAGAGTTCCAGAGAACACGTCCCCAGCGTCTAATAATAAGGTGTCAGGTTTAGCTGCACGCACTTCTTTGACAGCGGTTACTTTTTTCGCAACGTTATCTAAACGTGCGTGTGAATCATTTGTATGCATAAGTGATAGGTTAAAAGGTCGGTTGTTTTTATGATGATTTCTCTCTTGCTTAGCATTTGAGTCTGCTAAGGCAGGTATCGTAACTTGAGAAGAAATTAACCCAACTGCTAGGGAGCTAACTAGTAATCTTTTAAACGATTGCTTAATTGTCATTTCATCACGTTCCTTTCAAAATTTGTCATACTATATTAATTTAGCATGTAATAATAACAAAGGAAGTCGAAATGTGTCGAATGTAGTTTGAATTTAAAAGTTTAATGAAACGATAACAAAAAATTAACAATAGAGAGAAGTGGATGAAAGCTTTCTCTTATTTTGATTCACATGAATTTTTACGATATTTAATTATTGCCTATCATTACTTATTACCTTTAAATGAAAGTTTATTTACATTGACGAAAAACAGATTAATTCCATATAATACCATTAAGAGGTGGTGGAAATGAAATTTGTAGAAAAAAGAACAAATGTATTTTTAATTCTTAGCGGAATTCTATTTGTTTTCTCCATTTTTTCAATGATTTTCTCCTTTAATAGTCTTTTAAAAGACATTGTGTACGTCTTAGGTTTTCTATTCGCTATCATCATTCACATCTATTATAGAAAAAGAATTAAAAACGAGACCTCATAATATAACAAGATATCCTGCAATATTGAGTTTCTGTTTAACTATTTTTTTGGAAGACTTGTTACACAAGAAAGTAAGATGGAGGTAGTGTATGTACAACCGTTTGACCTTAAAAGAGAGAGTTACTCATTCTGCGGAGTGGGTTGAGTGTCCAGTAAAGGATTGCGATCACCGGGTTCCTCGACAAAAGAAAACCTTTAAACCAATCAATGAGTTCCTATGCCCCACTCATAACATTTATCTATCTTCCACAACCTTTGAATACACAGACTACACCAGTAACTTACTTTCAAAAGATCCTAACGACATACAGCTTTTACAAAAGATTTTTAAAAAGAAGCGGGAAAACCGTTTGGCTCGAAGTAACTCTGAGGACGCTGTAACGTGGAATATGTTTCGTTACTTAGAGACTCATAATCTACTAGAGAGTTATTTACGTTCTATAGGTGTTGAGAATCCACGCCATCCTAAGATTCATTACTGGTGCTATGATGAGGAATCTCAAAATACATATTCGCTGCTATTAAAAGCGCGCAGCACATTTGGTGAAAAGGTTTCTAGAGGAAGTGAACCAGATCTGCTCATCGAGACCGAGAATGCGATAATACTCGTTGAATGTAAAACCGGATCTGGTAATAACACAACACCCTATAGTGCTGAGGTAGAGAAATTATATACGCAAGCAGACAATTGGTTCTTTACACAAGTGTTTAATGCAGGGTTCTACACAATCGCTAAAAAAGACAAAAAATATGAATTGCTTCGTTTCTGGCTGCTAGGCCTTTGGATGGCGAAACAAAAAAAGAAAGAATTTTATTTATTCAACCTCGTGAGAGAAGAAAAAGAGCGGAATATTGAACGAGAATTCGGAAAGCATCTAGTTCAAGGATTGGGAACTTTTAAACGAACGACCTGGGAAGATATGTACCGCTTTATTCAAAGGTCTACATCATCCGATCAACATATTGCTCTTGATTACTTAAAGAATCAGACCCTGGGTTACACCTCTTCAGGAAAGATTAAGATGGGGTACAAACTTTAGTAATAATATTAATGTTGAAATCATTTACACTGTGGATGCTGAGAGTAAAACAAGCGTTTAATGGATTCAATCAGATGAGACAGAGACCGTTTAGTATAGCTTAGAACCTGAAATTTTAACTGAAGTAATTAACGTTGCAACATGCAAATTAAAATGAATAAAGTATGTAATACCTTTGTGATTATAGATACCGAGGAGGAAGCTATAGTGGGTGAACTAATTCCTTTTCCACTTCCCAATGACAAACTGAATGAGGAAGAAACGCTGGAATATTATGAGCTTAAAGCTGATCTTGAAAAAGCAACAACCTTTCGCGAGTACCGTATATTAAAGAAAAAAGTAGCAGCCTTTAGGAAGAAGGTAGAGGATCGAACAAACCAAGAGTAAAGTTAACCCCTTGTTACGCTCTAGCGCGTGAAAGGGGTTTTTGTTTTAGCTAAAGTTAAGAAATCGTTTGGTTTCTGTAAAAATGGGATAATTTATTACTTTTTCAAGTATGATGAGTTAATGCAATTTTGAAATGAACTTATACGATGAAGAGGTTGAATATGACTAAATCTACGTACCATTTTTTCAATAAGTATTTTTTCGATATCAGCATCTTTCTTTGTTTTGTACTACCTCCCATCGGTATTGCGTTATTGCTGTTTGCTGGCTGTCGTCATCTTCATCTTGTATGGAAGGAAGGGAAACGAGTTTCGATAACGCCTGGGCTTTTCCTACTAGGATGTTTATTTATTTCATCTATTGGTGCTGCTTTATTGAACCAGGAGTATTCATACTTTTTAATATCTGCTCTACTCCTTTCTTATACGGGTTTGTATTTAAAAATAAAAATCATTGGCGCACAAAAGACGTTTTCCTCTCTTAAATGGCTCACAATCTGTGGCGGAGTTTACTTTTATGCACTGTATCCATTTCAGGATTTCTTGATGAAGAATATGTTGGTAAGCTACCTCACAGGTACAGCACTTATAGGACAAACGGAGTTTCAGCAAGGTTATGAAAGACTGATGGGAGCCGCGTATAACCCAAACTTCTCTGTGGCGTTGTTATTGTTCGGACTGTCTTTTCTACTTGGAGAATGTTTGAAGAGTATGAGAGGGGCATCATACAGGAAGTTAGCGCTGCAAGCTGTTGTCGCCGGTATGCTGGTGCACGCGATCTACTTAACTGGATCGAAAGCAGGTTTTGGAATTCTGTTAATTATCTTTACACTTTTTATCTTTAGATGGAATCGCTTATATGCGATGTTTCTTGTCTTCATGATGGCGATTAACATTCATTTGATTCTAGAATGGATGCCAAGGAAAGCGAGACTGTTTGAATCTGCTGATATACGAAAAGTGATTTGGGAGCGTGCGATTCACTTATGGCAGGAAAACGACTTGTTTGGGGTGACACCGATTGGTTTTTATAAGCACTATCTGTCTCTATATAACCATAACATCCCGCATGCGCACAATATGATAATTGGTATGTTTGTGGAATATGGATCCCTTGGTGGAGTGGCGCTGCTTATCGTAATTTCTATTCACCTCTATAGGATGTTTTCGCCGCAGGTAGCACTGATTGCAATCATCTTACTAGCTTCCTGGGAGAAATACACGCCCCGACTTTCACTTGTACATCCGCGTATTTTAAGTTATACGAGAAAGTGGAGCTGGGATGTTTCTGTCAAGACTACCAAAAACAAAGAATACTTGTAATAATGAATACCCTTCTCCGATTGAGAAGGGTATTTTATTGATTCGGGTAGAATATATATAACAAATGCTTAATTGGTGAAGTATACACCCGATGGATATAAGACATGCTGTTAAGGCGAACCTTATGATTAACACGTTTTAGCACAGAGGTGTAATTCATGGACAGGAAGCCTTCATTTGCAAAAGGCTGTTTGTGGGGTCTTTTATTATCTATTCCAGTTTGGATTTTTTTAATTTTATTGTACTTCTGCTTAAGATAAGCCAGTATGATCTCTAGCAATCTTGTTAAGACTGACTATTAGAATTTAAAAATCTAGTAATAGTTAGGAGAGCGGGATATGGAAAGAGAAGGAGATTTCTTTGTAGGCTTGTTCTGGGCACTTCTTTTATGCATTCCACTATGGTTATCGATCTTCGGCTGGTTAAATTTCATAGAGCGATTGTTGTAGAACCTCGGCGGGGTAGTGGCCGGGGTTTTGTATGGTTTTGATTCTCGTAACTAACAAAATAATAAAAAAGAACACGCCTGAAAAAAGGAATAGGATGAATGTTTAAATTAGAAGAGGCTGGCGAAACCTGTCATGCCTCTTCTTTATACTGCAGAAGTTGTTTGGAAGCCCTTTGTATAGATATTATCAAAGCTGGCATTGTAAGGTTAGTAGGATTATCACCATACCGATAATCATCAATTAGTTCACTGATTTCATACCAAGTTTTATAGTTGGGCGTATCATCCAGTTCTCGCATGACTTCGTAAATTTCATAGGCAAGGTCTATCGCATGCGTTTCATCCAAGAGAATTTGTGTAGCCAGATGCTGCAGGTAGTGGATGGAGCACACCTGATAAGAAGGTTGTTGTAATTGTATTTCCTTAGCAGCTCTTCTAAAATAATCCTCCACCTCAAATATATTGACAGCTTCACTTAGAGAGGACAGCACATTAATGGAATATGATGAATGGTTGTTTTCAAGCATGTGGAAAGCCCATGATATGTAGTCTTTTGATACAACAGTTTTATTGTATATTTTGTAATACAGAATGAACGTGTCCATGTAAAGATCTCCGTTTCAAAGATTGATAGGTTAAGTTTATGTCAAAGCTGGGGGTATGTATACAGCTCTAATCATTTGAACCCCTTCACAAAGCGAAGGGGTCCGTTTTTACTTTTTTTCCAACTTCACATCATGTTCCTTCGCTAACTTTTCCACATCACTCTTGTAATCACGCATCATTTTACGCGCAGTGTTCAGTTTCTCGTTCGCCTCGTTAATGATTGCGCTGTCCTGGTTTTCAATGGCCGTCACGATCTGCAGAAACGCACTCGCTTGAATGTTCGCTGCCTCAATATAGTCTTCGTGAATTTTTCGCAGCTCATCAGTTTCAATTTCTACGGCTTCTAGGTCACTAATAAACGCGTTGTACTCAGGAATAATCTCTAACTTTAGCGCATCGTACAGGGTGTAATCATCCGTGTAGTTCATGCCAGTCACATCCGCATATTTTCCTACAATCTCAGTCTCATCATCAGCGAGTTTTGGCATCTGTTCGTTCACATAGTTTAGCAGGTCATCCTGAACCGGGTCACCACCACATCCTGACAGAATCAGAATGAACATGAGAATACTAGCTAATACATATTTTTTCATTAAATTCATCAGCCACCTCCCTCAATCACTGTATTCATGGGCAAAATTGTCCTATGACAAAATGAATGAACACATAATAGAAGAGGTAACTCATAGCAACAAAACTAATTATTATTTGGAGAGGAAATATCAATCCTGATCAATATGAAGATTTTGAGGTTGAAGAACAAATTGGAAAAACGAAAGAGGATTTTGGAATTTATGAAGTTAAAAATAATTCTAGTCGAATTGTCATGAAGGGACTAATGTTCTCAGAAACCTTTTTAAATTGCATACAAAATTTAAGTAAACAGGATAGGGTAGCCTTAAAAACGGTACCCCTATCTTTATTTTGTTAGCCCATACTTACAACTTCAAATCGTTCAAATTTATGAATTCGTTTTTTTTCTCTAGGATATGTTTAATGTAGTTTCTCTGATTAGTAAGTTCAAATATAAATATTGCATTTTTATAATTAGCTGATATTTCATTCTCGTTTATATCTAGGTTTTCCTGGCAAACCCCTTTCTGATAATAAAGCTGTCCAAGTATATAAAAACTTTCGAGCTTACGGCAAAAATCAATAGCATCATCTATTACATTTAGTGCTTCTCTATATTTTTGATCTAACGTATACACCTTAGAAAGGTTATACATGACCTTAATTCTAAACTTTTGAAATGAATCAATGTATATTGTTTTACTTAATATTTCCTCGTAGCATTTGTAACTATTAGCGTACTCTTTATTCTCTGCATAAATAGCAGCGATTGAATTCTGTATCTTTAAGTCTTGGTAATTATCCTGATCGAGTAGGTTTTTAGATGATAGCAATTGCTTTAAGTTTTCTATTACATCTAAATAATCCATGAATCCTAAATAATACGAAGAAAGGTAATAGTTCCAACTGATAAACTGCTCATATTGGTAACCATATAGTTTTAGATTATTAGATCGTTCAAAATTAGTAATTTCAAAAATTTCATCATATTGTTTATTTGTGCTTAATTTATCTATCATTTCAATAGTTGTTGCCACGTACCCATTTCGTTCTTGAATTAATAGTGAAATAAAGTAAGTTACTTCAACTCTAAGTTTTATGGAAATTAGATATAACGTATCAATACTGGGGAAACATTCTCCAGATTCTATTTTGCTGATAGCTGCCTGCGAACATATGCCTCGCGCTAATTCTTTCTGTGACATCTTATAATGCTTGCGCAGATTATATATTTCTTCCCCTAATCGATCCATATTTAAGTTAAGCATTTCCCACCTCTTTATAGAAAAATATAACAAAAGTTATAATTTTTGTCTTATAACTCGAAAAAATTAAATTTCTAGTTAGGTTGTTTCTAAAAACCTCTTATTCCGAGAAAACACTATTTTTCCATATATTGTAGTATAAATTCAAGCAGGATAATAGTAATTAGTTCGTTACTTGAAGGGGAGAAAACCAGTGAAAAAGGTTCTTATTTATCTAGTACTAGGCATTTGTTTCGTTTCCGGCGGTATATACAGCTTAGATCTAACAAAAGCAAAATCTAACCAACATGCAGCGATTAGCGTTGTAACGCCAGATGGCGACGAAGATGATTTACCGTTTGAGCATTGATTATTGATATTTGAGATTGGTAATTAGAACAGCTTGTTTAAGTTATCCAATTACAATCTTTAAATATAAAATTTTAAGAAAATGGGAGGAAATGAAATGAAGAAAACGATTAAGAAGTATTACAGAGTAGGATTAGCAGGTGTTATGGGGCTATCGTTACTTACAGCAGGAAATGTTGCATTAGCGAGTAATGATAATATCACATACAGCTTTAGTTTGAAGCCAGAACACGGAAATTCTTATTCTGAGGCAAGATATCGCCAAACAACTGATACAAGTAATAAATGGAAAGTTAACTACACTTATTCAAGTGAAGGAAAAGGAACAGTTGCTACATATTGGTTAGATAAGAGTGGTACACGAGTTTCCGATACTCATGATGTTGCTCAAGGTTCTGGCGCAAAATACTATACTGCCTTTAGTACTGCAAGCCAAAGTAATGTCAGATTGGCTGTAGAAAATAATAACTATACAACAAGTGGATACACGGCTTCTGGTTATTGGGATGAAGAGACTAACTAAATGATAAAGGACAGTGGCAATCCATGTATTGCCACTGTTTTTAAACAATTAAAGTGAAGTCAACATCATTTAAATTTTTATGTATAGTCTTTTAGCTCTCTTACACATGAATCTTTTTATTAAATAACATATGAGCTGGGTGAATTGAAATGGCTAATGAATTATATCGTATTCTTCATACAAAATTAAGTCGATCTATCTTTCTTATTATTTTACTAATTCCCTGTATTGAGGTTGTTCAATTATTACTTGTAAAGTTTCAATCAGGTCATGAGCTTTATCCACCATTTTCTTTCTTTTTATCAGGCTCTAGCAGGGGGCATATGACACAAGCCTTGTTATTATGGTTTCTACCCCTTTTTCTATTGCTACTAGGTTCTGATAACGTTATTCAAGATTATCAGACAGGAAGTCAAAATATATTTATTAGTAAATACGGAAAAAAGAAATATTTTTCATATAAATTGGCTACGTCGTTTCTTGTTTCATTCTCTGCCATGTTTTTATCCCTTTTACTGAATTTTATTTTAGTCTCTATCTTTTTTATGGGTGGTAAAAATACAAAAGAATATTCATTACCAGATAATTTACTCTTTACATTAAGTATCGAGCATCCTTATTTTGCTATTATGTTATTTACTTTGACAGCGTGTTTACTTTCCGGATTTGCAGGGCTGCTTGGGGCATCATTCAGTTTGTTTTTCCAGGATCGCAAATATTCCTATTCTGCCGCTTTCTTTGTTTGGTTCTTTTTAGTCATTAGAGATGATTCTTTGATGTACTTATTCCAACCATTTGCAGAGTATGGATTTGATACGCTGCTACCGGTCCTAGCTACTGCCTTAATCGTTTTCATTTCAATACCTACACTCATTTACTTCTATGAGGTGAAATTTAATGATGGGTAAAAGATCCATTGTATCACTAGCAATTTTGTTCTTATTCATTGTGCTATGGTTTATAAATAATAGCCGGTATATGGGTTTCTCGACTTTAGAATCTTTAATTTATATGAATAATAGTGCTTTTGGGTATAACTCTTTTAAAGCTTATGCGCTATTTTATACAATACCATTTTTGTTCTTTTTAAATTTCTTCTTGCCCACTGAGAAACCGTACACACTCGTTAGGATCTCTAGAGAAAGACATTACTTTAAGTTTGTAGGTAAAGTGTTTTTGACAGCATTACTGTTCACGATAGGCCACATGCTAATTAACAACCTTTTAACATTCCTTTTTATGGATGTAGAACTTTTAAAAGAAGTTCGTTATTTTTTCATAAGTTTCGTTCAAATGATAGGACTTGTTTTCTACTTTTTCTGGATAGGCATCTTATATAGAATTTTCTATGATCTTAGTAACTCTTTTGGATTAGCTATATTTGTAACATACTTATTAGTAGGTGTTATCTATTCTTTGGGTTTGTTAATTGTTCCAGCAGATATTTGGGATCCTTTTAAGGATTTGGATATCTTCCAATCTTTATTAGAAAATAAAAAAACACTGACTGATGTTTTTTTATCATATATCCGACTATTCGCTTTAGGCGTTACCTTCTATCTTGTTGGCTCACCTTTATTTCTTAAAAAGGATATCTTATAGAATGTTAAAAAATAGAGCTTTGTTCTTACTTGTTGTGATCATTATGATTATACAAGCTGTATTACTAAATCATTTTGATACCCTATATTCGTCCCTTCCATTTCTGGACGGTGTTCCCATTACATCTTCATACGCATTAGAAAATAAATTTCTCGTGTATTGGTTTTTACCAATTGTTGCAATGAGTTTTTACTTTACGGGGTATTGCAGTGATGTTCTTAAAACATATGGAAAAGTAATCATTATTCGAAACTATGGCAGAACAAGGTGGTTGTTTAATCGGTTCGTATCCATGATGATCGTCACGTTAATATTTGTAGTTATCCAGGTTCTTATATTCAGATTTCTATTAACAGATTCAACCATCAATCTAGAAGGAATAGAGGTTATCAAACTTCTAGCTATGTATTTTTTAACTTTATCAGCTTTATTTGCTTTACAGTTAGTTATGGAACTTTTTATATCTCCACAAGTTGCGCAAATGGTTGTAAATGTCTATATTGTGGTTTCTTTACTTCTAACTAAACAAATCTATCTTATTGGCGGAGGCTTCATCTATTATTTATTTCTGCCAAATTATGCAATGGGATTTAGAAATGGTTTAACTTCAATATCAGAGTTTCAAACTCCGATCATTTCTTACCCGATAGGTATTACGGTACTTATGATCATCATTGCGTCTATAGTAGGATTCTCAATCAGCAGGATAAAAAAAATAGATATATTCTAAGGTGGGGATAACATGATTGAAGTTCAAGATCTCAGTAAAAAAATTAAACAAACATACGTGTTGAAAAATATTTCTTATCAGTTTGAACGTGGGAAGATATACGGTATATATGGAAAGAATGGTTCAGGTAAGACCATGCTTCTTCGTTCCTTGGCAGGGCTTCTCATTCCTACTGATGGTAAAGTTTTAATAAACAATAAAGAACTTCATAACGACATATCAGTTCCGCCTAGTGTAGGAATCATTATTGAAAATATGCAGCTTCTTCCGCAGTTCGATGCAACTACCAATCTTAAAATGTTAGCCAAGATTAAAAAGATTGCTACAAATGACGATATTGAGGATTCCATTAAAAGAGTAGGACTTGAACCACATTCGACTCTTAAAGTGAAAAAGTATTCTTTAGGAATGAAGCAAAGGTTAAATCTAGCACAAGCCATTTTTGAAAAACCAGATATTCTTTTATTAGACGAACCGACAAATGCAATTGATGAAAAGGGAGTAAGTTTAGTTCACCAGGTGCTATCTGAAGAGAAAGAACGTGGTGCAACAGTAATCATTGCAAGTCATCATAAAGACGATCTCTCCTTATTATGTGATCATACCCTCAAAATGACAGACGGATTATTAATCGATGAGCAATTTTAAAAAGTTTGTTTTTATTGGCTTAATTATATTGTTCGTAGGTTTTCTAGGTTCGAAATATCTTATAAAAATCATTAAAAATAATAATCCTACATTTCTTAATTCTGCAAAAGAAGTTACGCTAACTAACGGGGATTATATGGTGGGTAAGGATTTAAACGCTGGGTTTTATGATGTTATCTCATTGTCTGATGAAGTATCATTTATGCCACTGAAACTTTCTAAAGGTGACAAGATTGTCGGTCAACGTTTAGAGAAAAATGAACATGCCCTTATTGAAGGGAGTGGAAAGGTAAGGTTGTTACCTGCCAAATATGAACCATTAACATTAAATAAAAATAAAGAATATCGTATCAATCATTCCGGAAAGTATATAGTGGGTAAACAAATTCCAGTGGGTAGATACAACATTAGCTATCAAATAAAAGGTAATGAGAAAATTAATAATAGACCATTTGTTCAAGTTTTACCAGGATACGGAAAAAACACATTGAATTCTTTGACATTCGAAAAGAAATTGAGTTATGACATAGAACTTAAAACAGGGAATTTATTGGAAGTTCATAAGTCTTTAATGGAAGAGTATGATAGTGTTGTTATATTATTAAAACCTAATTTATGATAAAAGCCCCAACAGAGATTGAACTGTAACCAATATATTAGACAGTATATAAAAAATTACCTTTTAAGCATCTGGTGTTAGTAGATGGCCTTGGGATTGTTCCGGGGTCATCTTTTTTATTTCCCATTTAGCGAGGAGAATCGTAATACTCCATATCGACATCTACTTCACCTTTTTATTTTTAGAAAAGGGGTAAAAAAATTAAAAGTCTTTTATGGGAAAAAATAGTAAATGTATAGTATAATTGGTAATGGCAGACGCATTATTTAAATTGACAAAGGAGAATGTTCGTATGAATTTTTTAAAATTTATTATTACTTTTGCACTTATGATTTCAATTATTAATTTTTCCTCTCATCCAAAAAGTGTAGAGGCAGCTACTGGCAAGGAAGTTACAAAATATTTTGTGGTTCAGAAGACTTTAAAGAATTACGAAGGCAAAGGCTGGGATCATACATACTTTAAGAGCGGATGGATTACAATAAATGGGTATGATTTACTAGGCCACAAAAATGCTGTAGATGTAACAATTAAAATTAATGATTCTTGGGTTAATGCATTTCAATATGGACGTTTTAAGGGAACTTGGAAAGACGACGAATCTATGAGTATAGGAAATTACAAAGATCCAGTTGAAATTAAGATGTCTACATCTGGACAATTAATCAATAAAAAGATGGATCGAGATTATTTTTATACGCAACAATGGTGGGGTAACTTCGATCAAAGATACAAGAACACAAAAGCCACTTTAGGTGTTGGATACGGTCCCATTGGTGTTGCTGTTGAACCAACTGCTTCTTACAATATTGATCCTCGTTCAAAGAAAACATTATATTTGGGCGGAGAAAAGTATCCCACTCTGACAACCTTTACATTTCCAAATACAACAATGTATAAACGAAACCATTATTACACTGCAAGGACAGAAATAGGTGTTCTATCCACAGCGAATAAGAAGTCAAGCAAATTCATAAATGTTAAAGTAGAGCTACCTGTCTATTTAGGTAATACTAAAGTGAGTACTCAAACATTAACCTTAAGCTTACCGTATAAGTCAGGCAGATAATATCTTTAAAAGGCACTTTTTAGGGAGTGCCTCAGGACGTAGACCAACCCCATCTCAAATTTTTGAAATGGGGTTGGTTCGTTTTGGTTCGTTCTATACCTGTATTACAATTACTTGGCCATTGCGATGTCCAGTATGCCAGCTTTTATATATTCATAGCAGTAAGTATCGCGTGTGCGGAAACTTTTTTAACCCCTCTAAACTTTTTCTAAGCATATCATTCATGTCTTTTGCACTAAAAATCCTCTTTCAATGATTTCTTTTCTCTTTGCATATATTCTTTTATTCTCCTCCTTCCGTAATTCTAAGGTGATAAGCTTACTTAACATAATCCTCCCGTATGTAATCCTTTTTACGTGCTGCTGGCTTTACTTACATTGAGAGCCCATAGGAACCTTTGGACGTTAAGGGATTGGAATCCACCACGTTACCCCTACAGGTGAAAAAAACGACGAACGTGTAATACACGACCCTAAAACAGCCACCTTAGAAATGTTTCAAGGACTAGCGAAAGGGTCATAATTGTTTTAAGATACATGTAGTATGCTAGGTCGTTTAGAGGCCGTTTAGGAGGAACCATGTTACAAAAATTCGGTTTTTCACAATATGAAAGTCAGGTGTTCGAGGTCCTCGCATCGAGTGAGGAACCGATGGACGCGACGAACATTGTTAAATATTCAGGTGTTCCTAAATCAAAGATATATGAGGTCCTCTCACGAATGATTGAAAAAGGGATGGTCCTTGATTCGGTGTCTGAAAAGAAGAAACTGTATACGGCACTTCCGCTGTCCATTGTAATTGAAAAGCTGACGACTGAGTTTCAAGAAAATGTACAGCAGCTGAAAAATAATACGTCGAAAAGAAAATTTTATGATGAACACGTTTGGAGTCTTAAAGTGGATTCGTCAATCCGCGCGCAGACGAAGCAGCTTCTGCAAACGGCTGAAAAATCAATTCGTGTTTCTGGCTGGCAGGACGATATTCAAGAGGTCCTACCGATTCTGCAAGAAAAAGAAAAACAAGGTGTAGATGTGGAGGTCCTTGTGGTAGGTGAGCTAGAGTCTACGCTATCCCATGTACATACGTTAATTCCAGCACAGGAGCACCACTCGTTAGAACGTTTTCGATTAGTTGTGGTCGATGAGACTGAAGTTATTTTTGCAGGGATGGAAGGGCAAAGCTGGCAGGCATTGAAGACCAAATCACGTCCGTTTATAAAAGTATTCATTGAATTCTTTTATCATGATGTCGCGTTAGCCAAAATCACCGAAAAGCATTCAGATCTAATGATGAATGATGAAGAAATTAAGAGTGTATTGATGAAGTTGAGGTATTAACAATTATAAATTTAAAAAAGACGTCAAATACGGCGTCTTTTTTATGTCCTAAAAGTGGTTTTTAAAAATAGGGACCTATTCACAACTTGCTATCGTCTATTATAGGAATAGGGGTGAACACAATGGAACATGCTGAAAGTGAATTTAGGTCAAAACCCTGCATACATAGCAAGGAAGAAATGATTATTTGGCTTATGAATGAGTATGGGCAAAGTTTAGTGAGGGTGGCCTTTACGTATGTAAAACAGGAACAACTAGCAGAAGATATTGTACAAGAAGTTTTCATTAAGTGTTATAAAAATCTGCATCTATTTAGGCAAGAGTCTTCTTATAAAACTTGGTTGTATAAAATTACGATTAATCAATGTAAGGATGTTATGAAGAGCTGGAGCTTTAAAAATCTTATCCTTTACAATTTTACCGGTTTTCATTCTAAACCAAGCTATGATAAATCACCTGAAGAGGAAATTCTTTTCTATGAAGAAGCAAAACATATCTCGAGCAAAGTAGTATCTCTACCCATTAAGTTAAGAGAAGTTATTATCTTTTACTATTATGAAGAAATGAAAATTGAGCAAATTTCTGACCTTCTAGGTATCAATCAAAATACCGTCAAATCAAGGCTGTTAAGAGGTAAACAACAGTTGAAAAAGAAGTTGGAGAGAGGTGAGCAATATGGAAGATAAACTAAGAGACCTCAAAGAAAAAATGAATAGTACGTTATTGAAAGATTTAGATTTTAATGAAAAACGTCAAAGAAATGTACTACGTAAGATTAAAGGGGAGGAACCACCTTTGTTGAAATTTAGTCTATCTCGAACTTGGCGATTTACTCTTAGTACGGTACTTATGACATCCTTATTGTTTGGTCTCTCTATGTTTGTGTCTGACCAACTGGATCATTATGATAATAGTAATACAAGAAGAGCGGAGTATATCGATCAAAAAGAGAATACCAATAAGATTGATGATATTGATGAAAATAAGAAGAAAGAGTGGAGAGATTTTTCTTCAGTTGGGAATCTGGAAAAACCCGATTTCGCAACGAATGTGAGAGAATGGGTTCCTCAAACACTTGAAAGATTAGAACAACCAGTCCCTAGCAAATATCCAGGAGCTGGTTTGGATGAAGGTTATGATATTTATTTAAAATCACAAATGCTCCGAGATATGTTAGGACCATATATTCGCGTAGAAGGTGAAGATCTTGAAAAAGATTTTCAAAACTTACAAACGCTTATTTCACTTATTGGGCACCATCAATATGTCCGTACAGCACGTATTGATTCGTATGGAAACGCAAAAGAGAAAATTGAATATATGAAGGAATGGGAGCCTACAAGTGAAGAAACGTTAAAAGCGTTTGAATATATGAAACAGTTATTACACGATATTGATGTTGCGATAAATAAGGATGGGAAAGGAGAAAGGTATGGTATATCTCATCAGTTGGATGGGAAAAAGGTGAAAGAATTAGAATGGTTTTTATACAGGTAACCACGGCTACCAAAAAAATTAAAAGAGACCCCAAAGAGGCCTCTTTTTTGTTTGCTTATTTATCCTCCGAACTCACAACTTCCAACGCCATTTCAATCATATCGTTAAATGTCGTTTGGCGCTCTTCAGCTGATGTTTCTTCACCTGTAAAGATGTGGTCACTAACTGTTAGGATCGATAGTGCGTTCACACCATATTTCGCTGCGATGGAGTAAAGAGCTGTTGTTTCCATTTCAACCGCCAACACGCCGTTTTCAGCAAGTTTTTTCACGATATCCATGCTGTCACGGTAGAACAGGTCAGCCGTTAACACGTTACCCGCTTTAATCTTCAAGCCTTTTGCAGTTCCAGCTTCATACGCTTTTCTCAAAAGATCGAAGTTTGCGCATGGCGCGAAATCGATGCCAGGGAATGCTAAGTGGTTCATGCGTGAATCAGTTGAAGCCGTCATCGCTAGGATTACGTCACGTACTTTTACGTCTTGTTGAATTGCGCCGCAAGTACCAACGCGAATCAAGTTCTTTACGCCATATTCACGAATCAATTCGTTTGCATAGATCCCGATTGATGGGATTCCCATGCCTGTCCCTTGAACAGACACGCGCTTTCCTTTGTATGTTCCTGTGAATCCAAGCATACCGCGAACTTCGTTGTAGCATCTTACGTCTTCTAAAAATGTTTCCGCGATATATTTCGCACGAAGCGGATCTCCCGGTAATAGGATGCTTTCTGCGATTTCACCTTGTTTTGCACCAATATGGATACTCATTTGTTCACCATTACAACCTGTTATTTGTAATGGTTTCACCTCCTACAAAAATAATTTTCTCTACTATTATCATGCCATAGTTTTCGCAACCTAGCTAATTGTATGTGCGCTGACTTTGGAACTCTTTCTTTTGGTCATTGAAATGACAGCTGTCCCTAAAGCCAGTATAACCAACAATCCGCCGACAGTTGCGTTCGTCTCGACAGACGCGCTCTCAATCACGATTCCGCCAATCATGGACCCGAAAGCAATCCCGAAGTGAAGCGCGGAATTGTTCAGACTTTGTTGTATGTCAGATGTTTCAGGAGACGACTCGATCAAGTAACTCTGCATCGCAGGCGTGATCGCCCAGCTGAGCATGCTCCAAATGATCATCACCACTAAAAATAGTGGAAAAGCAAAAGTTGTATAAGGAATCATAAAGATTGAGATGCCAAAGATTATTGTAACGCCTAAAATTGTAGGCTTGGTGCCGAATCGGTCAGCGAGCATGCCACCGATACCGCCGCCAAATACGGCTGCAATACCGAATATCAAGTACACGATGCTGACCCATGTCCCGTTAAGTCCAAGCGTCATTTTTAAAAATGGCGTCAAGTAGCCGTATAATGTTAGGTGACCGGCTAAGAACAGGAACGACGTAATCTGTGCAAATAAGATGCGTCTGTTTTTTAATGTTTGCAGCTGCTGCTTGATTGGAATTGCGGGCTTTGAATCCTGTCGTCCCATAAAGAAATGCACGCCGAGTATGGATAACACGGTTAATGCTGTGATTAAAATGAATGGTGCGCGCCAGCCGAATGCGTTTCCTAGCATTAACCCGACTGGGATTCCGAGTACAAGAGAAGCACTGATCCCCATAAACACGACACCGATTGCGCGAGCTCTGTATTTTCCTTCAACGATATTAGACGCCATCGTTACGCATAGGACAACGAGTAAAGATCCGCTCGCCGCTGATAAAATCCGAGCAATTAATAACATCGTGTACGTCGGACTCACGATCACGAGTGCATTTCCTAGTAAAAATACGATTAACGCGATGAGGGTTAATCTCTTTCTCTCTATGTGTGCCGTCATCGCCAGCAAAATAGGTGCTGCGATGGCAAAAACGAGCGAGAAGATCGTGATAAGAAATCCAGCTTTCCCGAGACTTACGCCAAGATCCTCGGCGATAAGATCTAGAATCCCGCCTATAATTAACTCGACCATACCGACAACAAATGAAACGATCGTTAACATGTAAACACGTTTATTCACATCTATCTACCTTCTTTTTAAATAAAAGTTACCCCTTTAATGGTAACTTATTTAAGAGGTGATAGCAATCATAAATTTATATGATTATGGTGTGAATCGGCACATGCTGAAACGTTATAGGTTTAAACTTGAACTTCATCGGTGTAAAACCCTATTCTATCGGTGAAAAGAAGCTTTCTAAAGGTGAAAATAGTAACTTTACCGGTGGAAATCAATGTTTTATCGGCGAACGTGTAACAGATAAAAGAACACGTACCGTAGAAATACCAGACATTTCACCTTCCCCCAAGTATTCCTAAGATTTATAATGAATCCATAGACAGAAAAAGGGGACATGGGGATTATGACAGATGTTTTATGGACGATTTACTTAGGAATTCTCGGTGCTTTTGCGATTGGTTACCTCATAAAAGGTGGCTACAAAACGCACTCCGCAAAACTGGACTTTGTGATTTCAATCATTACGTGGATCGGGTTGTTTGGTTATGTAACAAGTAATGAACTGCTTACGCCGCTCGTATGGAAGTTTGTTTTCTTCGGTGGACTTCTGTGGGATCTTGCTTACGGCTTGAAGAAGTTTAATGAAGATGCGAACGAGATTCCAAGAGCGGCTCGACCTGTTGTGTTCGGGTTAACGGCGATCATTATGATTGGTCCGCTATATTATGGGTTGTTTCTATATGCGTTTTAAAAAAAGGAGGAGAGATCATTGCGATCACTCCTCCTTTCAAATTTTATTTACCTTTACCAGGACCAACCTTGTGAACCACGGTTGAGATTTTACTGTTATCTGTTTCAGAAGTAGTCGTAAATGTCAGCATAGTTGGTTTTGGACCGTTCTTCGCATCTGGAATCTTCACGTAAACAGGAATCTGTACGGTTTCTCCAGCTTCCACTTCAATCACATTGTTTTCTAACTGAAGATCCCAGCCAGCTTCTGTTGTTGCGTTAAGTCTGAAAAGATCCGTTGCTTCACCTGTATTGGTTACGTTGAAGTTGTAAACAGCTACACGGCCAGGTACGGCAAATTCCTCTGATCCTCTCACTGCCTGAACGCCGCGTGTATAAGGACCAGCTCCATCCATATGCCTCACAGCCACTCGGTAACTAAGAGCGCCTTGATCATCTACTTTTTTCTTCAACACATAAAAGTGAAGGCGGTTGTGCTCGTCTTTATATTCGCTCACAACACCATCCGCTGTTCCTGCTTTAAAGAGGGAGTCGGCGAGCTGCTGAAAATCTCCTTTAGACATCATCGCTTCTGTTCCGTCTGGTCGCTTGAAATCCACTTGATTGATATCTTCTTTATGAGAGTCGATCACCCAGATGTTTGGTGGTGATTCGGTGTTTTTTGTTTTTGCGAGCAATACGCCAGCATCAGGGGCAAAGGAATCGTAGCCCACACGATCGACAACTTCAATCGTATAGTTGTTGTACCATTTTGCACCGCGTTGCATGTCCGCACGCCAGTCATCTTTTAGCGAGTTTGCAGGTGTCAGGTCTTCCATTGCAATTTGGATACCGTGCAGTCCTGTGCGGCCAAATTCTTCACCTGTTGGAACTTCACGCGCTAGGATATCTGCAAAAACAGGTCCGGTTTCCGCAAGCTCGTCACGGTTCAAACTCAAATACTGGTCTTCATCAAGAAAGCCTTGTTTGATTTTGTTACGCAGCATGTGATGTGATGGAGCTGATGCGCCAAGTGGAGATGGCACCATCCATCTCGTGTGCGGTCCGCCTGGGCCGTTGAAGCTGCCTCGGCTCATTAACTCCCACGGACCTGAATAGGTACGAGAAACAGGGTTTGCATAAGGATTGTTGTAGTTGTCACCGAGTTTCATTATGTGCCCGAACTCATGAGCGAACGTTCCCATCCCATCGTTTTCCCCTTGAATGGAAGTTCCGTTGCTCGCGCTAGACCAAATACTTTTAGCCGCATACCAGGAAGTCCAAGGGACATAGCGGGTTACGGCTGAATTCGGCATCCCTGCATATGGGGGTCCAAACGGCTTTGTTACAGACTCTGGCGTTTGGAACATCATTTCACCTAACTCCTGCCACACACCCGATTCGTCATAACCAGCATGCACGATAAAACGGAAATCGTATTCTTCGCCAGATGCATCGATATCAGCTTGAGCTTTTTGAATAGCTTCCGATCGGAGGGTTTTACCTGTAAAACCTGCTGGCATGTTCTGCATCTGATTAAATTCGTTCAGTCCATATTGAAATTCATTGTAATCCATGCGGTACGTTCCAAAAGCATCGAGCTCAACTCCCCACTTTCCATAGGAATTCTCCCGCCAATATTCATCGATTGTTCTGTAGTTGTTAAGTGCTTGAGGTTTGTTTAAGAAGTCTAGCCAAAATTGTCCCATCTGCTCTCGGGGGATATTCCCGGTGTTGATGGGATTGCCTGCAATTTCTGAGCCTTCAGGCTGACTGAGGATAAATTCACGGTCTGGGAAATCTACGATAATAAGTGCACCTTTAATGACGCGTTCTGGCTGAACATCAGCATTTCGCCAATCGATTCCTGGAACTGGTCGATAATCGTTCCACGTCATGTCTCGTGGCAGCGTCCAGGATTCTTTGTCTACCGGTTCCGGGAAAGCTGGCAATCCAGGCTTGTCCGCATACGCGGTGGTCGAGACGGTCAATAGAAGAAAACTGAGGGAAAAGGAGGCAAAGGACTTTTTACTCAACATTAACGCAACAACTCCCTATTTAAATTGTCTGACAATTTTATAAATAACATGAAATGACTGGGAATTGCATGTTGTAGAGCTCGTTTGTCGACAAAACAGGAAGGATATCCCATGTTAGAGGTGGGAGGAACGGAAAGTAGGGAAAATAGCGTGTGAGAATAGGGCTAGAAGTTCTTGTTTTTGGTTGGGGATGAAAATGGTACGCGTAAATTGATGTTTGGCGCGCGTAAAACTCTAAGTTGCGCGCGCAAACAGGGAGTTCCTGCGCGTAAACAGTAAGATGGTGCGCGAACGTGTAACAATTAAAAGAACACGTACCGTAAAACTTATCTCATTGGCCACCTTCCACGAGGGGATTGAAATAATTATAATAGAGACATAGATGCTTATGTAATGGGTTACTTAAATTGTGTGTATTCAAGACGCACTTCGCAAGACTAGATTAGGTAATCAAATATGGGTTTTAATAACGGAAGGTAGATGTTCAGGATATATATGAACAAAGAAGCAATTAATGAGCTTGAAGATAACAATATAGATGGAGCTATCAAACTGTTTCAAAAAGCTGTCTTAGAAAAAAGAGATGTTCAATCGCTGACAAACCTTGCGTGGGTTCTTTGGCACGAAGAAGATGATCTTCAGCGGGCTTTGAGTCTCGTTACCGAAGCAGTTGAACATAAACCAACTTCACATTTCCCGTATAGCTTATGTGGTGAACTTTTGTTGAGAAATGAACGATATGAAGAAGCATTAAAAATGTTACAACTCTCTATCTCTATCCAGCCAACGAAAGCCGCTTTTCATAATATGGGTGTTGCTTACTATTACCTTGGCGACACAGTCCGGGCAGCAAATCACTTTGGACAAGCAGCAGGGAAATCTGACTATACATTATATAATCAGGTGAAGTGTTTGATTGAATGTGGTCAATTGGCTGAAGCAAAACGCTTAATCACTACTTTTGACGAGAGTGACGAGGATTTTATTGGTGAAGTCGATATAGCTGAACTATACACTGAATTGGATCTTCATCCAGAAGCGATTTTATGGTTCGAAAAAGGGTGGGAGGATTATTATAAGCAGCCTGATTGGATTGGAAGATACATTCATTCTCTTATAAAGACGAACCAAGAAACGAGAGCGCATGAGATTATTAATGAGGTTATACAGGAAAAAAAAGACGAATTACATGAAGCAGAAAGAGAAGAATTGGATGCAGATTGGTCAGAACAAGATAAACAGGAAAACATGCTAAAACTTACTAACGAAATAAAATCGTATGAAAATATGTTTGAAGATGTGAGAGCAGGCAACCTTCTTGAGCTGCTTCTTGAACCTTCAGCAGAAAGCGGCTGTTATCTTTTTGGCTGTGAACGTCACCAGCATCCGGAATATAAAAACTAGTAAGAGTAGAGACTCTTTTATTAACGGGTTCTGAAAAACAAGCCAAATCCATAGCAATTAGCACTATAAAACGCAACGAACGTTTTTTTCTTGGTATATAAGGGTTTTGATAAAAAAACACTACTTTTCTAACCTTAATAAGCACTCCAATTAGCACACGTTTTAGCAAGAGGACAATAACTATTGTCACGCTGCGAATTGGTATGCGAATTGCCCTGTCATTTTTAGCGAAAAAGGATTAAAAGGCGGTAAAATCGAATATATAATAAGCCTTATTCCACAAACGAGCAGGATTGAGGAGAAATCAATCACGAATGAGGAATAAATTTAGTAACAGATAAAATTTTGTTTCATTTTAAGATCTCAAATTATTGAGGTCTTCTTTTTTTCTAACATTTTTCAATATGAGACCGATATAAAGTAGGGTTTTTAATTCTAAAAGTCGTCTAAACACCATTATTTTAAATGATTTAGCTTTTTCCAATCTATAAACAATTAGGAATTTTTTTGAAATACGTTGAATCTCATTATTTTTTATTAAAACTAAAGACATTAAACTTAAAAAAGGGGTCTGGAAATGAAAGATTTTATAAAAGCTTTTTTTATTGTTCTTCTTTTTTGTGTGGTTGCAGCATGTGAAGATAAGACGTTATCGTCTGTTGAAACCATGAAAGAGAAAAAGTTAAAAAACTCACAAACAAAGACAAGCAGTAAAGAAGAAAGTAGTTCTGGTAATTATGTATTTTCATTAAATTCAAAGACTGGTATCCCAGAAATATTAGGAGTACACCTAAATTCTGACTATGCAGATCTAGAACCAAAATGGTCACCTCTTTTTCCAAAAGTGGATGCTTTTACTCATAGCGACGGAGAATATGAGCTAGAGGAATCTGATGGTCATGAATGGGTATATATAGAAGGAGAAGGCGGAGAATTAGACAGGTTTAATACAGATATAATTAAAGTTAAAACCTACTTTTTAAAGAAAAACCCGGATAAATTAAGAGCCATCTACCTAGAGAGCCAATTTATATATGGTCTACGTGCTGCAGCACGTTGGATAGACCCTAAAATATTTAACCAATTTAAAGGAGAAGTATACAAAGGAGGCGGGGGATCCCTTTTCTTCTCCAAAGATAAAGAACTAGTAGAATTAAAGTTTCATAGGAATAATTGGGACGACAGCAGCCAGTATTTTATAGCTGAAATAAATCTTATACCTGTAGAAGATGATTATTTTTTTAATAAGTATTATGGAGATTATATGACTAAAGAGAATAAAATTACTTTGGATGAGGCACGATCGTACTTATTGAAAGACTTGGTAGCTTCTGAAATAGAATTAAAAGATGCAGAAAAAGAAGATTTTATTCCAGATGAGCAAGAATCGGAAACAGCTAAATCGCATAAAGATATTTCATTTCAAGATATTCTATATAAAGAATTTATTGCAATGGAACCTGTTGACCAGCAGATGTATCTTGATGAATTAAAACAGGCAAATCCACAAGTTTTAACTGATGTACACACGTTGAGCGATGCATTAAACAGTGAGGAAATGGAACAATACACTGATAACTCTACGACCGTAATCAAACTTATACAATGGATTGAATCAGATGCTAACTAAGCTTAAAAAACGAGCGGTATTGTAAAGAGAATAGGTTCAAAAATCAAAGAGCAACCCAAAAGATTTTATTATAAGTTGCAACAAAAATTGGCTTTACCCTTTAATTTTGATAATAAGTGAGAAAATTATTTGTAGTAAAAGTTAACTTCTTTTCCACGAACGTGTGCGATTGCGGAAGAAGGCTATAAGTAAACGACCAGACAAAAATCTGGTCGTTTTTTAATGTCAATTACATATCCTATTATAGTGCTATTACACCTGCTAAAAGGATTGCGAATTACAATTTTCTCCTCCAAAAGAGAACCTGTTACTCTTTTACAGGGTCTCTTTTTTTGTGTAAAAAGAAAACCGTCATGTATCGGATAAGCCCCCCATATAGTAGTAGTAATCATCATACTAGTGGCTTCTATGTGAGAAATGCCTGTGATTAGAGGAGGGGTCGAATGCTTCATATTGTGGCTTGCATCAAGCAGGTGCCGGATACGAAGATCATCAAGATGAACCCGAAGACGAATACGATGGACCGTGCGAGTGCGCCTGCTATTTTAAATCCATATGACGCGCATGCGGTGGAAGAGGCGGTGCGTTTGAAAAAGAGATACGGCGGGACGGTTTCGGTTTTGACGATGGGTCCGCCGCCAGCGGTAAAAGCAATCAAGAAATGTATCGAGATTGGGGCAGACGAAGGCTACATGATTTCAGACCGTGCGTTTGCTGGGGCGGATACACTCGCAACGAGTTATGCGCTCACAAAAGCGATTGAGAAAATCTCTAAGATCAAACCAGTGGATCTTATTATCTGCGGAAAGATGACGATCGACGGTGACACCGGACAAGTTGGACCGGGAATTGCACGCCGATTAGACATGCCTCCGCTTACTTCCGTCAACAAGGTAAAAGAGATCAACGTGGAAGAAGGTTATGCGGTTGTTCACCGAAAGCTGGAAGATGGATATGAAGTCATTCAGTCGACGATGCCGTGTTTGATGTCTGTTGAAAAAGAGATCAACGAAGTGCCATATTCATCGATGACAAACATGCTGAAAGCGGCTCGTTATCAGCCAGTTATTTGGGCGGTCGCCGATCTAGAGGATGTGGAGAGAACACAGCTCGGGCTCAAAGGTTCACCGACCATCGTTTCAAAAGTATGGGCACCAACAAAACCGAGTGGCGGTGAGATGTTAGAAGGGGATGCGACAAAGCAAACGGAGCAGTTGCTTAATATTTTATTAGAGAAAAAAGAACTTTTTGCAGTGAAGGGAGGGTCTGGCGTTGAGCTTTGAGGATTACTCTGGTATTTGGGTTTTTATTGAGGTAAAAGACGGTGAGGTTGTACCCGTTTCGCTTGAATTATTAGGAGCGGGAAAAGAGCTTGCAGACAAACGGGGCACAGAACTTGCGGGTGTTTTAATTGGAGAAAACGTGACCCATCTGGCAGACACGGTGTTTGAGTATGGTGCCGACACCGTCTATGTGTACGACAACGCCATTTTTAAAAACTACCGAACCGAATCGTACATGAAGGCATTGCTGGAGTGCTGTGAAAAATACAAGCCAGAAGTGATTCTGTACGGTGCGACATCAACAGGGAAGGACCTAGCGAGCGCTGTCGCAACAGACTTACCGACTGGCCTCACCGCGGACTCTACCATTTTAGATATTGAAGAAGACACAGGATTGCTGCTAGCGAGCCGACCAGCATTTGGCGGTAACATCATGGCAACAATTTTATGTAAAAAATATCGTCCGCAAATGGCGACAGTTCGGCCAAAAGTGATGAAGGCACTTACGCCAGAGCCTGGTCGAACCGGTAGATTAGTAGAAGAGAAAACTTCTTTAAAAGAAGATGACATCCGAACAAAAGTGCTTGAGATCGTGCAGCATACAACGAAAAAAGTTCGTATTGATGAAGCAGATATTATCGTTGCTGGCGGAAAAGGACTGGGCAGTGAGAAGGGGTTTCAACTCGTTCGTGATCTCGCTGAAACTCTGGGTGGAGCGGTTGGTGCGAGCCGTGATGTCGTTGAAGCAGGCTGGGTTGAGCACCATCATCAAGTGGGTCAGACCGGTGTGACGGTGACGCCAAAAATTTATTTTGCAATTGGGATTTCTGGAGCGATCCAGCACATTGTTGGAATGCAGAATTCTAGTCTGATCATCGCGATCAATAATGATCCAGAGGCGGCTATCTTCCAATCCAGTCATTATGGAATCGTAGGCGATGCATTTGAAATTGTACCGCTTTTGATCCAACAGTTTAAACAAGCGTTTAACCAGGAGGTGGTGGACCATGTCTGAAAAATTTGATGTGATCGTTGTCGGGGCAGGTCCTGCCGGGATTTCCTGTGCCTATGAACTTGCGAAAGCTGGGGTAAACGTATTATTAATTGAACGCGGCGAGTATCCAGGCTCGAAAAACGTAATGGGCGGCGTACTTTATCGCAAAATGATGGAGGACGTAATCCCTGAGTTTTGGAAAGAGGCACCACTCGAGCGACCGATCGTGGAACAGCGGTTCATGATGATGGATAAGGAGTCAGCGGTAACGGTGGGCTACAAAGGAATGGAATGGGGCCAAGAGCCGTACAACAACTTTACGGTGCTGCGCGCCAAGTTTGATCAATGGTTTGCTGGGAAAGCGGTTGAACAGGGTGCACTGCTAGTTAACGAAACCGTTGTTTTAGAGTGTATCGTTGAGGACGGAAAAGTAGTCGGTGTGAGGACAGACCGGCCAGATGGCGATCTTTATGCAGATGTTGTGGTGCTGGCAGACGGGGTAAACTCGTTGTTAGCCAAATCGCTTGGATTTCATAAAGAGTTTCGGCCGGATGAAGTGGCGCTCGCAACGATGGAAATCATCAAGCTCGATAAAAAGACGATTGAGGACCGCTTTAATTTAGAAGAAAACCAAGGTACAACAATTGAACTTTTTGGTGACGCGACAAAAGGAATTCTTGGCACTGGATTCCTTTATACGAATAAAGATACACTCAGCCTTGGTGTTGGTTCACTTCTATCTGGGCTGATTAAGCATAAGATTAAACCGTATGAGCTTTTAGAGTATGTGAAAAATCATCCGATGATTCGTCCTTATATTGCTGGCGGTGAGCCGGTCGAGTATTTGGCGCACATGATTCCGGAAGGCGGCTATAAATCGATGCCAAAAGTGGCGGGGAACGGGGTGCTCGTTGTTGGTGATGCGGCTCAGCTCGTGAACGCGATCCACCGCGAGGGCTCGAACCTTGCGATGAAGTCTGGTCAGTTTGCGGCTGAAGCGGTTTTATTGGCAAAAGAAAGCGACGACTATTCTGAAGCGACGCTTAATCACTATAAAACAAGGTTGATGAGCAGTTTTGTCGGTCAGGACATGAAGAAGTACAAAGATTCTACGCACCACTTTGATAAGTTCCCTCAGTACTTTGAAAAGTACATCCCGATGGCGAATAAGGCGATGAGCCAGATGTTTACGGTGGACGGTACTTCTAAATGGGAGAAACAAAAGAAGATTTGGCGTGATGTTGGAACAGCAGGAGAGAAACTCAAACTAGCTCGTGACGCATACCGGGCGTGGAAGGTGATGAAGTAAATGAGCGAAAGAAAGTGTCAGACTATCGAAGAAAAACAGTATCTCGTTCGTTTTAACGCAGACACGAAATCACATCTTACCGTCATGGATGCGGATGTATGTTTGAACCACTGTCCGGATAAAATCTGTACGATCTTTTGCCCGGCAGAGGTGTATAAGTGGGAAGAAATTCGGATGCATGTGGGGTACGAAGGCTGCCACGAATGCGGAAGCTGCCGAATCGGGTGTCCGCATCAGAACATTAAGTGGGAATACCCAAAAGGCGGACATGGGATTGTGTTTCGGTTAGGGTAAAGTTGGTTGGGATAGAGGTATACTTTTAAACAAGTGTTTAAAATCTACATTAAAAAAGCACGCAGAGAGGTGCTTTTTTATGTTTTTATTTAAGTCATTATTTAAGTCGCTATTTAAGTATCCCTGTCTTCTCAATCGCCACTTCAACCTTCGTATTTATCTTTATAGAAGGGTACGTTTCCCTCCAATCAAGAGCTTTCCATGCTGCTGAATCTGATTCTTTTAGTTCTCGCCCAATTCCTAATACATCACTGTTGGCTTTTTGTGTCTGTTTCATGATCGATTGGGATTTTTCCGTTAAATCCCGCGAAATGGTTTTTTCTAACTCTTTGATTTGCTTTGAGCTTATTTTTTCGGTCCTTGGATATTGATGAACCATAACTTTAAGGTCCAAATGAATATCTACCATGGGTTTTCCTAAAGCATCTTTTCTTAAGTCAAACTTTCGCTTTGCCTTCAAAATTCGATAACCGACTTGATTGTTTAATTTCTTTTTATCATTCAGGTAGGTTTCCAGGTCGACACGGTCCCCGTATTGATCCATGATCAATAAAAGCAAGGAACATTCTTTTAAAGAAATCATCTCTCCAGAATAGGCATTATCACTGATTAAACCTGCTCCCGAAACTAAGATGTTTTCCCCTTTTTTCTCTAAGATAGGGAGGATAAAGTCTTTTCCTTCTTCATTAAAATAAGTAAACAATGTATTAAGGGTTCCCTTAGGTACGGTAGAGTTACTCTCAGCAGCATCAATGATTTCATATAATCCAAATGCGATAGGATTTGTCCCTATCTCTTTTAATGTAAAGAGCTCACTGGCTTCTACATCCTTTACGATCGCTACTTTACTCCCTAGATAAGGATCTGGAACGCGGTAGAAAAAATCGAGATAGGAGTTAAGATTTTTCTTTGCAAAACTTTCTCCAAACAAGACAATTCGCGATTTTGAAGCCGTTAAAGGACCCGTATAATACGTTCTTAATTCCCGATAAGTATCTTCTAGAGAATGACCGGCAGCAGAAGAAATCTGATTTTGAAAGTCAAAGTAACCTGTTCCCTTTGGTATGATGTTTAGCACAATAATTGTAGACTTAATTTTGTTATCCTCTAAATCAAAACTTATACCGTTCATCACTTCTTGGTCCACAATTAATTTCTGGTCCCAGCAGCCAGTCAGTAGGGGAAAAATGAAAAACAACAAGATTATTTTTCTAGTAAAATTCTTCATCCTTTAATCCCCTTTAGTTTTGCAATAATGAGCAGTAAGGCTGGGACGATAAAGACGAAGATGATATTTAAATAGATCATAATGCTAGACAGTGATTCTTTTACAGTAAAGGTAATAGGCAACAAACCTAAACATAATAAAAGACCTGATAGAAAATACACTGATTTTTTCCTCTGGATTGAAAATAAATTCTGGACTCCTTGGCTGGCATTAAAAAGCTGAATAACAAGTGTAGTAGCTATAGGCACAATCCAAAAGGAAAGAAAGATGATATCGATTCTCTCAACAAAGTCAAATGATAAACCTCGAAAAAGATATAATAACGGCTCTTGAATGAGGCTGAATTGAACCCCGCTAAAAGAAATGACACAAGTGATAAATAAGAAGATATACAGCATAAGGGTAAACAAATTGGCGAACGTGAGAACCATTAAGCTTTTCTTAGGATTTTTTATCAGCGGCATGATGAATAAAATGAGCTCGAAACCAATGAGTGAAACAAATGCATCAGGACTCGCTTTTATTATTTCTGTAAAACTATTTGAACCTACAGGCTGCAATCTTCCAAAGTGAATATCTTGAGGGTAGACCAGAATAAGTAAAAAGATTAGGACAATAAACCAAAATGAAAAAAAGAGAAACGATCTTGAAATAGTCAGTATTTGTTCCTTCGCAATATAAGAAGTTGCGATCAAAAGCATTAATATGATCGCCCATCGCGGTGTCTGATGAAGGATCCAGGTGTTGATAACATCTGTAACAAGTATCATGAGCAGCAGGGAAAACGAAATAAAATACAGCACATAACTTATGTTAACGATTTTTCCTAAAACATTTCCCAGCAGTCTAAGGTTAAGTTCATAAAACGTTTCCTTTGGTGACGTTCTGCTTAATGCGACAAGTATGATGATAATTCCTTGTGCCAAAACTCCAGCGATTAGAAGAGACATCCAGCCGTCTTGCTGCACATGGTTATATAGGATAAAAGGCAGACCGAGGATACCGATACCGATCTGGGCTTGTATGATTAAGAAAAATAAATTCTTATTCGTGAGCATTCGTATCCTGACCCTTTCCATTTTTAGGCTGCTTGTTTAGAAATGATTGAAATATTAGAGGTGCCTCCACATAAGCTTTTCCAGCAGAAGTCAACTTAACTAGGTGTGTCGTATATACCATCAATCCGAATGCAATCCCAATAAAACCGAAAATAGCTGCCAGAAAAATTAATGGAAAACTCATTAACCGCACGCTTGTGCTCATTTCCGCAATTGGAATGACAAAGGATGAAACGGCTGTAATCGCAATTACTACAACCATGGTGTTGGAAATAAAATTCGTTTGAACAATTGCCGAACCGATTACAATAGCGCCTACTGTACCAATCGTTTGTGCAACGGCTGATGGGAGTCTGACCGATGCTTCCTTCAGCAATTCCAAAACAATCTGCATCATGATCGCTTCAACAAAGGGATGAAACGGGACATTTAATACGGAAAGTTTGAGTGTATAAAAAGTGCTCACCGGCAAGATCGCAGAATGATACGCATTAACTGCGATATAAAAAGCCGGGAGTGTGACCGACAAGATAAAAGCCAGTAATCGCAACGAATAATAAAAAAAGTTAACGAACCAGCGGGAGTTATAATCTTCAGGACTTCTTAAAAAAGAATAAAAAGATATAGGTGTAATTAACGCAGAAGGTTCATGCTCAAGAAAAATCACGGTATTCCCATTTAAGAGATTAAAGACTGCCCGATCCGGTCTTTCCGTTCTTAAGGATTGAGGGAAAGGAGAATACGGATAATCTTCAAGAGCCTCTTGTATCTGCCGAGAGTTAATGAGATCATCATTCTTAATTTTTTCCAATCTGCTTTTAATTGAATGAAGGACAGTCTGATCCACTTTTGACTCAAGATAACAGATCGCAACTTCAACATTTGTTTTTGTTCCGTAAGTTTGATACTCCACTTTGAACTCAGGTGTTCTGAGCCTTTTTCGAAGCAACGATATATTTGTAGCGGCGCTTTCCACAAAACTATCATGTGCGCCCATCGTTACTTTTTCGTTCAATGATTCATTGATCGCGCGTTTTTCATCCGATAAGGTCGCAATGGAATAGGCAATGTTGCAATTTTCCGTTAGTAAAATGGTATTACCTTCTGCTAATGAGCCGGCAATATCTTTGTACGTTGTCATAATAGAAAATTGTTTAGTACCTAATGAATTCTCGATACTTTGAGATTCTTGCTTGTTGATCGGACTGATAATATGGAGTTCGATCGATTCTTTGTCCGTCATCGTATCAAGATACAGAAGAATAATAGCTTCACCATGGAACGTTAACTTTCTTCGTTTTAAATCCGCCGTCTGTTTCATTTTCTCTTCTATTATTTTTAAATTATGGGTTAGATCAGAACTAAGGAATTCATTATGAGATTCGGCCATATGGCATCCATCTTCTTTCTTTAAAGTCGATAGTATGCAGTATAGACGTGAATGAAGGTGAATATTCCATGAAGAGGTGATACATAAGGGGAAATACGCTCTTATGAATTACCTTTTTGTTAGGTTTGAGCGATACTGGAGCATTTTGAGCGTAACGGGGTATTTTGGAGCGAACGTGTTACAGATTAAAGAACAATTACAGTAAAAAAAACGTCTACCATAAAAAAGAGGCGCATAATCTGGACTTGAAGGTAATCGCGGGGGGCGTTGCAGAACAGCTTCAATTACTGCAGCAAAAGCATTGTAACGAAGCGCAAGGATACTATTTCAGCATGCCGATTTCAGCAGAGGAAATCTCTGTGATTTTAAAAAAAAAGAAGTAGGTATTGTCATTAATAGCAAAACCCAGCAAGGACGACCATACTGGGTTTTCTTTTTTTACTTAAACGTACGTAACACCGACTTCATGCATTTTTCTTAGCGCGTCATAGGCCATCGAATAATACATACTCGCTTGTTTATACTTTTGATTTTTCTCAAAGTACTTTCCGAGTACGGGGTAATATTCGGCTAGGTGTATCCATTCGTTTCTTTGTTCAAAGTAAGGAATCAGCTCTTTTACCATAAACCTGATGCTGGCTTCGGTATGATCACCATTTGTGAATAGGTGTTTGTGATAAAGAAAATGAAGTTCATATTCTCGGTAAAGCGGATTTTCATGAAGCTGTCCAAGCCAAGTTTCTATGAGTTCCAAGCCTTTTTCTCGATAATTGCTTTTTTGATATTCTTTTATCAGTGCAAAGATGGTCATTATTTTAGCAAAAAGAGGTTCTTCTTCTTTCGCTTTAAGACTTTGAGAGTAGAGCGAAATCGCTTTTTCTTTTTCACCTTTATGTGTGGCTATACCGCCTAAGTTGTGATAGATGATTCCTCTTAGCACTTCATCATCAAAAGTATTTGCGATGGTTTCAGCAAGCAGCAAGTGTTTTGTTGATTCCTCAAAGTTTTTGGTTCGAAGATGAACGATGGCAAGAATTATTCTGCAATCGGCACATCTTTTAAAATAATAAGTTCTCTCAAAAATGTCTAGGGCACGTGAAGTGTATTCCAATGCGTTAATATTCCTATATAGCATATTTGCTGTAAGGCCAATCATATAAAACAAATATCCTTTTTCCCACTCTTGATGACGATTTTCTTCTAGAAGTTTCTCCGCTTTTAAAAGATAGTTATTGGCATCTTCAAACTCTTTTGTAAGATAACTTAGTTGCCCTTTGGCAAGAAAATAATAAAAACCTTTTTGTCCCTTTATCACGTTTTCTATATAAGATACTTCATCTAGTAATGTATGTACACCAGGCATTTCTTCTGTTGTCATCATGATATAGATGCTTTTAAAAATCTTTTGCAATATGTCTTCATCTACAGACCGTGCAGGTGAATCTGTTAAAGAATGAAACTTTTCCTTAGCAGACTTGTAATCTCTTTTATAAATAAAAGAAAATAAATCTACGTAGTGATGAATGATTTCATTTTCATTTAAGTGGTTCAATTCAATATCTAAACGTGCAGCAAGATGCTGCTGTATTTCCCCTGAGGGTTCGGTGACTCCATTTTCAATTTTACTTAGATAAGGAACCGAACAAATCCCGATAGCCAGTTCTTGCTGGGATAAGTTTTTGACTCTTCGGAAATAACGAATCTTTTCTCCTAGGTTCATGTCAGTTACCCCCTTTTTTTAACATGATAGCATTTACATTTGTTGGGGATTAATTCAGGTCAATCAATTTCTTATTTAAATATACATGAACTTTAACTGTAAGAGGAAACTAGTATTAAAATATTGCTGTTTAAGCCCTAAATCACTTCATGTTTCCCAATTTCACAACCGCATTTGTTAGGTATAATTAACTATAGAAACTAACAACTAGGGTGAGAACATGACTATTGAAAGAGGAGATCTCGTTACATATCAAGATGAATTACACAAAGTACTACACGTGTATTCATCAGACTTTCTTGAGATTAGGAAGGTACATGAACGATACGTGCCACGAGTCATTTTGGTTCATAAATCAGAGGTTACAGTCATAAATACATAATTTATCGTCATACTTGCTTATTAATATAAAAAGACTCAGTAGAGAGTACCTATGAGTCTTTTTTTTGTTACAATTTATGTAAGTACATACATCTGGAGGACTCGAAATATTAATGAAAATGGTGAGTATTTTAATAGCTGCAATTGCTACTTCTATTATAATGGGAGCTTTTAACTTCTGGAATTCTTTTTACCCTAATGGGGAATTGCTGCCAACATTCCTGATCTATGTTGCGTATCAATTTGTCATTTTTGCATTCATCGGAATTGTAATTACATCACTACTTGAAAATATCTCAGAAAAATCAAGGATTTCTCCTTATTGGTTGGGCTTGATTGCTTATGGAGGATGCAGTCTCGTTTTTCCACTATTCTATATACCAGATTATAGCATTGGGAGTTTCCTTATACTCGGAATGCCGTTTCTTTTGTTTTTTCATCTAAACATCTTAATCAAGAACCAAATAAAAAAGACCTTCAGTTGAAACTTCTTATAGTCTGCACTTTTTGGAAAAAAGTCATAATAAAAATGAACTGGCAGATACTCCACTTCATAGTTGCGTTGCTTATGTAATTTCGCGGCCTATGTACACTATTTCACAATCCAGTGTAAAAAGAAAAGCGAGGGTGAATCGGGTTATGCTTCTCTTTGTAAGGCATGCTGTTCGATGGTGCTTAACAGATCTTCCTTTGCTTTTTGACTCAGCTCGTTTGAGTAGTTGATCGCGTCGTATATGGATGCAAAGTGCTTTGATGAGTAGTAAGGCGATTTATAGCAGTGCACACTTTTCGTTTGGGAAGGGTAGATGAGAACCTTCCAGTGATAAACGTCCCGCTGTTTTTCACTGCCTTCCATCGCGATCAGCCAGTGTGTTGAGCTTTCGAGCGCCTCGTCCTCCTCTGCTTTTCTTAAAAGAGCAGCTCGATCGTTTTCTCCGATCAGAATAGGGACTCTTTCATAAAATTCCCTAAGATTTGGGTAGTTGCTCATAACCTCTCTCCTTTCAAACATGATTTGTCCATTTCACAAAGTACATGTTTTTCTTATTAAGACATTATATGAAGGGAGAGGGGAAAAGATGATAGGGATTAAAAGAAATACATGCACAGACCAAGTACGCCTGCAGCCACCATATATAATGAGAGCAGCAGCATAATAATTTTCGTGAGTATATAAGACTTTTCCGCTATTTTTGTAAATAGAGCAAAGTCAGAGTCCCACATCCATTTTCGTTTGTCTTCACGAAACCATGCGTATTTTTCGAGCTCCTTTTGGTGTTCTTGTTCTGTATATTTAAATAAAATCAATAGAAAAAAAGCGACTCCTGGAATGAAAAATAACAATCCGAATGTTAGAGAATTCAAGTTTATCCATCCTTTTTGTTCAATAATAAAACCAGATGCTAAAGACTTCAGCATCTGGCATGGAATAAGTGCATTTTAAAACCGTCTTCTTTTGTTGCGGCGCGGTCGGCGCGGTCTTCTGATCTTAATTTCTTTTACTTTAATGAAACGAACTCCGATAAACAAGAAATAAGTAGCTAAAGCGACATAAAAGAAAATCGGCACGCTTTCAAATTTGTTCTTAGCCAGCAGGTAAAACATGTAGAACAGAAACAGTGAGATGATGGTCCCGTATCGTGGCATCGGAATGTCCTTGAAGCTTGGAATCCTTATCGTGCTGACCATCAACAGGCCAAGCCCGTAAAAAAGAAGGACAAAGATCCAAAGCGGAATCCATTTTACGAAAAAGACTAAAAAGACGACGATTCCCCCAGCTAGCGGAATAGGAACCCCTTTAAAATATTTCATGGATTCATCCGCATCTGTGATATTAAATCGGGCAAGACGGTATGCGCCGAATAACGGGAACAGACCAGCAAACAGGAATCCCCACATGCCTAAATGTGCGAAGTATGTATTTGCCACAAAAAAGGCAGGAGCTACGCCAAAAGAAACGACATCTGCAAGAGAATCCAGTTCTTTCCCTAAGTTGCCTGAAACCCCTAAGATCCTCGCTGCTCTTCCGTCAACAGCATCAAGCATCATCGCGATAAAAATCAGGATGGCCGCATTTCTGATATCACCGTTTGTTACGTATCCAATAGACAGAAAGCCGCAAAATAAATTTCCTAAAGTTAATAAGTTCGGTATATGCTTTTTCATTGTTCACGTCCTTAAAAAATACTCTTCCTTCTATAATAGATGATTTTATTGGAAAAAGTTATGTTTTTTTGGTTGAATGAGTAGTTTAACATATTTTTTATCAAATGATGAAATCTGTATTTGTTTTGGAGTTTATTTTTAGACACATTTAAATACATTCTGAGAAGCTTGGAGGCAGGTATTTGCAACCATGTGAAGAAGAGTGGGAACATAGATCATTGTAAAGAAGGTGGACCTAATGAAGATTGTCATCGCTCCCGACTCGTTTAAAGAAAGCATGACAGCGGCTGAGGTCTGCAGAGCTGTTGAAGCAGGATTTCTAAAAGTATTTAGTGATGCCGAATATGTGCACGTTCCCGTTAGTGATGGGGGAGAAGGAACAGTTCAATCTGTCGTTGACGCAACGGATGGAGAGATTGTGGAAATTCGTGCGACTGGTCCGCTCGGAGAAAAAGTGAATGCTTTTTATGGTCTGACAGGTGACGGGAAGACGGCGGTGATCGAGATGGCCGCAGCTTCCGGTCTGCACCTTGTGCCAAGAGAGCTCCGGAATCCTTTGGTGACGACAACTCGCGGTACGGGGGAGTTGATTTTAGATGCGCTCGATAAAAAGGTGGAGCGAATCGTGCTGGGACTTGGCGGATCTGCGACAAATGATGGCGGCGCTGGGATGGCTTCAGCACTAGGTGTGAAATTTCTGGATGTGAATGGTGAGGAGCTTCGGCCAGGCGGTGAGGCGCTTGGTGAGCTGCTTTCCATTGATGTTTCTGAAATCGATGAGCGCTTGAAATCGGTAAAAGTTGATGTGGCATGCGATGTGACGAATCCTTTAACGGGACCGCTCGGAGCTTCAGCTGTTTTTGGACCGCAAAAAGGAGCCACACCTGAAATGGTTAGGGTATTAGATAACAGTTTGAAAAGATATGCTGAAGTGGTTGAACGAAATCTTGGCGTTGGGGTGGATGAGCAGCCGGGAGCAGGTGCAGCAGGCGGACTTGGCGCTGGCGTTGTTGCTTTTTTAGACGGAAAGCTGCAGAGCGGAATTGATCTTGTACTTGATGTGATTGGATTTGAAGATGCTTTGCGTGATGTGGATCTTGTCATTACTGGGGAAGGTCGCATTGATTCTCAGACGGTTCATGGAAAAGCTCCTGTTGGTGTGGCGAAACGAGCTAAAGCTGTGGTGCTAGATGTTCCTGTAGTTGCAATAGCTGGAAGCATCGGCCCAAATTATGAAGCCGTTTTTGAGCATGATATAGATGCCGTGTTTAGTGTGGTGAACGGCGTGGTTTCGTTGGAAGAAGCACTGGCCAATGGATCGGTTAATGTTGAAAAAACAGCAGAGAACATCGCGCGTTTGTTATCTTTAAAAATAAAGTAACCCCTTGTTCTCAAGGGGCTTTCCTCATTTTTATAGGATTTGAGATTTTTGAAGTGATTCTTGAAGTGCATGATCGAGGACTTTTTTATTGAAGCAATCCACACAAAATAAGAGGTTAGTGCTTTTGTTTTTGCATTTTGAGCAACGCGATCACATCATCATTCTGGCTAACTTCAATTCGATTGACAGTGTCTTTTATTTCTTTTACATCGGTTTCAAGTGTATCGAGTTTGGTAACAATCTGTTGTTGGCCTGTTTCTAAGTTTGTTACTTTGTTATCTAAATCAGTGACCTTACTATCTAGGTTAGTCACTTTGTTATCTAGGTTTGTCACTTTGTTATCTAGGTTAGACACCTTGTTATCTAGGTTAGACACTTTGTTATCTAGATCAGACACCATGTTATCTAGATCAGAAACTTTATTATCGATGCTCAGCAATTTTACTAAGATTTCATTTAGAACTTTTTCCAAATTTCTCACCTCCTTCATTAGTATTCCTAATCATTTTACAATATATAAAACTTGTCGTACAGTTGGGGTAAATTAAACAAGTGTTTAAAAAGTGGGAGGTCTTTTCATGAGTGTAATTGATATAAATTGCGACATGGGTGAGAGTTTTGGCGCTTATCGACTTGGAACCGATGAGGAAATCCTGAAATATGTAACGTCTGCCAATATTGCTTGCGGATTTCACGCTGGTGATCCTGCAACCATGAGGAAAACGGTTAAGCTGGCTCTTGAGCATGGCGTTGGAATCGGTGTTCATCCTGGCTTGCCTGATCTTGTAGGGTTTGGCCGCCGCAACATCGACATTTCACCTCAGGAAGCATACGAGATGGTCGTTTATCAGATCGGTTCCTTGTGGGGATTCGTACAGGCAGAAGGCGGAACGATTCAGCATGTTAAACCCCATGGCGCTCTTTATAATATGGCAGCAGTGAATAAGGATCTGTCTGAAGCGATTGCAGAAGGTGTATATAAGGTGAACCCGGATTTGATATTGTTTGGACTAGCTGGAAGTGAGCTTGTGAAATCAGGCGAGCGGGCAGGGCTTCGCACAGCGTCTGAAGTTTTTGCAGACAGAACGTATCAGCAAGATTGCACGCTAACTTCGCGTAAGCTGCCGAACTGCATGATCACAGATGATGATGAAGCTGTAGCACAGGTGATCCGCATGGCAAAAGAGGGGAAAGTGTTAACCCAGCAAGATGTTGACGTTGATATTAAAGCGGATACGGTATGTATTCATGGTGATGGTGCTCATGCGCTAAGTTTTGCGAAAAAAATCAGGCAAACGCTCCAGGATTCAGGGATTTCTGTTCGTAAAATTGGAGAAAGTCTTTAATATTTGGATTTAAGGCGGTTCAAGGTGTGTTCAACAGACGCATCTTGAGCCGTTTTTTATGTTGTTGCGCGAAAATAGCCGCGGTGTGCGCGTAATTGTTTATTTTGTGCGCGCAACTAAGCATGTCCTGCGCGCAAAATAGGTCCAACCGCGCGTAATTCACCTAATCGTGCGCGAACGTGTAACAAAAAAAGAACACGTACCGTAAAAGTAATAAATAGCCACATTAAATTTAAAATTTTCAGAAAACTAATTGACATAGTCGCGATGGCGTGTTTATAATTTGGTTAATACAGGATACTGGATCCAGGATACAAAAACATGAAGACATCCCATTCCACTCAGAAAGGAGATTAAAATATTGGGAGCCTTACAAGGTTTAAAAGTAATTGATGCCTCGCAGATTATGGCTGGTCCTTATTGCACGATGGTTCTTGGTGATTTGGGTGCTGAAATCATTAAGATTGAAAAGCCTAATGGCGGGGATGACAGCAGACAAATGGGACCTTATATCAACGATGAGTCCACTTGCTTTTTCCAGATTAATCGAAATAAAAAAAGTATTGCTCTGAATTTAAAAGAAACAAAAGGTAAAGAAATATTTTATAAATTAATTCAAGACGCGGATGTTTTCGTGGAGAATTATAGGCCGGGGGTTGTGAAATCTCTTGGTATTGATTATGAATCGCTGAAGAAGATTAATCCAGGTATTATTTATTGTTCCATTTCTGGTTATGGCCAGACAGGTCCGTATTCTCATAAAGGGGGGTTCGATCTGGTTGCTCAAGGGCTTACAGGAATCATGAGCATGACAGGTGAACCTGGAAAACGTCCATTGAAATCCGGAATTGCGGTATATGATATTGGCGCAGGGCTAACGGCGATCTACTCCATATTAGCTGCGTATGTTCACAAATTAAAAACAGGTGAAGGACAACATGTAGATGTCTCTTTAGCCGAATCAGGACTTCCTTGGTTTACATGGGAAGCAGCTGCATACTTTGCCAATGGCACGATTCCTGAAGCAACAGGGTGGAGGCATCGTGTAAGCGCACCTTATCAAGCAATGAAAGCAAAAGATGGTTATATCATGATTGGATGTGCCAACCAAAGGACTTGGGAAAGATTCTGTAATGAAGTTATTTTACGATCAAACTGGATCCAGGATCCCCGCTTCGAAACAAACACAAAACGTCATGAAAACGTTGAGGAACTAGAAGCATTGATTGAAGAAATATTATCAAACGAAAGTTCTCAATATTGGATAGAAAAGTGTGAACAAGCTGGTGTTCCATCTGGTCCGATTAATAATTTTGCTGAGGCGGTAACAGATCCTCACTTTTTAGATAGAGGTATGGTTCAGGAAGTGGAACATTCTAAAATTGGAAAGATGAAGGTTATTGCTTCACCAACTAAGTTTTCGAGCACGCCTTCAGAAATTAAATATCCTTCTCCACTTTTAGGTGAACATACAAAGGAAATTCTCGAATCTATTCAGCTAAACCAAACTGAAATCGAAAGTCTTGTAAAGGAAAAAGTCGTTTCTATTTCTAGTGAATTTCATATGAATTGAAGAGGTGAATAAATGTTGAATGATATTGTTTATTTAGAAGTAAACAATGGAATCGGTACAATTTATTTTAATCGGGCTAACAAAAGAAATGCCATGAACTTAGAAATGTGGCAGTTGACGAGTGACTTGCTTGATATTTGTGAGAAAAAGGAAGATGTAAAAGTTGTGATTTTCCGCGGTGTTGATGAAACAGCTTTTTCAGCTGGTGCAGATATTAGTGAGTTTCCAAAATATCGAACAGGCGCAGAGAATGCTGATCGATATAACCGTATTACGATGGATGTTGAAGCAAAAATTAAATATCTATCAAAACCTACTATTGCACTCATCCAAGGTTATTGCATTGGCGGAGGATGCGAGATTGCCGCAGCATGTGATTTTAGATTCTCAGATCAAACCGGCAAATTTGCTATTAACTCTTCAAAAGTAGGGCATGTTTATTATTTGCAGAGTGCCAAGAACTTGATAGATGTTGTCGGGACATCTCATGCGAAAGATATTTTATACTCTGGAAGACTTCTAAGTGCCGAAGAATCATACCAAATGGGACTTGTTAATCAGCTTTGGGAAACGGAAGAGCTTGTAGACAAAACGTATGAATACGCTGAACGAATTGCTCAAAATTCTCAATATGCTGTGCAAGGAACAAAGATAGTGATTAACAAAATAATTGATGGATATTTTGAGGAAACAGAAGATGTTGCAGCCTTAATTTTAGGTTCTTTTGATACCGATTATTATAAAGAAGCAACAAACGCTTTTCTTGAAAAGAGAGTAAAAAATCAATAAAGGAGAGAAAGCGATGGATTACACATATTTAATGCCTACTAAAGTAGAGCATGGTGTAGGTTTAGCACAAAAGACAGGCACTTTAATTTCTCCATACGTACAGCAGAAAGTACTCATAGTGACGGATAAAGGAATTCGATCTGCTGGGTTACTTCATGAAATAGAAACATCTTTAAACAAAGCCGAAATCAAATACGAAATTTTTGATGAAGTTGAACCTAATCCAAGTGCAGAGTTAATAGGAGAAGGATTGTCATTTTTCCATAAACATGGATGTGACGCTTTGTTAGCAGTTGGAGGAGGCAGCAGTATTGACACGGCAAAAGGTATTGCAGTCGTTGCAAGAAATAAAGGAGACATTCTGGATTATGAAGGTGTAGGCAAAATTGAAAATGAGCCATCCCCTGTTATTGCAATTCCCACTAATGCTGGAACGGGAAGTGAAGTTACGGCTTCTACGATCGTAACGAACAAAAAGACACTGTTTAAAGCGGCAATCTTGAGTCCATTACTTTTTCCTAAGCTTGCGATATTAGATCCCTTGCTAACGGTAAGCTCACCGCCAAGTGTAACAGCCGCAACAGGGATGGATGCTCTTACTCATGCGATTGAATCGTATTTGTCTAAAAAATCTTCTCCTTTAAGTGAAGCCTTTGCGATCAGAGCCATTCAGCTGATTAAAGATAATATCCATAAAGCTTATTTTGTAGGCACAGATATTGAGAGCAGAGACAATATGCTCATTGCGTCAACTATGGCTGGTGCGGCATTTGCACAATCTCGATTAGGAAACGTACATGCGATTTCGCAAGCGTTCGGAGGCATTTTTAACATTCCACATGGCATTGCAAACGCCACTTTACTGCCTTTCGTACTAAAATATAATTTGCCGGCATGTCCTGAAAAAATGAGGGATATTGCGATGTGGCTTGGTGTTGACACTACTAATCTATCAGCCTATGAAGCTGGAGAGGAAGCAATTAAAACCATTATTGAAATGAACAAGGCGTTCGGGATCCCAGATAATATTAAGGACTTGGGTGTAAAAATGGAAGTTTTACAGCAGCTAATTGATGATTCTATGAAAAGCGGAAACGTGCACGTTAATCCAAGACTTACGACCTCTGAAGATGTGAAAAATATTATCCTGAATTCATATGAAGGAATATTAAGTTATTAAACTTAAACACTTAAACTAGTCATAAGAATTGGAGGAAAAAAGGTGTATTATAAAATAGGAGATAGAGAGCCGAAAGTTCATTCTACCAGCTATTGTGCTCCTGGTTCTCATATTATAGGTGACGTCATTTTAGAAGAACAGACAACGGTCTGGTTTAATGCTGTACTAAGAGGCGACAATGACTTGATTCAAGTGGGAAAGAGTTCGAACGTTCAAGATGGTGCAATTATTCATGTGGATGAAGGTTATCCAGTTATGATAGGTGAAAACGTAACCATAGGACATCACGCGATATTACACGGATGCACGGTGAAAGACAACGCACTAGTTGGTATGAGCGCAGTTATTTTAAACGGTGCAGTAATAGGAGAAGGAGCCATTGTTGCTGCAGGAGCATTAGTTCCAGAAGGCAAGGTTGTTGAACCTGGAACAATGGTTGCTGGAGTACCAGCTAAGACCATTCGAAATGTCGATGATCGATTAAGTGAAATGATAACAGCTGGAGCAAAACACTATGCGGATAAAGGAGTTTCCTACAAAAATCATCTAGTGAGTAAATAACTCTAAAATTGTAAGCGCTTTATAAAAGGGTACGTGTATTACCTTATCGTATATTGAAGGAGGAAAAAAATAATGGCAAGAAAAAAATGGATTTCTTCTCTTATTCTCGTTTTAATGGTAATAGTGTTAGCGGCTTGCAATAGTGCGGAGGGTGAATCTTCTAGCAACAACAAAAAAATCACAATTAAAGTTGCCACGACTTCAGGTAAAGACTCTTTGATTTATGATGCAGCTGTTCTTTTTAAGGAAAAAGTAGAGGAACGATCAAACGGCAATATGAAAGTAACGATCTACGACAATGGACAGCTTGGAAAAGACGCCACTGTTCTAGATGCTCTTAAGTCAGGAAGTATCGAAATGTCTATTCCTTCGTCCGTGTTAACAACAAAAGCTCCAGAGTTTGGCGTGTTTGATATTCCGTTTTTGTTTGATGATCGATCCAAAGTTGAAACTATTGCGAACGGAGATATCTGGAACAAAGATTTGAAATCTCTTTTACCAGAGCACGGTTTAGTTGGACTTGGTTTTTGGGAAAACGGCTATCGTCAAATTACCAATAATACGCGTCCCATTAACACACCAGAGGACTTAGAAGGAATTAAACTTAGAGTTCCTGACAGCGCAATCCGAGTTGCCATGTTTAAAGAATTAGGAGCAAATCCTACACCAATGGATCTGAATGAAGTATTTACAGCACTGCAACAAGGCGTAGTAGATGGCCAAGAAAACCCATTATCTACAACAAATGGAGTAAAGCTTCAGCAAGTACAAAAATACTTATCAATGACAAACCATGTCTACACACCTGTTTATCTCGTTTCTAGTAAAAAATGGTATGACAAATTATCTAAAGAGGATCAAGAACTATTGACGAAAGCTGCAGATGAAGTAGGAAATGAGATTCGCAAAAAAGGTGAAGATATTGATGAGAAGTTAATAAAACAGTTTGAAGAAGAAGGCGTTAAAGTAAACACCGCTGATATGGAAGCTTTTAAGAAGCAAACAGAGCCAATCATTGAACTGTTTTATAAAGAAATGGATAAAGAATTTGTAGATAAAGTAATAGAGGCCGCCAAATAAACTTCTAGAATTACGCAAGAAGTTTTAGAGAGGAGATGAACAATGAATCACCTAGCAACTTTCTTTTCAAATACTGTTAAGGCGATCTTAATTGCCTTAATGGCTCTCATGGTGTTTACGGTGAGCTACGGGGTATTTACTCGATATGTCTTAAACGAAGCTGCCATTTGGACGGGCGAGTTAGCTTCTTATACGCTGGTTTGGCTGACTTTTATCGGTGCAGGGTGGGGAATTATTGAAAAGAGTCATATATCATTTGATTCTCTTATTGAAAAAACTCCGTATCGTCTGCGGATCATCATTCAAGTTCTGTTTCGTCTCGCTATGCTTACATTTGCAGTTATTATGACGTATTATGGATACCTTCTTGCGATGAATTCCATGCAGGATATGACATTAACTCTCCCTATTTCAAAAGGTATTGTGTATATGGTCGTGCCATTGAGTGGCGTTATGATGATTGTTGGATTTGTAATAGAAGTGATTCAACTAATAAAAGGGCAGGATTTAACAGCTCAAAATATTGATTTAGAAGAGGTATATTTAACGAATGTTGAAAACGAAAAGGTTATATTAAGAAATGTAAAGGAGGGATAAAATCATGGCAGTTACGTTGATGGGGTCATTAATCGGACTCGTGTTATTAGGAATGCCTATTGCTTTTGCTTTAGCAGTGGTAGGTCTCATACTATTATTACTGTCAGGTACAGTATCTTTAGATATTATTCCATTAGCGATCTTTGATGGCGCGAACAGTTTCCCTTTACTTGCTATTCCTCTATTTATGATTGCTGGCGAGTTAATGAACGTATGTGATTTATCACGCCGGTTAATTAACTTTGCAGCAAGCCTGATCGGATTTATTAGAGGAGCTTTAGCTCATATTACGGTTGTTACCTCCATGTTTTTTGCAGAAATTTCAGGATCAGCTGTTGCAGATGCTGCAGCATTAGGTGGGATTTTAATTCCTGAAATGAAGAAAAAAGGGTATCCATCTGGTTTTGCGGTAGCTATCGTATCCTGTGCAGCAACCATGGCGATTTTAATCCCTCCAAGCATTCCGATTATCCTGTACGGTGTTATTGCAAAAGTCGACATTACGAAACTTTTTATGGCAGGAATTGTCCCTGGTCTTTTAGTAGGTGTGTCATTAATGATTTATTCGTACATCTTTGCCAGAAAACACAATTTCGCTGTAGAAACTAGTTTTTCTGTACAAAATGTCTGGGTTTCTTTTAAAGAAGCGGTTTGGGCATTAAGTATGCCTATTCTGATTCTAGGAGGAATTCTAGGCGGGATTTTCACACCAACAGAGGCGGCTGCTGTTGCCGTACTTGCTGCTTTATTTATTGGAACGGTCGTCTATCGCAAGCTCAAATTAAGAGATCTGCCTGAAGTAATGCTAGGTGCTGCAAGACAAACAGCAATCGTTATGTTTATTATTGCTACTTCAGCTTTAGTAGGCTGGTTTTTAAGCAGTGAGCAAATCCCTCAAGAGATTGCAAATTGGATCTTGAGCATTACAGACAACAAATTAATCGTTTTAGCGATGGTGAATGTTCTTTTGCTTCTTGTTGGAATGCTGCTTCATAGTTCTGCTGCCATCATTATGCTCGTGCCAATCTTGATGCCACTCATTCATCAGGTAGGCATTGATCCGGTTCACTTTGGGATCATTGTTGCCATGAACTTAGGAATCGGACAACAAACGCCGCCTGTAGCATCCGTTCTTCTGACTACATGTTCAGTAGGTAAAACACCTTTATCAGAAGTTTTACCTTATTTAAAGTATTTCCTAGCAACCATGTTAATTGTATTAGCTTTAATCACGTACATCCCAGGAATCAGTTTGCTTATTCCAAACATCTTAAACTAAAGCGTTTTCATATTGACTCTTTGGAAAAAGTACCCTACCATTAATGATAGAATATTGGATCCAGGATACAACTTAAAGATGGCAGGGAGAGTGTAAGACATGGACGCTTTTAAACAAGTGCCACCGCTTTATCAACAAGTATATGATCGAGTGAAAAATTCAATTTTAACAGGCGAAATTCAGCCTGGCTCAAAGATTGTTGTTACGAAGTTAGCTGAACAGCTGCAGATTAGCCGAACACCTTTACGAGAAGCGCTAAGACAGCTGCAAAAAGAAGGATTGCTCATTCCAGGTACGATGGGAACAACAGTCATCAGCTTAAATCAAAAGCACTTTGATGAACTAAGTGTCTGCAGAACCATCTTAGAAAAAGAAATCATTAAGTTAGCTGTTCACGAGCTATCTGACAAACAAATTGAAGAAGCAGATCGGGTTATAGAGGAATCCAAACAGGCTTTAGCAAAGCAGGATCAACTGAGTGTTTTAACGCTAAATGCTAGATTTCACAAAATCATTATTGATGCTTGTCCAAATAAACATCTCATCGGTTTACTAGAACAGGTTAGAGCTAAATTATTGTTGTACAGAGCTAATATCTCTAAAAAAGATAAAATTAACTTGCAGACATTAGAAGAGCATGTTGAAATCTTAAATGCTCTTAAAGAAAGAGATGAAGAAAAAGCGGTTGAAAAGGTAGAGAAGCATTCCCTAAATGACCAATTTAGAGGAAATCAGTATTTTAAGGAAAAAGTAGCTGCTAAATAATGACGATATAAGGCTTTGGAAATTTCAAAGCCTTATTCTATTCCTAGTACTATTGCAGAATTAAAAGACTGAATTTTTAGTTAATAAAAAACAGGAGGCTAGAACATGTCCGTATTATCCGAAACGAAACATTACTTAAACTATATAAATGGTGAGTGGGTAGAGTCATCCAACCAAAAAGTGAATCAAAGCATAAATCCAGCAAACATTCATGAAGTTATTGGCTACGTTCAACAGTCGTCTCCCTCTGATGTTGATTCAGCAGTCTCGGCTGCCAAGGAAGCCAGCAAATCGTGGAAAACAATGTCCTCACCAGCCAGAGGAGATTTCCTTTATAAAGTAGCTGATATCTTGGAAGAAAATCTTGAGGATATTGCTAAAACAATGACCCGTGAAATGGGTAAAACCTTACCTGAAGCTAAAGGAGAAACAGCAAGAGGTGTGGCCATTCTTCGTTATTATGCAAGTGAAGGCATGCGAAAAGTGGGGGACGTTATTCCTCCAACCGATAAAGATGCACTGATGTTTACGACGAGAGTTCCACTCGGCGTGATCGGCGTTATTACACCATGGAACTTTCCAGTCGCCATACCGATTTGGAAGATAGCACCTGCATTAGTGTACGGAAATACAGTAGTTTTAAAACCAGCTGATGAAACGGGCGTCACTGCAGCAAAGGTTGTTGAGTGTTTTCACAAAGCTGGCTTGCCTAAAGGTGTTATTAATCTGGTTACAGGTCCAGGATCTGTCGTTGGCCAAAGGATAATTGACCACGAAGGCGTTGATGGGATTACTTTTACGGGATCGGATCAGATCGGAAAATTGGTAGGTCAAGGTGCCTTGGCACGCGGAGCAAAATATCAGCTCGAAATGGGAGGGAAAAACCCAGTCATTGTCGCGGCTGATGCTGATTTAGATTTGGCAGTTGAGGCAACAATAAGCGGTGGTTTGCGCTCAACCGGACAAAAATGTACAGCAACGAGCAGAGTAATCGTAGAGGAACGTGTTTACGATGTGTTTAAAGAGAAGCTGTTAAGCAGGATTAGTGAGTTGACAGTAGGTGATGGGCTTAAAGATGATGTTTGGATGGGCCCATGCGTGAATGAGAAGCAATTTAAGAGCGTACAGTCCTATATTGAAAAAGGAATCAATGAGGGCGCAACTCTTCTTTATGGTGGAAAGCCTATAAAGAATTTAGATCCAGAAGGCTATTTTATTGAACCAGCTGTTTTTGAAGATGTTCGACCTGACATGGTAATAGCTCAGGAAGAAATTTTCGGACCCGTTCTAGCCTTGATCAAGGCCGATGATATAGAACACGCGTTAGAAATGGCAAACGATTCAAGGTTTGGTCTGAGTGCTTCTATTTTCACAACGAATATTGGCAGCATGCTGTCGTTTATTAATGGAATGGAAGCAGGACTTGTTCGAATAAATGCTGAAAGTGCAGGTGTAGAACTACAAGCTCCATTTGGTGGGATGAAACAATCAAGTTCTCATTCAAGAGAACAAGGGGAAGCTGCAAAAGAGTTTTATACTTCTATTAAAACGGTGTTTGTTAAGGCTTAATGCTCGTATAAATTCAAACAGCAGATAACAAATCATGCAGTTTGTTCGTATTCATGGTGACGGTGCTCATGCGTTAAGTTTTGCAAAAAAAATTCGGCAAACACTCGAGGATTCAGGGATTTCTGTTCGTAAAATTGGAGAAAGTCTTTAAAATTAGGATTTAAAGCGGTTCAAGGTGTGTTTTACTGGCGCAACTTGAGCCGTTTTTATATTGGTGCGCGAAAATAGTCTAAAAGTGCGTGTAATTGCTTATTTTGTGCGCGCAACTAAGCATGTCCTGCGCGCAAAATAGGTCCAACCGCGCGTAAATTACTTAATCGTGCGCGTACCGTAAACACAACTGAAAAAGACGCTCCATAAAAAAGTAGAAGCTTGTGCATCAATACTCCTCACAATAAACTAGTCTCTCACCCAACGAGATCTCGTTTTTTATTTTCCCAGCACATTCCAAGCGTCTTCCAGCTACCTAAATCCGACATTAAGCATTATAATTAGTCATAAAAACATATATTGTAAAAAAGGCAGGAATACATGGGGATGAATAATTTTAGATTCGGAATTCGCCAGAAAATTGTTACTGGCTACATTGTCATCATTATTTGTTTGATTGCGGCTATTCTTGCGGTTACCAATCAGTTGGACACGATGAAAGGTGAAAGGAACTTTATCATCCAGCACGATTTTGCGGTAAGGGATCTTACAAATCAGATTGAAAAAGATCTTTTAACGATGGAAACAAACAAAAGGGCGTATATCATTACAGGAGATGAAAGTTATCTCCAGCTTTTTAATGATGCGCGATCTCAATGGGCGAAAGACTACAACGACTTAAACGAATTGCTTTCTGATAATCCAAATCAGCAAAAAAACATCGCTACTATTAATGAAAACATTAAGGAATGGATTGTAGTAGCGGGTGATCCGCCGATTAAAATGAAGCAGCGAAACGATACGGCGGGAATCACTGCATTTTTTAAAAAAGATCCTGGAAAATCAAAGACCGAACAAGTTCTGCAACAGTTTGATTCTTTTCGAGCTAAGGAAAAAGAAATTACCCAGCAGCGAGCAGACCATCTGAACAACCAAAATCGATACTTAGAGATCGGTCTTTTTAGCTTGCTTGCATTTGTTATTGTCGCATCGATCGCTCTTGCATGGATGATTTCAGGTTCTATCATCAAAACGATCAGTGCGGTAGTGGCAACGATTCGCGCGATGACGACAGGCGGAAATCTGAGCAGTCGTATTCATGTGAAATCGAACGATGAGATCAGAGACTTAGGAGAGGCGACGAACGAACTTCTAAGTTCTTTTGAAGAACGCGATTGGCTGCAAAGAAGTGTGACAGAAGTTGTCAGCAAGAACCAAGGGGTATCATCTCTCGAAAATTTAGCGGAAATCTTCCTTTCCGCGACCGCTCAGATAACGGAATCCTCTTACGGCGCTTTTTATATTAAAGAAGGCAAGGAAGAGAACATTCGATTCGTTAAAAAAGGAGCTTTCGCGGATTCTGCAGGCGATGTTGGACGTTCCAGCTTCAAGCTTGGTCAAGGTCTGATCGGACAATGTGCTCTCGAAAAACGAGTTCAAGTGATCAACAAGATTGATGCAGACTACACGCTGATTTCCTCTGGGCTCGGAGAAACGAAACCGAGAAGCATCCTGATCGCGCCAATTGTTCATGAAGACGAAATCGTTGCGGTGATCGAGCTTGCGAGCCTCACTGAATACACGGAGCAGCACATTGCTTTTATTGAAAAAGTATTAGAAACGTTCGGTCTGACGATTAACCGAGTGGTCGACCGTATGGAAATTGCAAGGTTGTTATCTGAATCTCAAGCGATGACAGAAGAACTTCAAGCGCAATCAGAAGAACTGCAAACACAGTCTGAAGAGCTGCAGATGCAATCAGAAGAACTGCAGATGATCAACGAACAGCTGGAATCCCGTTCGCAAGACGCTGAAGAAAAATCAAAGGCTCTTGAGATTGCGAAGAAAGAACTGGAAGAGAAGGCATCACAGCTGGAAACCGGCTCGAAGTACAAATCGGAGTTCTTGGCAAACATGTCTCATGAGCTGCGAACACCACTGAACAGCATCCTGATCTTATCGGAGATGCTTGCTGAAAACAGCAGTAAATCACTTTCAGATGAAGAATTAGAGTTTGCAAAAGTGATTCATTCATCAGGTCAGGATCTGTTGAATCTCATCAACGACATTTTAGATCTTTCCAAAGTGGAAGCAGGAAAACTGGAGATCATGTTGAGTGAAGTGAATCTAAGTGAGCTCCCATCCAACCTGGAGAGAAACTTTACGCATATCGCTGATCAAAAGGGCTTAAATTTCACGATAAATGTGGCACCAGACGTACCGACCATTCTGCAGACAGACGAAAAACGATTCCAGCAGATTGTGAAAAATCTGTTATCGAATGCGTTTAAGTTTACGGAAAAAGGTTCAGTTTCGGTCAGCGTGAAAAAAGTGCAGACAGACGTAATTTATAACGGTGTTGATTATTGGTTAGAAGTCGCGATAAAAGACACGGGAATCGGTATCCCGAAAGAGAAGCATGAACTGATATTCCAAGCGTTCCAGCAAGGTGACGGTGCGACAATTCGCAAATACGGAGGCACTGGTCTTGGGCTGTCGATCAGCAGTGAGTTTGCGAAACTTTTAGGAGGCAGACTTCAACTTCAAAGTGAAGAAGGAAAAGGAAGTACGTTTAAACTTCTGATTCCGAGTATTTCGGATGAAACCGTTTCGGTTCAAACGTTCCTTGGCGCGTCAGCCGAGGTGGCAACAGCACTCGAGCAATCCAGCCAAACTAGCGTTGTTGCAGAAGCACCAATCACCGCAAAAATTGTGACTGCTGAACCTGAAGCAGAGCAACCATCAATCGCGGTTGATGAAGAGAACGTATTTTATGGTAAAACGGTGCTCATCACAGATGACGATAACCGAAATATTTTTGCATTAAAAACGGCTCTTGAACAAAAAGGGATGAACATCCTGATCGCGAACAACGGGATGGAGTGCCTTGATGTGTTAGATGCTAACAAAAAGATCGACCTCATTCTGATGGACATTATGATGCCTGAGATGGATGGGTATGAAACGATGCAGCGCATACGCGGAACGGGTGAGTATAGTGACCTTCCGATTATCGCGTTGACGGCAAAAGCGATGAAGAACGACCGTGAAAAGTGTCTTGAAGCAGGGGCGTCTGATTATATCAGCAAGCCATTGAAACTTGAACAGCTCTTCTCTGTAATGCATGTTTGGATGACAAAGTGAGGATAGACCTTCGATGAAAGATTTCATTTGGAACAACGATGACAGTCAGGAAATGAATATTACGGAAACGATTGAGATGGATTTGTTGCTAGAAGGGTTGTACCGCATATCTGGTTTTGATTTTCGCCAGTATATGCGGTCCTCGATCCATCGGCGCGTTCAAAATCGCATGCAGATCGAGCAGATCCCAACAATAACAGGCGTATTGGAAAAAGTGCTGCATGATTCATCTTTTATGACGAAGCTGCTTAATGATTTATCCATTAACGTAACCGAGATGTTCCGCAATCCAGAGTTTTTTAGAGCGTTTCGGGAAAAGGTGGTTCCGCAGTTGCGGGAGCTCCCCGAAATTCGAATTTGGCACGCAGGATGCGCAACTGGAGAAGAAGTATATTCAATGGCCATTCTAATGGAAGAAGAAGGACTTAGTCATAAGACAAAATTATACGCGACCGATATGAACGAACCTGTGCTGAACAAGGCGCGTTCAGGTATTCTACCGCTTAGTAAAATGAAAACGTACACGAAGAATTATATGGCTGCTGGAGGCACGCGAGCCTTTTCTGAGTATTACACGACGGACGGTCACTTCGCTTATCTGAACCCGTCGTTATTAAAACAGATCAGCTTTGCTCAGCATAACCTCGTGACAGATCATTCTTTTAACGAGTTTCATGTTATTCTTTGCCGCAACGTACTGATTTACTTTACAGCGGCTCTGCAAAACCAAGTTCATGAACTGTTTTATGACAGTCTTAGTCCTAATGGGTTCCTTGGCCTCGGCGATAAGGAATCCATACAGTTTGCGGACTGTGCGGATAAATATGCTGATTTTGCAGAACAAGCGAAGATTTACCGTAAAAAATAAAAGCAGGATGAAGGGGTATGAGACCTCTTCTTCCTGCTTTTTTAGTTCGCTTGTATCATCATAATACACATATCATCGCTTTGTTCGGTTTGCTGTTCTTCTGGTATCACGAGGTGGATTGGCGAGCGGATGTTGCTCCATTTTTCCGATGCCACGTATTTCAACTTCTCTAGCATCAACTCTTCATCATCCCCAGCTTCTAGCACGCCGTCCGTAAAGAGCAGGATCTGAATGTTGTCTTCATACTGAATTACTGACTTTTTAACCTCGATCTGTTCAAAAAAACCAACGGCATAGCAGCACCGTTCAATAGGACGAAGTGAGTGGTCAACAAGTGCATATCCTTCAGGATGTCCGGCATTCACATATTCAACAGTCTTTTTCTCTGTATCGATCAAAAGATAGATGCCGGTGAAATAGTAGTTGTAATCGTTCTTCGGATTGTGAAGAAGCGCCATATAACGGTTCAGTTCCTTGATAACGAGTTCGGGATCTCTCAGTTCTTTAATCGTATCCCTCATAACCGAAGAGATGAACATACAAACAAGAGAGGATGAAATGCCGTGGCCCATCATGTCGAGAAGAATGATGCCATAACGGTGGTCATCAAACTTGTGCCAATAATACATATCCCCAGCGAGCTTAAAGGAAGGAAGGTGAGACACATTAATCGTGATGTTGTCCTCTTTTATAGGTGGATTTAACAGTCCTTTTTGAACTTGCATGGCAAGATCGAGCTCATTTTGAATCTTTTGCTCCTGCTCGGCATGCCAATCCTTTTCGTATTTTAAACGAAGTGCCACTCGAATTCTTGCAAGCAGTTCAATTTTATTGATCGGCTTTGTTACATAATCCATTCCGCCGCAATCTAGGGCTTCCGCCAGTTTGCTAGAGTCTTCAAGAGCCGTGATGAAGATGATCGGAATATCTTTAAAGCGTTCGTCCTGCTGTAGGCGATGGCACGCCTCGATCCCGTCAATCTCAGGCATCATGATATCAAGAAGAATGAGGTCGACTGATTTTTTATTAAGCTGACTTTCGTTTTGCTCAAGATAATCAAACAGCTGTTGAGCGGATGAAAGAGAGGTACAGTCTTCGTATCCTGCATTTTTTAATATTTTTTGTATTACAAATAGATTTACTGTATTGTCATCAACGATCAGAATGGACATTTTAAAATTCTTCCCCTTATGTACCATTTATTGTGTGTTTTTCTAGGATCATTCAATTTCTTTAAATCTAGTATACAAGTAAATGTTAACAGAGACTATTATTAGGTACTTTAAGTTAAAAAACGATATATGGTTGAGAGGAAAATGGTTTGAATGCTAGATTTATATGTTGTGTATATTAGTTGAGGTGTGTTTTGTCAAAGACATTTATTCATTCTGATCACTTCAAGCAGACACAAAAAATAATTACGAGGTAATCCAAATTATATCCGGAGATAACCTCATTAATTACGTATATAGACCAAATAATTACGTGTATAAAAAAATTCATCCGATTTTCGACACACTACGACACCAATTAATCAATAATCCATTAATATCCAAAAACATAAATGTTCATTTTAAACAAAAATCATTGACATTTATGTTTACTTAGAACATTATATAAATTATAAAGTGTTCGAAAATAACAAAGGTGATGAAAATGATGCCTAAAGAACGTAGAGAACAAATTCTTAAACAGTTAAATACAAACGGAAAAATAGATATTGAACAATTGGTAAGTGAATTAAATGTTTCAGCAATGACGATTCGCCGTGATCTTGCTTACCTCGAAGAGAACAATCAAATTATTAGAACGCATGGCGGTGCAATTCTAAACAAACCACTAGTTGTTGAATCTTCATTCCGAACAAAGGAAGGCAAGTTCAATGACCGCAAGAAGATGATTGCAAAAAAAGCCGTGGAGTTCATTCAAGAACACGCAACGATTCTTTTAGATTCAGGGACGACAACACTAGAGATTGCGAAACTACTAAAAGATAAAAAGACGATCACCGTTGTTACGAATGACATTAAGATCGCAGCCGAGCTTACTGATACCGACGTGAAAGTGATCGTTACTGGCGGAGAACTTCAAAATAATGTTGGTACTTTATTCGGTCCCTTAACCGAACTGATGTTAAGAAACATTCATGTTGATGTATTTTTCCTAGGAGCTCATGCCATTGATTTTAAAGCGGGTGTTACAGCACCAACTTTTGAAAAGGCTTCCATAAAAAAGCTCATGATTGAAGCGTCGGAAAAAACATGGCTAGTAGCTGACTCCAGCAAGTTTGACCAAAAGTCACTTACGAAAGTATGCGATCTCACACAAATACACGGGTTAATTACGGATCGCGGTATTTCAGAAGAAACTGAAGAAAAACTGAATGAATACTTGGATGTAGTAACCGTTGAAGGTGGTGAGCAGAAATGAAAGTTGGCGTCATTGCGGATGATCTAACAGGTGCCAATGCAACTGGAGTAAAGCTCATAAAACAGGGATTTGAAGCAGCGACGATGGTCTATTACGATCAGGAGCCTGCTTCAGGAAGCTACAATGCAGTTTGTATCGACACAGATAGCAGGTATGCACGAAAAGATGTTTCCGAAATGAGAATCAAAACAGCATTAAACAATCTTCAGCGTTGGGGAGCAGACGTAATCTGCAAGCGAATAGACAGTACGGTAAGAGGAAACATCGGCATTGAGATTGATAATGTTCTACATGGACTAGGAGAACAGTCGATTGCGGTAGTTGTAGCATCGTTTCCAGAATCAGGCCGCATCACATCAGGCGGCTACTTACTCGTAAACGGTGTGCCGGTTCAAGCCACAGATGTAGCGAAAGACCCGGTTACTCCACTGACTGAATCGTACGTTCCTTCTATTATAAGAAAACAAAGTGTACACGCTGTTGCTCACATCGGTCTCGAAACCGTACTGCAAGGAAAAGATGCTATTTTACAAGATTTAAAGAAAAGTATAAAGGCAGGCAATCGCATTCTGGTGCTCGATGCAGTGACAGATGAAGAAATTGAAGACATAGCTCATGCAATGGCACTGATTGAGGACTACAAACTTGTTCCTGTTGATCCTGGTCCACTAACCGCTCTTTATGCAAAAGCGTATTCTAGCCAGCACACACAAAGTAAAAAGATTATCGTCACAGTTGGCAGTGTGACTTCCTTAAGCGCTCAACAATTGACATACCTCATCGATAAAACGAATGCTAATCCGGTCTATGTGAATGCGGAAAAATTAGCAAGTCTATCAGACAGCTGGGAAGCAGAGGTCGAGCGTGTGGTGAACGAGGCTTTAGAAGAGATACATGAGCAAGATATCCTGATTATCACCACGAATTCTCCATCATCCAAGCAATTAGATCTGAAACGTTTAGCGGAAGAGCAAGGCGTCAGCCAAGATCAATTAGCGAAAAGAATCGCGGATGGGTTAGGAAAAATTACACGAATTGTGATTCAGTCTACCAACTATGAGATCGGCGGCTGCTTCTCCAGTGGAGGCGATGTTACAGCGTCTCTGTGTTCAGTAGGAAGAGCTGAAGGTATCAAGCTGAAAGACGAGGTGCTTCCTCTTGTAGCATACGGTCAGTTCATCGGAGGATACTTTGATGGCATACCACTCGCTACTAAAGGCGGTATGGTGGGCGACAAAAAAGCGATTCATACAATTGTAAAACATCTTTTAGCGAATCAAACTTCCAGCAAACAAGTCCAATAAAATTTTATAGATTCCTAAGGAGGAAAAAACATGACAACAGCAACGAAAACAACAACTACTGAAAGAGCCATTATAGCTATTCCAATGGGTGATCCAGCAGGTATTGGACCAGAGATCACAATGAAATCTCTTGCTAAAAAAGAAATTTACGACGTATGTAAACCACTCGTTATTGGGGATGCTGCTGTACTCCAAAAAGCAATCACAATCGTTGGTGCAGATCTTACAATTAACGAGGTAAACGCACCAGCAGAAGGAAAGTACGAACTAGGTACAGTTGATGTGATCAACTTAAACAACATTAATATGGACCAGCTTCAATACGGTGAAGTTTCTGCACAAGGTGGACAGGGAGCTTTTGAATACATCAAAAAAGCGGTAGAACTTGCAACAGCTGGGGAAGTAAAAGCACTTGCAACAACGCCGATCAACAAAGAATCTCTTAAAGCAGCGAACGTTCCATATATCGGTCACACGGAAATGCTTGAAGCTCTTGCTGGCTCAAACGACCCGTTAACGATGTTTGAAGTAAAAGGAATGAGAATTTTCTTCTTAACGCGTCACTTATCATTGAAAGATGCCATTGCGGCAATGACGAAAGAACGTGTGCATGATTACTTAATCCGTTGTGATCGAGCGCTCGCTCGCCTCGGGGTTGAAAACAGAAGATGGGCAGTTGCTGGTTTAAACCCGCATAGCGGTGAAGGCGGTCTTTTCGGTTGGGAAGAAGTAGAACAAATCAAGCCAGGTATTGAGATGGCAGTAGCAGACGGGATCAACGCGGTAGGTCCTGTTCCAGCAGACTCTGTTTTCTTCCAAGCTTTAAACGGAAAATACGACGCTGTACTATCTCTCTATCATGACCAAGGACATATCGCTGCAAAAATGACAGATTTTCATAGAACCATTTCTATTACGAATGGTCTGCCATTCTTAAGAACTTCTGTAGACCATGGAACGGCATTCGATATCGCAGGAAAGAACATTGCGGAAAGCACAAGTATGGAAGAGTGCATTAAGCTTGCTGCTCAATATGCTCCAAAGTTTACAGCAAACAGTTTGTAATTTGTTTTTTGCATAAGGTGAAGGGTGGAAAAAGCCCTTCACTATTATTCCAATAAAATAAAAGCGCTTACATTAAAGGGGGTTAATTGAATGGAAGTTTCAGGAGCACAAATGGTAGCTGGGTTAGTTCTTGGGGTTATTGCATTAATTTTTCTCGTTTTAAAAACAAAGGTTCACGCTTTCTTAGCTTTACTTATTGCAGCATCTATCGCCGGTCTTGTGGGTGGAATGGAACCTGGAAAAGTGGCAGATACCATTTCAGCAGGTTTCGGCAGTACGTTAGCATCTATTGGTATCGTTATTGGCCTCGGTGTCATGATCGGACGGATTCTAGAAGTATCTGGAGCTGCAGAAACATTAGCTTATTCTCTGATTAAAGCAGTAGGAAGGAAAAAAGAAGAATGGGCGATGGCGATTGCGGGTTACGTTGTTTCCATTCCAATCTTTGTAGACTCAGCGTTTGTTATTTTAAATCCACTTGTAAAAGCACTATCTAAGAAAACAGGGAAGTCAGTCGTTTCATTAGGTGTTGCGCTAGCAGTCGGACTCGTCATCACGCACTCCCTCGTACCGCCAACTCCTGGTCCGTTAGGTGTAGCAGGGATTTTTGGAGTCGATATTGGTCTTATGATCGGACTTGGTCTTTTGTTCGCCATACCGACGATGATTGCAGGTGTATTGTATGCAAAATGGATAGGCAAAAGAATCTATCAAGTGCCAGATGATTCAGAGTTAGGTTTTACACGGCCAAATAAACAAGCAGCCTATCAAGAGTTCATCGAATTAGCAAGCGCAAGAGAACATGATCTTCCATCACTTGGCCGCTCATTATTACCAATCGTTCTGCCAATACTACTAATCTTTTTAAATACAACCTTAGCGGCGCTTGAATTAACATCCGGATTCTACGGTGTTCTGATTTTCTTAGGTAAACCGATTATCGCAGTCAGCATTGGATTAATTGTCGCGATTTATGCTCTAGCAGGAAACTTGAGCCGTTCTGAATCGCTTGATCGAATGGAAGAGGGAATTCAAACTGCAGGGATTATCCTTTTAGTAACAGGTGCAGGTGGTGCGCTTGGAAATGTTCTTCGTGAAAGCGGAGCAGGTAACTATATTGCGGAAAGTATTGCAGGCCTTGCATTGCCAGCAATCTTGATTCCTTTCTTTGTAGCCACGATCGTACGTTTAGTACAAGGAAGCGGAACGGTTGCGATGATTACGGCTGCGTCCATTTCCGCGCCAATTCTATCACAGCTTGATGTCAACATGGCGCTAGCTGCCCAGGCAGCAGCGATGGGATCAATGGTATTCTCGTATTTTAACGATAGCCTTTTCTGGGTGGTTAACCGAATGCTCGGGATTAAGGATGTAAAAGAACAAATCATGGTTTGGTCGGTCCCAACCACAATCTGTTGGTTCGTCGGATTAGTCTCACTTTTAGTGGCGAACATGATTTTTTAAACAAACGTTTAAAAAGATGCTCAGGATTTTGAATCCATGAGCATCTTTTTCTTCTTTAATGAGTGCATTAAGTATGAAAAACAAAACGGAAGTGACGGAACAATGTGTTATGCAGGAAATGAGTGTGTTTTTTGAGAGGACATAAATTTAGTTTGTGTGTTTTGAAAGGACACGTAAAAATATATCCACATTAATTTCAATATATCCACGTTAAATCTAATAATTCCACGTTAATTTTAATAAATCCACGTTAAATAGAATAAATCCACATTAGCCAAAGTTAACCTTATAACACGACCGTTTCTTAGAAGATGCTCACGATTTCCCCCACCTTGAGCATCTTCTGTCTATCTTACGTTAATGTATCAACTTTCAAGGGCTGTCCATTAGTTGAAGCATGCATAGGCAGTGTAATCGTAAATGTAGTTCCTTCATTAAAAGCGCTATCCACCTCAATCGTGCCCTGGTGATTCTGGATAATTTTGAAGCATACCATAAGACCAAGGCCTGTTCCGTTAAATTTGGTCGTATAAAAAGGTTCACCTAACCGCTTTTTTTGCTCTTCAGTCATACCCACTCCGTTATCTTTTATGTAAAGTACGATGTTGTCAGCAGAGGACGCAGCGGATAGCTGAATTCTTCCGCCATTCGGCAGAGCTTCCATCGCATTTTTGATCATGTTGATGATCACTTGAGTAAGCTGATTTTTCTCACCATAAACGAGTGGGATACGTTCTTGTTTTTCAAATAAAATCACGACGTTTCTTAAGTTTGCTTCAGGCTGCATGAGATCGATGACGTTTTGAACACTGTCTGTGATGTTGAACCAGCTGAAATAGACGGCATGCGGTTTTGCAAGGACCATCAGTTCGCTCACGATAAAGTTGATACGATTGATTTCGGTCAGAATAATGTCTTTATAAAAGGCGTTCTTTTCTGGATCTGATTCATTGAAAAGCTGAACAAGTCCGGCGATGGAAGTAAGCGGATTGCGGATTTCATGTGCAATACCGGCAGCCAAGTCACCAATCAAGGAAACTTTTTCTGACTTTAGTAAAATTTCTTCGGTTTTCTTCTTTTCCGTGACATCGTACTGAATCGAGATGTGCTGATATGCGACTCCCTCAGGATCTAGAAAAGGAATAATCGTTGTATCGACCCAATAAAGTGAGCCGTCTTTCGCTTTATTACAAATCTCGCCGTTCCACACTCTGCCGGCTTTAATTTCTTGTTTAATGTTCTCCAAGTATTCGTCTGAATGAACGCCTGATACGAAAATCTTGCCGTGATCTTGTCCAATCAACTCGTTTCGATCATATTTCGTTAGTCGGCAAAAGTGGTCGTTCACTTGAATGATATGATTATTTTTATCGGTTATCGAAAAAATCGTAGCTTCAAAGAGCGCAGTTCGAATGTTGTTCAACTCACCAATGGAAATATCCAGATTTCGGTTCGTATGCTGAAGCGCTTTTTTCGTGTTATGCATAAATGTCGTATAGTGCGTGACAATGGAACGGGCTGCTAGATCAATCTGTAGATGAATATTGTTGCAGATTTTAGTAACAGAATCAGCGGGAATGGATTCTTCCTCTAAAAACTCACAAATAACTACGCGAGTTTCAAAGATAAAGTGAAGGGCGTGATCGAGCGGTATCTCACTTTCAGACGAGCGCTGCCCGAATGCGTTAGCCCACCTTCGGATCTTTTCCTCGACCAAAATTCCTTCTTCCATAAGAGATTCTCCCAAATAGGAGAATAGCGTTTCCATCCAAAAAGGTAACTTTACTAAATAGTTCTTATAGTTTCTGTCTAAGTTCTCGATCGGCGATAATCGGTTTACAAGTTGCTTGCTGTTATTGATAATTTTAGTTCCAAGTTCTCTACAACCTTCCATATGAGTGCCTCCTCGAACAGTGTCCGAATGTTTATGAAGAACTCTTCGACATTTCGACAAATATCCCTTCTAACGATTTTAATGTCATCTTTATGAAGAAAGGTATCTTCATAAGGTGAAACGGAGAGAATGATGGATGAAGTAATCTTAGGAGCTGTATGGAATGATTTATATTTATAATGATTACGGAGGTACGCATACCACGTCACTCGCTGCGGCATTTCATCTTAAAAAGCTGCCTCGAAATGTAGAGCTTTCTAAAGAACAGATACTTAACGTGCCATACTTTAATAAATTAAAAACGTCAGATATGGGGACGATTATCTTTCACGGGACAGATGAAGATGGTCATTCCGTCTATACGGTAGGCCGGGGCAGATCTAAAATTTTTGTTCCTGGTCTGAAAAATTTATTTGAACTTTTAGAGAAGAGAAACAACACAGGGGAAAGAATCATCTTTTCCAACACCTCACCGACAGTCCCGCTGGCCATGACGTTCGGTGGATTGTTTTCCAGAAGACTCGGGATTGATTTTATCGGAGTACCGCTTTTAGTAAAAGGGGTAAAACAAGCTTCTGCACAAATCGCTTATCTTGTTGAACAAACGAAACAATCGGCAAAAGAATCTCATCAACAGGTTGTTATATTAGAAAACAAGAAAGATTTCTTATATACGTAAAATAAAAGACACTTCATCGCTGTGATCAAGTGTCTTTTCGCTTTAAATCGCTTGTAAAATACTCTCCATATAGGTTTCCGTAAAGCAGTGGAAGCAGAGATCGAGCATCTGATTTATATCTTGAACAAGCCTAATCGTTTCTTTCACCGTGTAACCTTCTTCTTCAGAAAGTTTAGCGATCACGCTTATGAGTTCTGATCGAATAAAAAGATTGGGTTGCATCGCAATATCAAGGGACTGACCATACTGAAGCGCATATTGAGCCGTATGAATCGACCACACTTTTAACCCCTCTTCCTTTACTCTTGGAGACAGCAATAGAGAACTTCCTACAAGTTGGACAAACTTTGTTATGTAATCGATAGATGATTGAAGGTCGTACAGCTGATTTTCTTTTACGGGGTATTTCTCAAAGCGTCGGCTAATGATTTTTTCAGCTAGGGAGGGAGCTTGATTCACTAAAGTTTCTGCTAGTTTTTGTTGGATAATATTCAATATATAAGCCTCCTGTTTAACTAGTTATATAAAAAATACGATAAGGAATTTAATTGTTTAGAAGGGTAAAGTTCTACCTATATTAAGTATTACTTATGAAAGATGGAATGTCACGAAATATTCAGTGGAATTACAATAATTTCACAAAATAAGGCAGCTGGAATCAGCTGCCTTTTACTTCTGTTTGTTTTTCTTTTATGAAAAAAGAGATAACCAGTCCGATCAACGATAGAACAGAAATAACTATAAATGCCATGTTTGCGCCGTACATATCCGGGTGCGAGATCTCTGGATTTTGTCCTGCGGTAGAGGCTGTTGTTGTCATCACGGTTACTAAAATGGCTGTACCGACAGAAGCGGCAATCATTTTCATCGTGTTATCCATGGCCGCACCATGTGGAATCAATCGTTTCGGCAATCGGTTTAAGCCTGCTGTTGCAACAGGCATCATGACCATTGCAAGTCCGAACATCCGTACACTGTACATAAACGTGAGGAAGGTGAAGGATGTTGACGGGCTTAGCGTAGCGAACGCGAACGATGATCCCGTAATAATGATGAGTCCCGTAAACGCGAGCCACCGCGCACCGAATCTATCAAAAAGTCTACCCGTGATCGGCGACAGAAGACCCGTGATCAGTGCGCCTGGTAAAAGAGCGAGTCCTGCTTCAAACGCCGTAAAATCCCTCATGTTCTGCATGAATAACGGAATAATTGTCTCCGCTCCAATCAATCCCATGAACGTGATCATTCCAATAATGACCGTGAGTGGAAAGATGGAGTTCGCGAACACTCGGAATTCCAGCATGGGATGCGCTAATCTCAGTTGTCTTGTGATGAAGAGGACGAGTGCGATCACGCCGATTGCGAGCCAGAGCAATGTCGGTGTTGCCGTCCAACCTAGGTTTCCGGCGCACGTAAACCCGTACAGCAGCCCTCCGAAACCGAACGAAGAGAGGATGATTGATAAAACATCCACTTTTGTTTTTGTTGTCTCCGTAACATTTTTCAGCGCAAAGAAAGCGATGACGATATCAATGATCGCAATCGGCAAGATGATGAAGAACAGCACACGCCACGAATAATGGGACGTGACCCAGCCAGATAATGCAGGTCCGATTGCAGGCGCGAATGAAATCACGAGCCCGACTAACCCCATCGCTGATCCCCGTTTGTTCACCGGAAAAATCATAAGAAATACGGTTTGCATCAGCGGAAGCATAACGCCCGCTCCACTTGATTGAATAACCCTTCCGAGCAGCAGCATCTCAAAGTTTGGCGCGAGGCCTGCTACCAATGTGCCAAACGCGAATACACTCATTGCTGTGATAAAAAGCTGTCTTGTCGTGAACCGTTCGAGCAAAAAGGCGCTGACCGGAATCATGATCCCGTTAACAAGCATAAAAACGGTCGTCAGCCACTGCGCACTGTTGGCCGTTATGTTCATCTCTTTCATAATTGGCGGAATCGCTGTAATCATCAGCGTTTGATTAAGTATCGCAATAAACGTACCTGCAAGAAGCAAGGTAACGATTGTAGAATGTTTATAGTTTTGTGTCGTTTCCATTTGTGGTGTCATTCCCATCTGACAAAAAGTAATGTTTACAGCTTACAGGATTTTGGGTGGGAATGACATTAACTTGCTTAAGATAAGTGGCGGGGATACAACACCGATATGATAACAGCCCTAATTAGGTTTTTTTAAAAAAATTGATCTGATTGGACAACTTTTTGCGTATATATTATAGTTACTACTTTTAAGGACTGGCCTAGATAAGAGGTGTTGCAACATGAATATCATTGAAGTCCTAAATAAATTAAGCGACCGATTCTTTAAATTAAGGGTTTACGATCTGTCAGCACAGATGGCGTATTACTTTTTAATGTCGGTCTTTCCGTTTTTATTGGTGATCTATTCGCTGCTGACGTATTTGCCGCTGCGCGAAGAAAATATTTTGGAGCTAATCCAGCCGTATGCGCCAGACAGCACATACGCATTGATCGAAAAAACATTATCCTACACCGTTATGAGACAAGAAGGGAATCTGCTGTCGTTCAGTTTGATCATAACGTTGTGGCTATCATCCATGGGTTTTCAATGCATGAAGCGCATATTGAATGACGCGTATGAAGTAAGAAATGAAGAAAACATGCTGAAGCAAATCGCAGAAAGTTTGTTGTTAACAATAGGATTCATGATTGCCGTGCTTTTCTCCGTGTTTGTTCCGATATTTGAAAAAGTACTGCGTGTATATTTAGATGGCATTTTTTCTAATGTGGCTTTCCAAAAGCTCTGGATCATCGTACAGTGGGGAATCGGAACTGTGTTTCTACTGGTTTTCTTTATCGTGCTGTATTCGTTTGCGCCAAGCATCAAATTAGGGTTTCGTAAAGTGCTTCCAGGTGCGTTTTTTGCGACGATCGGCTGGCAGCTCGTTTCGATGGGCTTTGCCTCCTACGTGAGCGGGAACAACTATTCCGCGTTATATGGGCAAGTGGCAGGTCTCGTAGTGTTGATGCTGTGGTTTTATCTTTCTGCGATGATGATTATAATCGGGGGACTGCTTAACACGGTGGTTCATCCGGAAAAATAAAGGTGAGGGCTGATCCTGATGTGGGGTCAGTCCTTTTATTGTAGAGAGAGAAGGCATTTTTACGGTACGTGTTTTTTTATTTATTACACGTTCGCCGATAGAAATGCCGTTTCCACTGATAGAGCAGCAATTTACACCGACAGAAGTTCAATTTACGCCGATAAAAGTTCTGTTTTCACCTGTAACACTCTTATTTCCACCGATAGACTATCATCTGCCTCTCTAGCACATCAGAAAACGCTTTATAACAAATAGAAAAGAATCTACAAAACGTAGATTCTCTCTAAATTGAACTCTTTTATTACAATACCCCATATTTTTCATCTCGAACATCAGTTATAAACATGTGCCCAGGTGCGTGTGTGATCATGATCTCTGGCTTCACATGCATCGCAACCGCTTGAGGCGTTACACCGCACGCCCAAAACACGGGAACTTCGCCGTCATGAATCTGGACAGGGTCACCAAAATCCGGCTGATACAGATCATGAATGCCGATTGCTTCGGGATTGCCGATATGAACAGGCGCACCGTGAACAGAAGGGAAGCGGCTCGTCACTTGAACAGCACGGACGACATCTTTTTCAGGAATCGGACGCATGCTTACCACCATCGGACCTTCAAAACGCCCAGCTTTAACACATTGTATGTTCGTTTTAAACATCGGTACATTGCATCCGCGCTCAATATGACGAACGGGGATACCGTTATTCATCAGTGCGTGCTCGAACGTAAAGCTGCAGCCGAGCAAAAAGCCGACCATGTCTTCATTCCAGAGTTCCTTGATGTCGTTTCTCTCTTCCGCCAATTCTCCGCCACGATAGACGCGGTACTTTGGAATATCTACGCGCAAATCCGCATCTGGCGCCACTAGTGCTGGAACTGCGGAACCAGGTTCAGTTACATCAAGCACTGGACAGGGCTTAGGGTTTCGCTGGCAAAACAGAAGAAAGTCAAACGCCAGCTCTTTCGGCAGCACGACTAAGTTTCCTTGCGTATAGCCGTTTGCGAGTCCGCTTGTCGGCTTCACCCATTCTCCGCGCCGGATCAGATCCCGTGCCTCAGCTGGATTCATTCTGTCTAGTTCTTTCATAAAAGCTCCCCCTTTTATCAGAAACTACGCGAATAGCTTTGGAATTTCTGTGTACAGCATATACACACTCATAGCGGCCATGATGACAACAATCACGCCTCCGAAAATCGTCATCCACACCGGATGTTTATAATCACCAACAATCTTCTTTTTGTGTGCTGCTACCAGCATAACACCTAGTGCTATCGGTAAAATAAGGCCATTTAATGCACCCACTAAGATCAGAATGGCAACTGGTTTTCCAACTAATGCAAATACAATGGTTGAAACCGAGATAAATCCAATTATGATCCATTTATGATATTTTTCTAACGTTCCATTGAACGTTCTAATAAACGAAACGGATGTGTAGGCTGCACCAACAACCGATGTAATGGCCGCGGTCCACATAACGATACCAAACATTTTATAACCGACATTTCCAGCTGCTAACTTAAAAACTGATGCTGGAGGGTTGTTAGGATCCAGCTGCAAGCCTTGCGCCACGATCCCGAGAGCAGCTAGGAACAAGAAGATACGCATGATGGAAGCAATCCCGATCGCTGAAATAGAACCTCTTGTCACTTCACCGAGACTTTCTCTTCCTTTTATTCCTGCATCAAGCAATCGGTGAGCACCGGCAAATGTGATGTAGCCACCGACTGTTCCCCCAACTAACGTTACGATCGCAAGAACATCAATTGTATCCGGTACGAACGTTTTAGCAACGGCTTCTCCAACAGGAGGCTGAGCTGTGAACATGACGTACACTGTCAAACCGATCATGACGAACCCGGCCACTTGTGTAAAACGGTCCATCGCTTTTCCGGCTTCACGCACGACGAATACTAAAATAGCGATAATTCCACTAAGAATAGCTCCCGTCTTATCAGAAATACCGAATAAAACATTCAACCCTAATCCTGCTCCCGCAACGTTTCCGATATTAAATGCAAGTCCACCTATAACAATCAGAATAGCCAGGAAAATACCTAGCCCAGGAAGCACATCGTTTGCAATATCTTGTGCTCTTTTTTCAGATACGGCAACAATTCGCCAAATGTTCATTTGAGCACCAATATCGATAATAATAGAAGTTAAAATAACAAAACCAAAACTTGCGGCGAGAATGGACGTGAAATGCGTTGTTTGTGTTAAAAATCCTGGTCCGATCGCTGATGTGGCCATTAAAAACGCGGCACCCAGCAGAACGCTAGCTTTTGACTCTTTCTTCATACTGTTCCTCCTAGTTTACTTTGTTTTTTGTCGTATTTTAAGTGCGATTCCTTGTTTCAGCTGGTGTAATTTCTTTTCTCGATCTAAGTAGAGTTGTTGTGCCACTTCGTGTGAAACTTCAACGAACTGCACTTTGTCGCCAGGCTTGAGCTGCGCCATGATGGATAGGTCGACTGTCGCGATCTGTCCGATCTTTGGATAGCCGCCTGTTGTTTGGCGGTCAGCGAGAAGTACGATTGGATTCCCTTCTGATGGCACTTGAATGGTCCCGAAACTCACCGCTTCAGAAAGCATTTCTTGTTCGTTTTGGAGTGAGAGTTCTGGCCCTTTTAAACGGTAGCCCATGCGGTCAGACTGTGATGTTACTTCAAAGTGTTCAGTGAAAAGCTTCATTTGGCTGTCCGTTGAGAACCAATCATATTGTCTGCCTTTCATCACGCGAACATTCGGTTTAGAAACAGAAGAAACGATAAAGTCTGAGGATATGGTCCACTGCATCTCGGCGAACAAATTCTCTTTAACTTCTTCAGCTAAAACTCCAGAAATCTGGCGAGAAAGTTCACTGTGCTTTCCAACTGGGAGTTCATCATCGTTTTGCAGTGCTTTTCCGTTGTGCCCGCCAATTCCTGCTCGTATGTATGTTGATTTGCTGTTCATCACTTCTGGTACATCAAAACCGCCCGCGACCGCAAGATATGCCCGGCATCCAGTTTTGCATCCGCCGAACTTTAGCTTGCTGCCTGCTTTCACAAGCACCGAACGCCAAAGCTTTACCGATTTACCATTAATAGAGGGAGACAGATTTCCGCCGCAGATCGAAATCAAAGTATCCTCGGAAAACTCCATATCAGGACCTAACAGCGTAAGCTCTAAAGTAGCTTCTTTTTCATCATTTCCAACTAGCAGATTTGCTATCCGATGTGCTGTCGTGTCCATGACACCGCTCGTGATGACACCATATTTTTGATACCCGTAACGGCCTAAATCTTGAACACTCGTTAGGAGGCCTGGTTTTGTAATTTTGATCATTTTTCGTCCTCCTCCATTTTTTGAAATTCTTCGATTGAGATCGGCACAAATTTAATTTGATCTCCTGCTTGTAAAAAAGAAGGGGTTTCGCCTTCAGGAAGAAAAAGTTTTCGCGGTGTTTTTCCGATCAGCTGCCAGCCGCCTGGTGTTTCGATAGGGTACACACCCGTTTGTTTTCCTGCAATCCCAACGGATCCAGCAGGTATCTTGAGTCTAGGATTACTTCGTCTTGGAGCCGCGATTTTTTCACTCATACCGCCGATATACGGAAAGCCTGGAGCAAACCCGATCATATAAACGATGTACTCGCCATTCGAATGAATATCGATTACTTCGTCAGTCGAAATTCCGTTGTGATCTGCGACGATCTCTAGATCAGGTCCGAATTCTCCGCCATAACACACTGGGATCTCTACGATACGCGGCTCGGCGTCTTCATCAACGTCTAATTTTTCTAAGTGAGTTGTCAATTCTTCGCATACTTTTTCATAGGGAAGGGTGTCACTGTTTATTTTTAATGGATCATAAAAGACAGCAACGGTCGTAAAACCGGGTACTGTTTCAATGACCCAGTCAAAGGAATGCTCTTCAAAGAAAGAGGAGACTTTTTTGACTTTTTGCTGGATTTCACGGCTTATATCAAGCCCGAGTTCAATGATTAAACTGTTGTCGCCGAGTGGCTCTAAGGTAAATTTCATCGTCAATATCTCCTGTCTTTTTATGTAAAATTAATCAGAATATTTGTATATTTATAAAGGTCTAGTATATATGAAACCGCTCTAAAATCAAACCTACATACATAGATTCCCGATAGTAATCATTTCTAGTCTATAAATCAATGCTTAGTGGTTAATTTTTAAACAAACGTTTAAAATGGAAGGAAGAATTAAAGGTTTACGGGTGAAAGTTCTTGCTTAATTAAAAAAGGCTACCATAAAAGGTTTTGGAATGAACGGTGATGCGAATTTTTAGGAGGCAGGGTAATGGATCGGAAGACAATCATTTTAAAAAACGCTTCGGTTTACGGGGAAGACCAAACCGTTGAAAGAGGCTCGCTCACGATTCAAAACGGAAAAATAATAGGTATTGGCCATGACGTTTCTTTAGGTGATGAGGAAGCTGAGGTGATCGAACTGCCTGACACGTATCATATCATTCCTGGCATGATCGATGTTCATATTCACGGAGCGGCTGGTGCGGACACGATGGACGCCACGTTTGAAGCAATGCAAACCATTGCGAGCGTTCTGCCTCAAGAAGGCACGACTAGTTTTCTAGCAACAACGATGACTCAACAGCAGAGTAAAATTGAAAAAGCGCTTGAAAACGCAGGGTTATTTATCGAAGCCGGCCAAGTGGAAGGAACAGCAGAAACGGTCGGCATCCATCTTGAAGGCCCGTTTATTTCTGAAAAAAGAGCAGGTGCACAGCCTGTCGACGCGATTATCAAACCGAATTTAAAACTTTTTAAACAGTGGCAGGAGTTAGCTTCAGGGCACATTAAGCTCGTTACGATTGCGCCTGAAATTGAAGGAAGCCTTGATGTTATTTCATATCTCCAAGAACAAAATATCGTTGCGTCGATCGGACATTCTGATGCGACATATGAAGAGGTGGTTACCGGAATAAAGGCCGGCGCCTCTCATGTTACCCACCTTTATAACGGAATGCGCGGACTTCATCATCGTGAGCCTGGTGTTGTCGGAGGAGCACTTTTACATGATGAACTAACGACTGAACTGATCGCGGATGGGATCCACGTTCGGCCGGAGCTCATCTCTTTAACTTACAAACAAAAAGGAAATGAAAAAGTCGTGTTAGTGACAGATGCGATGCGGGCAAAGTGCCTCGGTGATGGGCAGTACGATCTTGGCGGCCAAGAGGTAACCGTGGAAAATGAGACGGCGACTTTAAAAGATGGAACACTCGCTGGAAGCATTATCAAGATGAACACAGCGGCGAAGAACATGTTGCAGTTTACCGGCTGTTCGATTTCTGACATCATTCAGATGACTTCCGTTAATCCTGCAAAAGAGCTGAACGTGTTTGACCGAAAAGGAAGTCTAGAACCAGGAAAAGATGCCGACATCGTTGTTCTGGACGAAGACTTTGAAGTGGTGATGACTTTTTGTAAAGGGAAAATCGCTTACCGAAGAGGTGATGAAGCATGAGAGTCTTAGAAGTAAGAGATTATCAAGACATGAGCTCTATTGCATCGAAAATCATTATTGAAAAAGTTCAATCTAAGCCAGATAGCAAATTAGGACTTGCCACTGGCGGAACACCGATCGGGCTTTATCAGGAATTGATTCGAGATTACAGAAAGAACGGAACCTCTTATGAGAGAGTGTGCACCTACAATTTGGATGAGTATGTTGGAATTGATCCAGAAGACCCCAACAGCTACCGTTACTTTATGGAAAAGAATCTATTTGCGCATATTAACGTTCCTGAATCTCAAGTCCATATACCCGATGGAACAGTAGAGGATTTGGAAGCTGAATGCAAACGGTATGATGATGAGCTGAACCGGAGAGAAGGCGTGGACATTCAAATCCTTGGCATCGGAAGCAACGGCCATATCGGATTTAATGAGCCTGGCACTTCTTTTTCTTCACACACCCATATCGTCAAGCTTGCTGAAACTACGCGCAAAGCGAATGCTCGGTTCTTTGAACGTTTAGAAGACGTACCAACACAAGCCATCACAATGGGCATTGCGTCTATTTTAAAAGCGAAACAGATTTTACTTCTCGCCTCTGGGATCAAGAAAGCAGAGGTGATGAGGCGATTGTTAACAAGCGATGAAGTGGACGAGCAGCTACCGGCGTCAGCGTTGAAGAAGCACCAGAACGTTACGATTATTGCAGATGAAGAGGCACTTTCGCTAGCTAAATGAGTTTGATGCTATTTTTACGAAAGATTTTAACTTAAGTTGAGCTGACTCCCAAAAAAGAGTCAGCTTTTACTGATTTTAGGTGTTGAAAACTAATCATTCAGTGGTGTATCGGTGTAAATAGTGTCGTTACAGGTGGTTCGAGGCTCCGTTCAGGTGAAAACTCGTAAATCATAGGTGAAAGTGAATACGTTACAGGTGGTTACAACCCATTTACCGGCGAACGTGTAACAAATATAAAAACACGTACCGTGAAACACGAACTTCATACAAAAAGACCGTCCAGGTGATAGATGTTTTTCCTTTTTATTTTTGATGTAGGCAAGTGAAGGGTGGAAAGCAGATGTTTCACACAATCTTGTGAGGGGACTTTAAGGAAGTCACAGCATTCACGGGTTGTTATAGTGGGGTTAATCAATTGAGCGTACTCTTTTAACGACTCCACATGTGCAAATTTATTAGTGTGTCCGCATTGCAGGCAGAACCACTTTCTCTTTAGGCGGATCATACTGATAGTATCGCATCCATCGCACCGCACACCTTTTATAATGTCTTTTTTCTTAATGTTGAATTGCTGATAAAGATCTGGTGAACTTGGCGTATGTTGTTTTAACAATTGACGTGAGATTTTTTTCAATTCTTTTCTAGAGAGAACTTCGTATTGATGGGTTTTCTGATAAGTATGAAAGGTAGGTAACAAATAGGAGCTATGCGTTACAGAGAGCAATTTCTCACCAGGGGTAGATTTTATCGAGGTGTTTGGATTGCTGATGATTACGATAGATTCGACAGGGATGTCTGGATAGTGGTGACGTTTTAACCATTCTCGCAGCAAAAAGGTCTGACGATAAAGCTGAGAGATCGGGTCTGGAAACGTTTCTTCTATGTTGTTTATTATACGGTGAAGTTGATTAAACTCGCGGTCAAAGATGAGTGTACCAGCCATGTTTTTGACTTCAATAATGAGAAAAAAGGAAGTGGTCATTATGAGGATATCGAGCTGAAAGTGGTAGTTTCCATGTGGGATGCGGAGATCGTGAAAGATTAAACAGTCTTCACTTGGCAGAAGGTTAAGGTGGTATTGCAGAGATTTTTCGCCTTTAAAGCCAGCAAGACTTCTAGCTAACTCGTTCTCCATTTCTTTTCGCACACTCATTTCAAGAGGATAACGTTTAAGAATGAGTCTGAGCTGTTCCATTTTTGGGGATTCTACGACTTCTTTTAATATCATTGCATCACTCCTTCAAATATCATCCTCTTTTACTTCTATAATTCCATTAAATTTCCTTTAAACAATTTAAGTATTTCTGTTAGAGGTGGTGTTTGAGCTGTGTCAGGTGGTTAGCAGTTGTTTAGCGGTGAACATTAAATTAGCATCGGTGGAAACGCGCACTTTACAGGTGGTTACAACCCATTTACCGGCGAACGTGTAACAAATATAAAAACACGTACCGTGAAACATCAATATGGAAGCTCCTTGTCCCAAGGAGTGACAAACATCATTTCACCCGTCATAATTTTTAGAAAATTATATTGTAACCGTTTACAAGTTGTTTTATACTATTTAAAAGTGAAACGTTTCTATTGGTAAAATGAGGATTTCGGGTATCGGACAACAATCAAAACGTTTATATTTACCGAAAACCCTATTTTTTTACACTATATCGAAACGTTTCGACTAAACTGATATACAAACATACTCCAGTACCCGGTTCGCCGGATGAAGAGGTGATTTATGAAGAACATAGCAATAAAAGATGAAAAGGTGATCGTGGATGGTCAGGAGGTCTTCTTGTTCGGAGGAGAACTTCACTACTTCCGAATCCCGAAGCAAGACTGGCGTGAGCGCATCCAACAAGTGAAAGAAGCAGGAGCCAACATGATTAGCACATATGTACCGTGGATTTTTCACGAGTATGAGGAAGGTGTTACTGATCTTACTGGAACCTCTCGTCCAGAACGTGATCTACAAACTTTTCTCCAGCTTGTAAAAGAGGAAGGGATGTATTGCTTATTGCGGCCAGGCCCATACGTGATGGCGGAAATCATCGACCATGGTGTTCCAACTTGGTTCATCGATAACTACCCAGAAGCGGTAGCGAAAACGAACACAGGCTATATTCATCCAACGCGAGTTGTCAGTTACAGTCATCCGACATTTTTACAAAAAACGGAGCTTTGGTATAAAGAGGTTTGCGCGGTCATCAAACCTTTCCTTGTAACGAACGGCGGTCCGGTCATCCTATTCCAGCTCGATAACGAAGTGGGGATGTTCCATTGGGTTACGAACCAGCCCGATTATAATGCTTCGACTCTTCAAGAGTTTCAGCAGCATTTGAAAACCAGCTACACGGAGCAATCGTTTCAAGATACGTTCCGCATTCCATATGGAGACATCCAGTCATTCGCGGAGCACATGACAAAAAAGCCTGAAGCGATTTTCGCTCACGCACTCCGAAATGAATTTGGACTCTTTTTACGTCAGCACTACAAACGGTTCATCGAGCACCTTAAACAGTCAGCAGAAGAAAAAGGCATTGACGTTCCGTTCGTGGTGAACATTCATGGATTTCACGGCATCGATATTTTAAAGCGGGGAACGATGTACCCGATCGGGATTTCGCAGCTGCTCGAGACCGCCAAGATCGAGAATACGCTCATGGCTGGTGACTATTACATTGGCAACATCGAGTATGACAGCTACGTCGACATCGTTCTGGCTAACGCGTTTACTAAAGCGATTCAGTGGAAAGAGCAGCCATTGTTCTCAGCTGAGTTCCAAGGCGGAAGCATTCACGACAAACCGAAGCTCCAACCGACGACATTCGATCTAACGACGCGGTTATGTATCGCGGACGGAATGAACGGTGTGAACTATTACATGTTTGGTGCGGGCGAGAACTATGAAAACATCGGCTTGTTCGGAAGACGGCATGATTGGCAGGCACCGCTCACTAAGTCCGGCCAAAAAAATCCACACTATGCTGTGATTCAGCATATAGGCAAGATGCTGCAGACGTTCGAGAGCTCACTGCTCCAAACGAAACCAGTGGTGGACACGCATCTCGGTTTTTATCCGGATTATTACATGACTGAGTTTGATGATGAGCATACGAAAGCAATGATCGATCAGATTCAGCGCGATCGTGAAACGTATATGGCGAACGGAATTGCGAAGGCACTTAGACTGAACAACATTATCTATGATGCGATTAACGTGCTGGCTGATGAGGAGATCGACCCGAGCCAGATTCCTTCTCTCTGGATGTTTACCACAGAGTGGATGGATGAGTACATTCAAAGAAAGCTTGTCTCGTATCTTGAGAACGGCGGTAAGCTCATCTTATTCCCGACCATCCCGACTAAAACACTGAAAAACGTGCCGTGCACGATCCTGAAAGATTACATCAACGTTTCCGTAAAAGAAACAAAGCACCGTGTGTTCGGTCAGATTGATCAGACGGGCAACGTGTTGATCGACCGGGCTGAAATCTATGAGAAGACCGATGGCGCGTTCGCACATATTGAGGACAAGCCTCACCAAGTGATCGCTTTTGAAAAGCAGCTTGGAAAAGGACAGCTCTACATGTTCGGCGTTGGAATGGATCACGGCTTTCATTATCAGAACGACATTATCGTCGAGCTTGCGAAACGAGCGGGTATCGAGAGTCGCTTCAGCCTCCATGAAGAACTTGATATCACGATTCGATCTCATCCGGATAAGGGAGATTTCTTCTTCCTTCAAAACTTTGATGAGTATAAGAAGACTACAACGATCACTTACGACGGCACAACTCTTTTCGGTGGTAAAAAAATCTCGGTTCCTATGCGGAACGGTCTCATGCTTCCGGTCAATGTCCCATTGAATGAAGACTTGTTCATCATATATGGCACAGGCGAGATCTATGAGACAAAGCAGCAACAAGAAGAAATCTCACTCACGCTAAAAGTAATTCAACGAGAAGAAGAGTTCATTTTCCGTTCTTCAACTTGGAAACCTGTGGACAGTGAAGGAATCACCATCGAGGAAGTTCAGGAACACACATTTAAAGTGCTGATTCAAACAACAGAAGAAACAGCATCCATTCGGTTTCAACCGGCGTTCGCGAACGCTATTCAACCATAAAAGGTTATTTTCTAGTTGCTGCTGATGTGATTTGTTCATTTTCATCACTGATTAAGTTGATTGAAGTGGAAGGTGTGAGACTCCTGGGGGATTAGCGGGACAGGTGAGACACTTAAGGGCACAAAGTGCCGAGGTGGCTCACCGCACGCCCCCCGGAAAGCGAGCACTTGAAACGGAAATCAACCACTTTCAGGAGCATCATAGAAATAACCAAAAAAATCAAAAATCAGGAGTTGATAGGTATGAAGAAAGTTTTAGCTCTTTTCATGATCATCGCAATGTTGTTTTCAGTAACAGCATGTAGCTCAGATGAAAAAGCAAGCACTGACGGTGACAGCAAAAAAGAAAACGTAACGATCTCTTACGCAAGCTGGTCACTTGGTACTGAAAAAGAACAGAACCTTGAGCGCCTTATGATCAAAGCGTTTGAAGAAAAGTATCCAAACATTAAGGTAAAAATCGATGAATCGATTAACCCGACAGACTGGAACGGAACACTCGCTGCTGCAGCAAGTGCGGGTAAGATGCCAGACGTTTTTGCTCTGCCACAGATTCCATCATCACTTTCGAACGACTGGCTGATGGATCTTACGAAAATGACGGAAAAAGACAAAGACTTTGCTAACATTCCTGAAGCGGTACGTGAATCAGCGACATACAACGATAAAGTGTATGCGGTTCCATTTGCACAGCATTTCTTAGGCTACTTAGTAAACAAAGATCTATTTAATGAAGCAAACCTGGATTACCCTGAGTTTGGTTTTTCAGTAGAAGAGTACACAAAATCGATTAAAGAAGTAACAAACATCAACAAAGGTGTAGCTGGAACGAACCATGCGTTCTCGGTAACAGACTGGTATCCGGCTGCAGTTAACCCTGACATGGGCTGGTACACATTGAAAGATGGGCAATATGCATTAGATTCAAAAGAGTTTATCGCGGGTGCTAACCTTGCAAAAGAAATTACGACAAACAACTATGCATACGAATCTCTTCCAGATGATTTAAAAGCTAACTTTAAGGGTGAAAACCCAGAGGAAGTGTGGATGAACGGACAAGTTGCTGTGAAATGGGACGGCACATGGGGTGTTCCTGCACTTGTTGAAAAAGGAACGTTTGACTTTGACTTCATCGGACTTCCTGGTGGAAGAACAGGCGTAACAAACGACTTTGTAGGTATTTCTAAAACAAGTAAGCACGCTGAAGAAGCATTTCTTTTCTCTAAATGGATGTCATTCGGAAAAGAAGGATTCATGAAGCGTATGGCTATCGCTGAAAAAGAAGGAAAAGCATTAAACACACTTCCAGTTAACGCAGATCCTGAAATCTTAGAAGAATACTTTGCGATCAATGAAGTTCCTGGAATCAAGACAGCTTACGACAACTTAGACAACGCGATCGTTGAGCCGGTTAAAACGGTTCCTGGTTATGTAGATGCACGCTGGGAAGCACCAACTGGCGTGAAGGTTGGAGAAGAAGCGAACGCAAAAATAGCTACACTTTTAGATAACGTTATTAAAGGAAACGTGAAGATCGAAGACTACGCAAAACAGCTTGATCAATTAGCAGATCAAAAGAGTAAAGAAGCGAATGAGGCTTTGAAAGATAAATAGAAAGCCGGAAGTTTAAGGGGAGGTTGATAGTATGAAGTTTAAAAGATTTCTTTGGTTAGGTTTAATGCTGTGTCTCATTTCTCCACAACAATATGCATCTGCTGAAGGCAACAGTAAGGATAAGCCTGCCGAACAAGTCGTGGAGCAAAACTATCATACCGTCCTTAAAAGCTGGGAGAAGAACGGGACAAAGGACGCTTCAGAGTTTGAAGCGTCTGTCTCTCCTTCTAATTTTATGATCAAAGATAAAAAGAACCTTCTGCCGAAATCAGAGAGTAAGAGTTACAAAGATCGTGTTTTCTATTGGCATAACCGAGAGTCCGTTTCGTATGTAGTTGATGTGAAGGAAGCGGGGCTTTATGAACTATCATTCGATTATTTTCCATTAAGCAACGAGGTTGTTCCAATAGAGGGCGCCATTCAGGTGAACGGTAACTATCCTTTTTATGAAAGCCGAAGAATCGTGTTTCCGGCCGATTGGAAAAACGAGAAAGACACCTTCGAAAAGGATCGGTTCGACAACGACATGATACCGAAGCAAAAACGAATCGAGCGATGGAAACGTGTAACAGCGGAGGATGCGAGCCAGCTGCAATCTAAACCTCTGCGCTACGAACTGAAAAAAGGGAAGAATACGATCCAGCTTACTAATCTATCAGGTGAGATGCTGCTGGGAAAAGCGTACATTACATCACCTAGCAAACTGCCAAGCTTTAAAGAATATGTACAAAAGCATGAAGATGCAAAAATAGCTGACTCGCTGATCACACAAGAAGCCGAAAAGGACTATGAAAAGAACAGCTCATACATTCGACCATTTGCAGCGAATGATACGTCAGCTGTTCCGAGCTCACCGAAGAACCTTCTGTTGAACACGCTCGGTTCGGAATCGTGGAAAGACTCCGGACAGACCGTCAACTGGAACATCAACGTGAAGAAAGACGGTTTTTATAAGCTGACGTTCAAGGTGCTGCAGAACAAAGAGACGAGTGGTCCTGTATTCCGGAAACTTTTAATTGATGGAAAGGTTCCGTTCCAAGAAGCTGCACCTGTTACGTTCCCATTTAATAAGAACTGGAATAACGTCACGTTGGAAGACGAAAAAGGAAAAGCGTATCTTTTTTATCTATCAAAAGGTAAGCACCAGATCGGTTTAGAAGCTGATGCCGCGCCTGTAGAGCCTGTTCTTCATACGACAAACAAAGTAATGCGTGAGATGGAAGAGCTGACTCTTGAGATTCGAAAGCTTACAGGGAACCAGACGGACACATCTCGTGGTTGGAAAATCAGCGAGTACATTCCAGGCATCGATAAAAAACTTGCCGGCTGGGCTAATGAGCTAGAGCAAGAACTGAAATATCTTAGAACACTTAATGAAACAAAAGAAGATTCAAAAGATATGGTCTCGCTTGAGATGGCTGTTCAGAAGCTAAGAAATCTTAGCAAGAAACCGGATCAGATCCCAAGCAGACTGACAGAGCTCTCAGAAGGATCTTCTTCAGCGGCACAGCTATTAGGAAACATGCTCGTGACATTGCCAGAACAGCCGTTAACCGTCGACCGCTTTTACGTGCATGGTGACGAAAAAGAAGTGCCGAATGCAGAAGCAGGTTTTTGGGAAAAGCTGATCGACTCTATTCAACGCTTCTTCTTATCGTTCTTCTCGGAAAACTATTCAGCGAGTGAAGCGGAGAAAGATACGCTAGAGATTTGGGTGAACCGGCCGCGTCAATACGTGGAGCTTTTACAAAACTTATCCGATCAAAACTTTACACCAGAGACGGGAATCAAAGTAAAGTTCTCCATCATGCCGGAAGAACAGAAGCTGATACTCGCAAGTGCGTCGAACAAACAGCCAGATGTCGCACTTGGCATCAGTACGTGGTTGCCATATGAGCTATCCATTCGTGGTGCAGCTGTTGATCTGCATCAGTTTGATGATTTTGAAAAATTCAGCAAGCAGTTTTCACCAGGAGCATTTCTTCCGCTTATGATTGGGGATTCTGTCTATGCGATGCCAGAGACACAAGACTTTTATGTTCAATTTTATAGAAAAGATATTCTGCAGGCACTAGGTCTTCCGGTTCCAGATACGTGGGACGATGTGAAGAGCATCCTGCCTGAGCTTCAGCGTTTTGGAATGAACTATTATTCTCATATCGCGGGAGCTACAGGGTTCAAACCGTTTCAAGCAACCGCACCTTTCGTGTATCAGTTTGACGGTGACCTTTACGGAAAAGATGGCATGAAAACAGCGATAGGAACAGAAGAATCGTTAAAAGGCATTCAGTTCATGGCAGAGCTGAACACGATCTACAGCATGCCGTTACAAGTGCCGAACTTTTATAACCATTTTCGCTATTCAACACTTCCGATCGGGATTGCAAACTTTACGACATACACGCAGCTGACAGCTGCAGCTCCTGAGATTGCAGGCTGGTGGAATATCGCTCCACATCCAGGTGTGAAAAAAGAGGACGGAACGGTTGAGCGTTGGGCAACTGGTTCTGGACAGTCCGCAATGATCTTTAAAGGAACGAAGAGCAAGGAAGATTCGTGGGAACTTCTCAAATGGTGGCTTTCTAAAGATACACAGACAGAGTTCGCGACAAACCTTCAGATGCTGTACGGACCAGAGTACATGTGGAACACGTCAAACCTAGAAGCGTTTAAGAACCTCCCTTGGCCTGAAGAACATAAGAAAACAATCCTGAAGCAATGGGAGTATTTATACGAAGTACCGAAGAATCCAGGTTCTTATATGATCGAGCGTGAGCTTTCAAACATATGGAACCGCATCGTGTTTGACGGTGTGAACCCAAGATCGGCAGTGGATGACTCCGTTGTTGCGATCGACAGAGAGATCGAGAGAAAGATGGAAGAGTTCGGATATGTGAAGGATGGAAAGATGGTTAAGCCGTATCCGATTCCTACGATAGAACAAGTGAAAAGTTGGGCAGGCGATGAGAATGAAAACGAAAACAAATAAACGAGATTATTCACCTTGGATGTTCCTTGCTCCGTATATCATCTTTTTTACAACGTTTATCATCATACCTGTTGCAGCGGCAATCCTTTTGTCATTCACGTATTTTAATGCGATTGAAACACCGACGTTCATCGGATTAAGCAACTACGTTGGTCTGATCACACAGGATGAAGTGTTCATGCAAAAGATTCTGCCGAACACTTTAACGTTCGCACTGATCGTTGGGCCGGGAGGGTATATTCTATCGTTCATACTTGCCTGGGCACTCGCTCAAGTGCCGAAACGCATGCGAACGGTTCTAGCGCTCGTCATCTACTCGCCGTCGATGACAGCAGGTGTAGCGATGGCGGTCGTTTGGACAATCATCTTCAGTGGAGATGAGACAGGTTATCTGAACAGCTTGCTTCTAACGATGGGTGTGCTGTTAGAGCCGATCCAATGGCTGCAGTCGCCAGAGTATCTGATGAAGATTATGATCTTTGTAACGCTTTGGGGCAGTATGGGTGTTGGGTTCCTCGCGATGTTATCAGGTGTACTGAATATCAACACGGAGATCTATGAAGCAGGATACATCGACGGAATCAACAACCGTTTTCAAGAGATCATCTATATCACAATTCCGTCCATGAAGCCGCAGATGTTGTTTGGTGCGGTAATGGCAGTCGTTGGAACGTTTCAGGCAGGTGCAATTGGGGTGGCGCTATCAGGTGCCAACCCGACACCGCAATATGCAGGTCAGCTGATGGTAAACCATTTAGAAGACTATGGTTTTATACGTTATGAGATGGGTTATGCGGCAGCGATCTCGGTTGTTCTGCTCATCGTTGTATATGTGTTCTCAAAAGTGGCCTGGAGGCTGTTTGGAGAAAAGGACTAGCGAAAAGGGAGTGATAATCATGTCGGCCTTTCAAGGGACAAGAATGAACCCGTCAAAGTTTCATAAAAGCCAGTTGAAGTTCCTAGCATTTTTAATACCACTGGCTATTTTTATGGCTTTGCCGATTCTCTATATATTCTTTCATGCATTTAAACCAATCGATGAATTGTTTGCGTATCCACCTCGATTTTTTGTAGATAATCCAACGTTTCAGAACTTCGTAGATTTGTTCACGAAAACGAACGATACGGGTGTTCCGATGTCGCGTTTTCTATTTAACAGTGTTGTAGTCACACTTATCGTTGTTGTTCTAACCGTTATCATCAGCACGATGGCTGGCTACGCATTATCTAAGAAAAATTTTAGGATGAAAAAAGCGATCTTCGAGATCAACACATTGGCGCTCATGTTCGTACCAGCAGCAGTAGCTATTCCACGTTATCTGCTGATCGACGAGCTCGGACTTATTAATACATTCATGGTGCATATTCTGCCATTGCTCGCGATGCCCATCGGCTTGTTTCTTGTAAAACAGTTCATTGACCAAATACCAGATGAATTGTTAGAAGCAGCAAGGCTAGACGGAGCATCTGATTTTCAGATCTTCGTACGCATTATCGTGCCGCTCGTCAAACCAGCTATCGCTACGATTGCTATATTATCGTTCCAGCTCGTTTGGAACAGCATCGAGAGTTCGTCGCTTTATGTGAACGACGAAGGACTGAAGACGTTCTCGTTCTATATGTCCACATTAACTTCGACGGTTGCCGGGAACAATGTGGCAGGACAAGGACTGGCAGCAGCGGCATCATTAATTATGTTCGTACCCAATTTAATTATCTTTATCATTCTGCAGAGCCAGGTTATGAACACGATGGCCCATTCAGGAATCAAGTAAGAAAGTAGGAGGGGGGAGAAATGAAGCGCATTGCCCAATTTGTAGCATTTTTGGTATTCCTGCTTGTTCCGATCTCATCTATCGCTTCTGCTTCTGTCCCTTATCAGACAGAAACGTTATCAGCAGACGGAAAGACGATCGCAACTCAGACCGCCTACACACCAGTCGGCATACTATTACCTGACGTTGAGATTATGAACCCTGAAGATATCTTCTCGGATACAAAAGGTAACCTGTATATTGCCGACTCAGGTGAGAAAAAGGTTGTGATTGCGGACAAAAACGGTAAATTTGTCGGTGAGATTGGTAAAGGTGTTTTAAAATCACCAACTGGCGTCTATGTGGACGAAAATGAAAAGATTTATGTAGCAGATTATGAAGAAGAAAAGGTGTTCCGCTTTTCACAGGACGGAAAAGTAGAAGGGGAATACGGAAAGCCGGATTCGCCGCTTTTCGGTAAGAGCTCTTCTTTTAAGCCGCAAAAAGTAGCGGTAGATCGCCGCGGCAGCATCTATGTGATCAGCGAAGGTTCAACGAACGGGATCATTCAGCTCAGTAAAGATGGGGATTTTCTTGGGTATTACGGTGTAAACAGCACAGAAGCATCTTTTGGTTCTTTTGTACAAAAGCTACTCACATCTGAGAGCAAAAAAGCAAGGATGTTCATGAAGACGCCACCTGCGCCAGATAATATTGCACTCGATGAACAAGGTCTCGTCTATTCTGTGACAGAAGGAACGACGAATGAAGTCATCAAAAAGCTGAACGTAGCCGGAAAGAATATGCTGTTTCCGGACATCTCAGATGAGAAGTCCCTACAAGATATCGCGGTCGATCCTGAAGGAAACATGTTCGTTGTATCGAGCACCGGTAAGATCTATGAATATGACAGCTTCGGTAACCTGTTATTTATCTTTGGTGGAAAAGACGATGGAACGAACCGTCTTGGATTGTTTAAACAGCCGACAGGTATCACGATCGATGCTGACGGCAGACT
>NZ_JARUHH010000015.1:0-78401 GCF_043558025.1 Fictibacillus sp. UD
TTTTTTTCATTGACTGAAGTGCTTTTTGTAAGAGGCGCGTAACAGATCCTTTCCGTCTATGCTCTGGCCATGTAGCTACTCCTGCTATTCCTCCCATAGGAAAACGTTTGTTATCAATACTGATCTCTAAAGAAAGTATATGAAGTTTAGAGATTAAATCATCCTTTTCGAATTCTCCCCAAATCTCATGCTTCTTCATCATTTCATAACGTTTCGGCAGATCTTCCTCTTTCACTACGTATTGAAACGCATATTGTGAAAGCTGCAGTGATTTTTCGTATTCCATTTCTGACAGTCTTCTTATCTCCATTACAAACGACCTCCCTTTTCAACTTCATTCTACAAGTTTGGAATGTTAATTGAAAAGTGATTTACTAATTTTCTGATAATGGGTATTTTTAAAAATGATAATATAGTCATATAAAGTGAAAAATATTGGATATTTATAAAAACTATCGAAATTATATTCATTTGCAGTTATAATTATTAACTGTTGTGCATAACCACAACTTTGAAGTGAGGATTAGAATGAGAATTCATAAATATATCAGTTTAACGGGTTATTGTTCGAGAAGAGAGACGAAACGGCTTCTTGAGGGTGGCCGGATTACAATAAATGGCGAGACTGCTAATAAGGATACGTTTGTAGATGAAGGGGATATCGTTCTAATTGATGGACAGCGTATTCCTAACAAGTCTTCAACTACTTATCTGGCTTTTAACAAACCAGTTGGAATCACGAGTACATCTAATCCCGAGATTGAAGGAAACATTCTGGAACTAGTAGATCTGCCAGAGCGTGTTTTTGCTGTCGGGCGCTTAGATAAAGCTTCACAAGGATTAATTCTTCTAACGAATGACGGTGAACTTGCAAACCGGATTTCTCAAGCTGATTTTGGCCATGAAAAAGAATATGAAGTTACAGTGGATCAGCCTGTAACAGACTTGTTTCTTCAAAAAATGGCTCAAGGGGTTTCGATATTAAACACGGTAACAAAACCAGCAAAAACAGAGTTTGTCAGTAAGTATGTTTTCAGAATTACGCTCACCCAAGGGTTAAACCGGCAAATCCGACGAATGTGCAAAACTTTAGGGTATGAAGTACAGAAATTAGAGCGTATACGCATTATGAATATACATCTTCATGCATTAGAGATCGGGAAGTGGCGGTACTTAAGGGATGAAGAGCTCAGTGAACTAAAGAAGGGTTTAGAACTTCTATAAAAAAGGAAAGAAACACTAGGTTTTTATAAAAAACTAGCATTTCTTACAATATTGCGAAAATTGTAGAAAAGCCATATACTTGGTAATGAAAAGTATATGAAAGCGCTTTACATTACAGAAAGAGAGGCATACATCATGGGATTACCGAAGCAAAATGTTGACAACCAGATGAGACAAAAAAGTCTTACTAAATTTTTAATTCCATCATTAATTGGTATTTTCTTATTTATGATTCCCATCTCATATAATGGAGAAATAACGATTCCTGTAGCCATTTTAGCAGGGATTCTGCAAGACTTAATCGGGGATTATATTCCTCAAATTATGACAGCGATCATTGCAATTACGGTTATTGGATCGTTGGGAACCTATTTTTTCAAGCCTAAAGCCATTGTTAACCAGCCGTTTTTGAACACGCTGTTCAACGTTAATATCGCATGGCAATTGATTCGTTTACTTGGACTCATTTTTGCAGTGATGACTTTGTTTAAACTAGGACCTGAAGCCGTATGGTCTGAGAATACAGGACAGCTTCTGCTTTACGATCTAATTCCAGTATTGTTCTCCGTGTTCTTGTTTGCAGGTTTGTTTTTACCTTTATTGTTCAACTTCGGATTATTAGAGTTTTGTGGAGCGTTGCTCGTTAAAATCATGCGTCCAGTGTTCAAACTGCCAGGACGTTCATCGATTGACTGTCTAGCTTCTTGGCTAGGTGATGGGACGATTGGGGTTCTTTTAACGAACAAGCAGTATGAAGAAGGGTATTATACGAAACGTGAGGCGGCTGTAATCGGTACAACTTTCTCTGTTGTATCTATAACTTTCGCAATTGTAGTACTTGCTCAAGTAGATTTGGCCCACATGATTGTTCCTTATTATTTAACGGTTGTTTTGGCAGGGCTAGTATGTGCGATTATTATCCCGCGCATTCCGCCGTTATCCAGAAAGCCGGATACGTATTATGAAGGTGCAAAAGAAAACGTAGCGGATGAAGTAATTCCTCAAGGAGAAACACCTTTCAGCTTCGGGCTTAAAAAAGCGGTTGACCGCGCTGATCAAAACAAAAAACCAGGACTTTTAGTTAAAGAGGGTATTCAAAACGTACTTGATATGTGGATGGGTGTTGTGCCGATCGTTATGGCGATTGGAACATCTGCATTGATGGTCGCAGAGTTCACACCTTTCTTCACGTACCTTGGTGCACCGTTCGTACCGATTCTAGAGCTGCTGCAAGTTCCATTTGCATCAGATGCAGCAGAGACGATCGTTATCGGGTTTGCAGACATGTTCCTGCCATCCATTATCGGAGCGGGCATTGAAAGTGAACTGACGCGATTTGTAATAGCAGCGATGTCTGTTATTCAATTAATCTATATGTCTGAAGTTGGCGGACTGCTTTTAGCATCAAAAGTGCCGGTTAACTTTAAAGATCTAGTTATTATCTTTTTCCTGCGTACCTTTATTTCACTCCCAATTGTTGTGGGAATGGCGCATCTAATGTTTTAACAAAGAAAGCTGTTCAGAGGGTTTATTACCCTTCTGAACAGCTTTTTTATTTCATGGCATAAATTGTTTGTAAATTGTAAGGGGTCTGTCCCCGGGACAGACCCCTTACAATTATTTATAACAGCTCTTTTATGTGTTTTTCAATCGTTTCTGGTTTGTCTGTAGGCGCAAAACGTTTAACGACTTTTCCGTCACGGTCGACCAAGAACTTTGTGAAGTTCCACTTAATCGCCTTAGATCCTAAGATTCCTGGTGCCTCAGCAGCCAAGTATTTAAAAAGTGGATGTGCATCATCTCCGTTAACGTTCACTTTTGCAAACAACGGAAAGTTAACGCCGTAATTCAACTCGCAAAACTCCATGATCTCGTCACTCGTGCCAGGCTCTTGTGCACCGAATTGGTTACATGGAAAACCGAGCACTGTTACTCCTTGTTCTTTATGGCTTTCATAGAGTGATTGAAGCCCTTGATATTGAGGTGTAAACCCGCATTTGCTTGCTGTGTTTACAATCAAGAGCACGTCTCCTTTGTAAGAGTCCAGACTCGTTTTTTCACCTTTAATGGTTTCAACTGGAAAATCATAAACTGACATATTCTCAAGCTCCTCTATTAGCATTTTTTATTAGTTTAACGGTAAATGAAACGGCTTTCACTGAAAATGCTCGCAGTAGTAAAATAAGGAGGAAGGCATAAGGGGGACGAATAAAATGGACGCAGTGTTTCATGTGGAACATCAAGTTTTTAACTACCGTGTGGCAGCCGTGATGATTGAAGATGGACGTATTTTACTACATAGGGCCAAACAAGAAACAAATTGGTCTTTGCCTGGGGGAAGGGTAAAACTTGGTGAAGATGCTAAGGCGAGTTTGCAGCGTGAAATGAAGGAAGAATTAGATTTACAGGTAACGGTTGATCGCTTTTTATGGACGGTTGAGAACTTTTTTACCTATGCGGCGAAAGAAATTCATGAGGTTGGCTTATACTTTAGACTAACAGCAGAAAACCCATTGCCGTTTCATAAGGGTGAAGAATTTACGGTTTTAGAAGCTGAAAGGCTAGTCTTCAAATGGGTTCCCCTACAAGATTTGAACCAGTATGTGCTGTACCCTGAAGTGGTGAAGAACAAGCTGATATCTGGTTCCTTCGAGCCGGATTATTTTCTGGTAAACAGCGACTTGCAAAATGTATAAGAAAGAGGATTATCATGCATCCAACTATAAAAAAATTAAATGTTAAAACGTTAGATCGTCCTGTATTGATTATCAATCACCCTTCTGAATATAGTGAAGTGGTGAATTCGTTAGCAGCAGAAGTTCATCAAGAACCAAAAGAAGAATTTTATCCATTTGTTCAGGTATTCGGTACAACAAATGAGCAGCTGCAAAAAGATGCGAAATTGGGATCAGAGAAGGTAGAGAACGATGGTCTTCTTTGGCTATGCTACCCAAAAAAGAGTTCAAAAACGTATAAGGGATCTGATTGCTCGCGGGAATCGGTCGCTGCGCTATTATCAGACGAAGGATTTGAACCGGTTAGGCAGATAGCTATCGATGAAGACTGGTCTGCGTTAAGATTCAGAAAGCCAGAACACATCAAGTCGATGACTCGTAAAAGTGCAGTAACTAAAGAAGGACAAAAAAGAATAAAGAATTAGAAAGTGGAAGGCTCAAGAGGTTAAAAATCTTGGTGTCTTCCACTTTTTTTGAAAAAGTTATAGAGACGAAACTTGTTTGTATATGTGGGATGTGCATTACAAGAAAGATGTCTACTTCAAGAGAACACATTAAATAATTCCAAGGTAATTCATTTTAATTCCGCGGTAATGCGTAATATATCCGCTTATAAGGTCCATAATTCCGTGTATAAATTTATTTATCCGATTTTCGACTAACTCAAAAGAAGTGTCCACCCCATTTGTACAAAATGGGGTTGTTTGTAATTGTGTGGGGTCAGACCCCAAGGCTGACGCCGCACTACGCCTCAAGGCTTATTACAAAATACAGCCTCGGCCAGTTTTGAGAAAATGCGCAGGAAGGTAAGCTAAAGATACGAAAGGAGGAAGCCAATATGAAAAAATTAGGCTTACTTGTAGTTGGAGGTATTGCTGCGATCGTGCTGATCGCTAACCTAGGTCCGATGGTCGGTCTTGCGATTGGTCTTGCCGTCATGTATTACGCATTTAAGAAAGCGACGGCTGCAGAAACAGGAGGAAAGAAGTTCTGGTGGGGCGCCCTATCGGTGGCAGGTCTTTGTGTATCCGTAGCAAACCTGCCGGCTATCTTAGGAGCAGTTGCAATCTATGTACTGTACATCGTGTATAAGAAGTGGAATCAATCAGCGATAGTGGAAGACAACGTTGATAACGATCCGTTCACTAACTTTGAAAGAGAATGGGCAAAACTTAAAAACAACTAAAAAAATGATAAACACATTAAAGGAGCGAATTACTATGAATTTATTTGAACGCATTAAAAACTCGATCTCAGCGGATGTTCATGAACTTTTAGATCAAAAAGAAGAAAAGAACCCTCTTTCTCTTCTGAATCAATATTTACGACAATGTGAATTAGAAGTGAATAAGGCAAGAAAGCTAGTTGAGCGCCAGCAGCTTTTAAGAGACCAATTTGCTCGAGAAACAGAAGAAGCAGAGTCAAAAGCAGCTAAACGTGCACATCAAGCTGATCTGGCACAGCAAGCAAATGAATCAGAGTTGTATCAGTTCGCGATCCAAGAAAAAGAGCAGCATGAAACACGAGCTGATAAGCTAAAGGAATCCACACAGCAGGCAGAAAAAGACCTGTCAGAGTTAGAACAAAAGTATGAGCTCATGAAACATAAGCTGAAAGATATGCAGATCAAGCGTATGGAACTGATGGGACGTGAAAATGTAGCACGTGCGCACCAGAAGATGGACCGCGTTATCGACCCATCAAGCTCAATGAAAAAATCAACGTTCCGCTTTGATGAGCTTGAAAACTATATGGATCGTCTTGAACAAAAAGTAAACGCAGATTATCATGCGAGTTCGATGGAAGCGAAGCTCGCTAAATTAGAAAAAGAATGGAAAAAAGAAGACTCACATACTACCGTTTAATTCAGTATGTGATACGATAAAAAAAGACAACAGGCGCAAAGTGCTGCGCCTTTTATGTCGTTTATGACAGAAAGTGAGTGAGTGCAGATGCTGAACATGAAAAAAAGTGATTTGATCAGTTGGGGGCTATTAATCGCCTGTGTATTCGTGCTGTTAGAAGCCACTCTGAACGGCGAGGGGATCTTGTTCTCTCTTTTACTGGGTGCTGCACTCATGTTTTTTGGACGTAAACGATTACCGAGACGTTCGGGTAAGATCATGTTCTGGGTCGGTGTATTTATTACGGTCATGAACATTTTAAGCATGTACACATTTAAGCTTTTGTTAGTCGCTATCGTTATTTATGTGATCTATGAATTTTATCAAACCAAACAAAATCCGGTTGTGATCATGCCGCACGTTGAAGAACAACATGCTTCCTCACCGCATGAAGATATATACAGAAAAGAGCCGCTTTTAAAAAATATCATTATTGGCACTCAACAAACCCCAGATCATGTGTATGAATGGAGTGACATCAACATTCAATGCGGACCTGGAGACTCTATTATCGATTTGAGTCAGACGATTCTCCCTAAAGGGGAAGCGGTTATTATGATACGCGGCTTTATCGGTAATATCACGATACAGATTCCTTACGAGGTGGAAACGGCAGTCAGTCATTCTGTGTTTGTAGGGAATACAAGCATCTTTGATCAGCCAGAGCCTAAAATGTTTAACCAGACGCTATTTTTTAGAACAAAAGGTTACGGTGAAGCTGAGAAAAAAGTGAAGATCGTGACAAGTTTAATCGCTGGAAGTTTGGAGGTGAAGCGGGTATGAGTACCGTTTTGCGCCACATGTTTTCCGGTATTGCGTCAGCTTTTTCCGTATCCATCGTCTTGGGGGCAATCGTATATTCTTTATTTCCGATCGATGACTGGAACTTTTTATTAGAGAAGCGGTTACTTGATATTCCAATGGCATTCGTACTGCCTTTTCTTGTGTTTATCATGGGAGCTTTCTTTGGTTTGAATTCTGGCATTACGTCTCGTAAACAGCTTAATCTCATCAATCGTACGCTAGCTTCGATTGAGGATGGCAGACAAGTAAACATGAAAGAAGTTTCTAGTCTTGAGTTAAGGGCCATCACAAAACGAATGGAAGGCATTCAGAAGCAGTTAGGCGAGAAGATTCGCCAGTCACAAAAAATGGCGACTGAGAAAGCCGTCGATCAAGAAAAGCGAATTCAAGAAATTATTTCCCAAGAAAGAAATCGCTTAGCGAGAGAGCTTCATGATTCTGTTTCTCAGCAGCTGTTTGCAGCAAGTATGATCATGTCTGCTGTCAACGAAACGCGGTCAGAAGAAGACACACGTGAATCGAAGCAGCTAAGACTTGTCGAAGAAACGATCCACCAAACACAGCTTGAGATGAGGGCACTTCTCTTGCATCTTCGTCCAGCAGCATTAAATGGCAAGTCGCTGCAAAAAGGGATGGAAGAACTTTTACAAGAGCTGCTGCAAAAAGTACCGATCGAGCTGAAGTGGAAAATTGAAACGATCCCTCTTGATAAAGGGGTAGAGGATCATCTGTTTCGTATTTTACAAGAATCGGTGTCTAATATATTGCGGCATGCACAGGCAAACAAAGCTCAAATTCTGCTTGTTCAGCGTGACGATCTTATTATCCTTCGTATTGAGGATGATGGAGTCGGCTTTAAGATGGATCAGGAAAAAACAGGTTCATACGGACTTCAGAATATGCATGAACGTGCGGCTGAAATCGGCGGTACGCTTAAGATTGTGAGTCTGCCAGGTGAAGGAACACGACTTGAAGTAAAAGTTCCAATTTTATCAGCGGGAGAGGAAAAAGTATGATTAAAGTGTTATTAGTGGATGATCACGAGATGGTGCGAATCGGCGTTTCTGCTTATCTTTCTGCGCAGGCTGATATTGAAGTAACAGCAGAAGCGGAAAACGGAAGAGTAGCTGTAGAGAAGGCATTGGCACTCAAACCGGACATTATCTTGATGGACCTTGTGATGGACGAGATGGACGGTATTGAAGCGACACGCGAAATAACAAACGCTTGGCCGGAAGCGAAAATCATCGTCGTTACAAGCTTTCTTGATGATGAAAAAGTGTATCCTGCATTAGAGGCAGGAGCTTCCAGCTATATGTTAAAAACATCAAAAGCGAGCGATATTGCACAAGCCGTTCGCGATACATTCCACGGAAAGTCCGTTCTTGAACCCGAAGTAACGGGGAAGATGATGAGCAAAATGAGACAAAAGCAAACGCGCGAGCCACATGAAGAGCTGACTGCGCGCGAGATGGAAATCTTATTGCTGATGACAAAAGGAAAGACAAACCAAGAAATCGCGGATGAGCTGTTTATCGCTTTAAAAACAGTGAAAGTACACGTGAGCAATATCTTGAGCAAACTGGATGTGCAAGATCGAACACAGGCTGTTATTTATGCCTTTAACCATTCGTTGGTTTAGTCATTGTTGTTCTGATATCCGCTCCAGGCTGCTAGCTTTCCGCGGGGCGTGCGGTGAGCTTGTTGTCAGTCCTTCTTTATTCAGCTTTTACAGAGATATGCTGAAACGTTTTAAAGTCGAAAAGCCCTAAATCTGTCAGCTTAATCTCTGGAATAACAGGCAGGGTTAAGAAAGATAGCGTTAAGAACGGATCAAAGTCACCGGTAAAACCGATCTCTTTTAGCTTAGCTTTTAAGTAGATAATCTCCTCATTTACTTTTTTAAAAGGTTGATCTGACATTAATCCTGAGATTGGCAGAGGAACAGTTGCAAGAACTTTTCCATCTTTAACGATTACATAGCCACCCTGCATCTTTTGGATGGTATCGATAGCCAAAAGCATATCTTCATCATTCGTGCCTGCAACGACAAGGTTATGAGAATCATGAGCTACAGTCGACGCGATCGCACCGTTTTTAATTAAAAGTCCCTTAACAACGCCAAGACCGATGTTTCCAGTTTGTTTATGTCGTTCGATAACAGCCATTTTTAATAAATCATCAGGAATTGAAGGTGTAAAAACGCGGTTTTCTGCTTTTACGCGCAACACCTTCTTTTTTGTTACAAGCTGGTTCGGAATGACCTCAATGACGTGAATGGAATCTCCGTCACTAATGGGGATAGTGAGCTTTTCAGATCTTATCTCCGGAAGATTCACCGATTGCATTAAAGGAGCTGGAGGTTTTTCTGTGTTAACCTCTTCACCTGTAAACGCACCGTCCTTAGCAACTGATTTTCCTCCAACAAACACTTCAGAAATAGATACCGCTTCTAACTCATCCAGCAAAATAAAATCTGCTATGCATCCTGGCGAAATGGCGCCTTTTTCATCCAGACCGTAACATTCAGCTGCATTTAGAGTGGCTAGTTGAATGGCTTGAAAAGGGGAGAGTCCTTCTTTAATCGCAAGCCTTACGTTATGATCAACACTTCCTTCATCAACGAGGTCATCGAGGTGCTTATCGTCGGTACAAAATAAAAAGCGACGTGCATTGTTAGGCGTTACAGCTTTAATAAGGGCTTTTAGATTCTTTGCAACAGATCCTTCCCGAATTAAAACGTACATGCCCCGGCGAATCCGATCCAGTGCTTCCTCAGCTGTGGTACATTCATGATCTGTCGTAATCAGGGATGAGCGATACACATTGATTCCGTTCGCGTCGAGACCAGCAGCATGCCCGTCGATTCTGCCTTTGTTGTTCGCGGCTGAAACAATTTTACTGAGCATGTCTTTATCTCCTTTAAAAACAGCAGGAAAGTCCATCACTTCCGCAAGCCCAAGTACACGAGGGTGTTTATAGAACGGTTCAAGATCTGCCGCTTTTAAAGTGGCTCCTGCATTTTCAAAAGGCGTTGCTGGAACAGAGGACGGCAGCATCACACGAACGTCCAGTGGAAGTCCTTCCGATTGATCCAGCATGAAGGAGATGCCTGTAGCTCCCGATACGTTGCCGATCTCGTGCGGGTCTGTGATGACGGTTGTGACCCCATGAGCGAGCAGAACTTTGCTGAACTCAGCAGGTGTCACCATAGAGGACTCGATATGCACATGGCCGTCTATGAACGCAGGAGACACATATTTACCGGCGGCATCGACCGTCTCATGTCCTTCGTACTCACCAATGCCTGCAATATAGCCATCCACAATCGCAATGTCAGCTTCTAAAATTTCAAGGTTAAACACATCAATAATTTTTCCATTCTTAACAACGACATCTGCAGGGATTCTTTTTGTACTGACATCAATTCGTTTCTTTAATTGATCTTGGTTCATCAGCTGATCTCCTTTAGAGAAAAATCTACCACCTAGTATACGAACAACTTTAATATCTTATTTCATATGAATAAAAAGAAAAACGGTCCCAAGCGGGAGACCGTTTTGTGTCGTTAATTCAGAATGTCGATTACTCGGCCAACTTGACCATCTTCTAAGCGCACCTTAATACCATGTGGATGGGTAGGTGAGTTCGTTAAAATATCTTTTACGATACCTTTTGTTTTCTTGCCAGAACGCTGATCAGCTTTTAAGATCACGTTCACAGGGAGGCCAGGGGTGATGTTGGAACGCTTGCGATGCATTAAACGCCTGTTCTCCGTGCTTGATTGTTCGCCTTTTTTGTCTGCTGATTTTTAAGCTGGTTTGCTACTTTTACAGGGCCTTTGCTGAATTTACCGCCTGATTGCTGTGCTTTCTTTTCAGCTAAGCGCTGTTTAGCGATCTCTTGAAAGCTTAATTTCTTTTTCTCCTCAGCCATCTTTATCACCTCTATTTATTTTTGCTTTTTGAATCCTGCTTCTTTTAAATAGCCTTCTGCTTCTGCATACGTTTCGAATGCTGCTTCTAGTGCATCATCTTCATCAAAAATGAACCACATGCCGTCTTCACCTACAAGACGAATTTTTTCGTGACCGTAGCTGTACCACTGTTCTTCTTTACGCTCGTCTTCGTCTGAACGATCTTTCTTAGGCTGCTGCCAGCCGTGTTTTTTAGAAAGGAACTCCATCGATTCTTGAATAAGAGCAATCAATTCGTCTGCTTCATAGTCCCGAATATTAACATAGCCTTTATCGTTTTTTACGCTTTGCGGCAGGTGTCCGCCATAGACGAAGCCGTTTCCGTTCGGGTGAAGGTGATACACGACAATTTTCTTGTCTTGTACACTTTCTTCAAAGTGGAAGTTCAAGCGGCCTAAGGAAACCTCATGCATGTCGAGCTCCGGGAAATTTTCTTGAATTAAAGCAATTTTATCTTCAAATGAAAGCATATTTTATACTCTCCGTTTCTTTTATTGTGATTGGTTGATTATATCACATTGGACGAAGAAAACGAAAATGCTTCGAAGGGAAAAGATGGGGATGTAGCTAGTTTTAGAGGGATTTTGAAAGTGGTTGATCTCCGTTTCAGGTGCTTCGCTTTCCGCGGGGCAGGCGGTGAGCCCCTTGCCGCTTTGCGCCGTTAAGGGTCTCACCTGACCGCTTGTCCCGCAGGAGTCTCGCACCTTACACTACAATCAACTTGGCAATGGAGCAAAAATCATGACATGAGAATCATTCTTTAAGAATACAGAATGAATACCTTTCACGTTCGCGCAGTTGGAGAAAGATTACGCGCGTTCGAATCTGTTTTACGCGCAGGATTACTGGGATTGCGCGCGGGCTGACTTCCTTTGCGCGCAGGTTCACCCTAGTTACTCGCAGTCACTGCTTGTACTACCCCCGCGCGTTCAATTACATGTATTAAAACATCGTTAAAATAGCGAAAAGCTGGCACTTTAGGTCAGTTTAAGACCTTTTGTGCCAGCTTCTTTTTAACTATAGTGCGGATGCTTCTTTTTTTATCGACTTTTCTAGTTCAAACCAGTAGTCAGCGAGAGTTTCCATCCCTTTGTCGAAATTTTCGAGGTGGAAATGTTCGTTCGGCGCGTGGAAGTTTTCTGTTGAAAGACCGAAGCCCATCAAGACAACAGGAATCTTTAGCATTTGATCGAACGTTGCGACAATTGGAATGGATCCGCCGCCTCGGGTGAACGCTGTTGGCACGCCGTAAACTTTTTCATAGGAACGTGCAGCTGCTTGAATAGCAGGGTGATCAAACGGTGTGACATAAGGTGCTCCTTTATCAAAAAGAGTGACCTTCACATCGATGCCTGCAGGCTTGTGCTTTTCAATATGTGCCTTTACTTTTTCGATGATTTCATCTGGCTCCTGATTTGGTACCAGTCGGCAGCTGATCTTCGCATGAGCTTTTGCAGGGATAACGGTCTTGATGCCTTCACCTTGGAAGCCGCCCCATACACCGTTTAATTCTAGCGTTGGACGAGCCCATGTGCGTTCGATGTGAGAATAGCCTTCTTCACCAGTAAGCTCTGTTACACCAAGCTGTTGCTTTAGTGCGTCTTCAGTTAGCGGCAGGGCACGGAACGCTGCTCTTTCTTCTTCCGTTAATTCTTGTACATTATCATAAAAGCCATCTACTAAAATACGGCCGTTCTCATCACGGAACGATTGAAGAAGCTCTGTGATGGCATGCAGCGGGTTTTGTACCGCTCCACCATATAGACCAGAATGAAGGTCACTGTTTGGTCCGGTTACATCCACCTGCATCGCACACATGCCGCGCAGTCCATAGCAGATCGCCGGTTTTCCGCGGTCCAGCATGCCTGTATCCGAAATTACGATTACGTCGGCTGCAAGCAAGTCTTTGTTTTCTTCAATGAACTTTGGAAGGCTTGGACTACCGATTTCTTCTTCTCCTTCAATACAGAATTTGAAATTGAGAGGAAGCGTTCCTTCAGATTCTAGAATCGCTTGTAAAACTTTTACGTGCATGAATGTTTGGCCTTTATCATCGGATGCGCCGCGAGCGTATAATTTGTTATCACGAATAGTAGCTTCGTACGGCGGGGATTCCCAAAGCTCAACAGGGTCAACTGGCTGAACGTCATAGTGACCATAAATAAGAACTGTCGGCTTGCCTTCAGCTTTTAACCAGTCGCCATAAACAACCGGATGTCCATCTGTTTCATAGATTTCCACGTTGTCCATGCCGGCTTTTTTAAGGTTATCTGCAATCCATTCAGCACCTTTTCGTACGTCTTCCTTGTGTTCAGGCAGTGCGCTGACACTTGGGACTGCAAGCCAGTCGGTTAACTCTTTTAAATGTGTGTCGCGATTTTCTTTTAAATAATTCACAATTTTGTCTGTCATCTAAAAATCCTCCTTATGTACGCTATGCTCTACTTCCTAGTTTAATGGAGTTCAGCTCGGAAATGAAATAATCTTTATCTTCTTTTTTCGTGATGAGTTGAGCTGCTTCCAATGCGAGCGAGTAGTACTCCTCCATCTTGTTTTCATCGCCTTTTACTAGATACCCGCGAGCAACAGCTTCATAGGCGAATGCTAAATCAAAATCTCCTATATGGTTTTCTTGGCAAAGAGTCAGAGATTGATTTCCGTGAAGAAGTGCAGAATCGCTCATCTTTAAAAGTGAATATACTCTTGAGATCTGCCACTCTCCGCGAGCGAAGTTTAGAGGTTCACCAGCTATACCCCAATGGAAACGGGAAGCATGCGCGGTGTGAATCATTTCCAGGTCTTCTTCATGTGTGCGCTCTTTCTTTTCCATGAAGTCCCACGTTTTGTTGAAATTTTCGACTGCCTGTTTTCTGTGCCATTCTGTCAATGTAAACTTGTCCATCCATTTCACACACCTTATGTATTTGTGGTTTACTAAAGGTAAAGCTATCGGTATGAGTATTCTGTATGAATGACCGTTTCCCTTTATAAAAGATAGAAAGAAGTGCATATAGTATGGAGAAGAAAATAGGTTTTATCGGCTTTGGTAAGATGGCGCAGGCTATGGCAGGAGGTATGATCAATTCAGGTTTGATCAGCCCAGATCAGATCATAGCGAGCATGCGAACGGAGAAAACACGCCTGTATGTAGAGAAACAATATGGTATTCACACATTCTCTTCAAATAGTGACGTTGCAAAAGCGGCTGACGTGCTGTTTCTTGCGGTTGCTCCTTATAAGTATTTTGAAGTGATAGAAGAAGTAAAAGACGCTGTAAAGCAGGATGTTGTTATCATTACAATTGCAGCAGGCATTACAACGAAAGACGTTGAACAAGCTTTTGGGAAAAAGGTAAAGGTCGTTCGAACGATGCCGAACACACCTTCACTCGTCGGAGTTGGTATGACAGCTGTTTCAGTAAACGATGAAATCACAGATCACGAGTTGGAAATCGTGGAAGAGCTGTTAAGCAGTTTTGGAAAAGTGGAGATCATCATGGAGTCTCAGATGGATGCGATTCCTGCGATCAGCGGCTCATCACCTGCTTATGTGTACATGCTGATTGAAGCGATGGCAGATGGTGGGGTCGTACAAGGTTTGTCACGCGATCAATCATACCGTTTTGCCGCACAAGCTGTTTTAGGAGCAGCGCAAATGGTGCTTGAAACAGGAAAACATCCAGGTGAGTTAAAAGATCAAGTAACGTCTCCTGGAGGAGCAACGATTGCAGCCGTCGCAACGCTCGAGCAAGAACGCTTTCGTGGTGCAGTGTTAGCGGCGATGGAAAGCTGCACAGAAAAAGTAAAGAAATTGGGGAAAAAGTAGATGGGCTTTAAGGAATTAGGTATTCATGATGAATTTATAGATATTTTGCTTCAAAACGGAATCGGTGAACCTACTCCTATTCAAAAGGAAACGATTCCTGTCATCTTAGAAGGTAAAGATGTTGTGGGACAAGCTCAAACCGGTACGGGAAAGACACTTGCTTTCGTGCTTCCTCTTCTGCAAAAAGTTGATGCTGAACGTGATGCGGTACAAGGATTAATCGTCGCACCGACGCGTGAACTTGCCATTCAGATCACAGCTGAAGTACGTAAACTTACAGAAGCTCTCGGTGAGATTAATGTGCTCGCTGTTTACGGTGGGCAGGACGTAATCGCACAAATGCACAAGCTAGAGAGCAAGGTTCATGTTGTTGTAGCAACACCTGGAAGACTGCTCGATCACATTCGCCGCGAAACGATTGACTTATCTCATGTTTCAACGTTCGTTTTAGATGAAGCGGATCAGATGCTGCATATCGGATTTTTAGATGATATTGAAGACATCATGGACGAGGTGCCGAAGAATCAACAAACGCTGCTTTTTTCAGCGACGATGCCAGATGAAGTGAAGAAGCTGGCTGAAACGTATACAAACGATCCTCAAGATATTCACGTGAAAACGAAACAGATCACACTAAAAGAAATCCGCCAGCGTATTGTGGAAACAACGGACCGCGGGAAGCAGAATGATCTCGTTCAAACAATCCGCTTGCTGCGGCCTTATTTAGCTATCATTTTCTGCCGGACGAAAAGAAGAGCCAGCAAGTTAAATGAGGCGCTGCAAACGATGGGGTACAATTCCGATGAACTTCACGGCGATCTTTCGCAAGCGAAAAGGGAAGATGTGATGAGGCGTTTTCGTGAAGGAGAGATTCAGTTTCTTGTGGCGACAGACGTGGCAGCCCGCGGACTTGATGTAGAAGGTGTTACGCATGTCTTTAACTATGATATCGCCCTTGATACGGAGAGCTACATTCATAGAATCGGCAGAACAGGGCGTGCGGGTGGAAAAGGATTAGCTGTAACGTTTGTGGCACAAAAGGATCGCAGACTGCTTCAGTTGATAGAACGAGAGACAAACCAGAGTTTGAAGGCTCTGAAACTCGAATATTTGTAGATCATAAAAAGAATACAAACCCATATTATGGAATAGGTGACTGTATGTTCTATAAGAATGGGGTGATAGTATGACAGCAAAGAATCTGGTGACGATTTTACTTGGGGCTTGGCTGATTGTCGGTATATTCGTGGATGGGTTTGCTCATACACATAATAAGCCGGAGACGTTCTTTTCACCTTGGCACGCTATTTTGTATTCAGGTTTCCTTGTAACAGCGCTGTGGATGATCTGGATTACATATCAGAATGCCAATAAGTTAGGTGTGCCTTTTAAGAATGGGATTCCAACTGGTTATGGCCTTGGTATTTTAGGTGTTGTGCTGTTCTTTATTGGCGGTGTTTGCGATATGACATGGCACATCATTTTTGGAATTGAGGAAGATATTGCTGCACTTCTTAGTCCTTCACACCTTTTATTACTAGTTGGGGTTCTATTAATCATTACAAGTCCTTATAGGATGGGTGAAAAAGAATTAAAGAAGAGCCCAAGTTTTAAAGAGTTCTTTCCAACGCTGCTCTCTTACACGCTTTCAGTTGCTGTTTTATGTTTTTTTATGATGTACACGTGGGCGTTTAACCATGGCTGGGTCGCGGCAAAAGCAACGGCACTTTTTATAACAGATGAAGCAGTCTTTCAAAACATCATAAGAATAGGAATAAGCAACACGATTATTACGACAACTTTTTTAATGGTTCCTGTTTATTTCTTGCTGAAAAGATGGACATTGCCGTTTGGCTCTATCACACTCATGTATACGGTGAATTTTGTCCTGATGACAATTATAAGAGGTTTTGAGAATGCTGAAGTAATAGGTATTGGGGTAGTTGCAGGATTGCTTGCGGATTTTTTCATTCAACAAAAGAAATTTACTGCCTTAGCAGTTGTTCTTCCTTTATTTATCTGGGTTGTTTATTATGTCGGAATCGCTATTTTTGAAGGTATGGGCTGGGATCCTGAACTTTGGACGGGTGCAATTGTATTGAGCACCATCTGGTCATTTATTCTGCACTATATGATTAGCGTTTCGGAAAGAGAATCGGAACAGCAATCCATAAATTTTAATGAAAAAAATGTAATTTAACGAGTAATAATTTTTACAAAAACGGGTAATCCTTCAAGGTGACCTGTTTTTTTTTGTGGGTATATAATACCAACTATTATTACCAGGTAATAAAAATAGTTGCTTCATAAAACAAACCTTGTTACGATGGTAAAGTAGGAGAATTCGAAAGAGTCAGATTTAAAGGAGTTGAGCAAATGAAAGATTTACAATCGTTTGGCTGGTATGCAGCAAAAATCGCTCCAAAGCTGCCGAAAGAGGCCTTTAAACCAGTACCATCCCGGTTATGGGGAGGACTAGTCTATCTACTGATCGCAATCGCCGGTATTTTAGTTATCGGGTTATTAAATAATTTACACCCTTGGCTCGGAATTGGAATCGCTGTAATCCTAGGAACTTGTTTTGCAGGAATGGGCTTTTTAGGACATGAGATTCTTCACGGTACGGTAATCCGCAAGCCATGGCTGCGTGACTTTTTAGGAGCAGTAGCTTTTTGGCCGTTAAGTGTTGGACCGAAGCTATGGCGTAAGTGGCACAACACAACACATCACGTTCATACACAGCATGATGGGAAAGATCCAGATGCGTGGCCAACTCTAGAAAACTTGTCACACAAACCATTGTTACAAAAAGTGTACAAGCTCCCAATGTGGATGCGTTCAATCGTAAGCTTTGCTTTCTTGTCTGTTTCGTTTACGCTGCACGGACTTTTCATGTTCAAACGATTTATTACTGAGTTCAAACCGAGTAAACGACCTTCTGTTTGGATTCAGCTGTTATTGCCGTGGGCGATGTGGCTAGGATTACTGGCGTGGCTCGGACCCGTTAAATGGTTCTTTGCGGTATTGATGCCACTGCTAATCGCCAACGCGATCGTAATGAGCTATATTTCAACCAATCACCGCTTGAACCCAATGACAGACGTGAACGATCCGTTAGCAAACAGCTTATCGGTAACTGTTCCAAAATGGATTGATGTGATTCACTTTAACTTCTCTTACCACACAGAGCATCATTTGTTCCCTGGTATGAGTCCGAAATATTATCCGCTCGTAAAAAAGCACATTAAAGAAATGTGGCCAGAACGCTATCACGAAATGCCGCACTGGAAAGCGCTCGTCGCGTTATGGAAGACACCGCATGTGTACTTTAATCAGACTCAGTTTGTAGATCCAGCACCGGGGAACTTGTATCCTTCACTTGGGCATGGGATGAATGAAACCGTGGAAGAGAAGAAGCAAGAACGGAAATCATCAAATCAAACACCGAAAAGCATCCATTAATTTGGGTGTTTTTTGTTTGGTTAGGGGGGATTACACTTTTTTGTTCTTGAAGATGTATTTAGATGTGGAGACGCAAGGGGACAAAATATTGCAGAAACTGGGCAGGGAAAAAGTTGTTTTCAATTAAAATATGATGGGTTTTTCGATTAAAAAAGAATTTATTATTAGATGATAATAAAACTTGATAGAATGTATGTATTGGACTTAATTGCTAGCTAAGGAGAATGATAAATGAGTAAAGAATTGAACTGTGATAGCTGTTTGATGCCGATAACAGAAAGAGAAGAGCTGCGTACGGTGTGGGCATATTTTAAGATACGACCATATCATAGATCGTGTTATGAAAACTCCTTAAAAGGGGCAGGTCTTGTAGGTAATCAGCCCATCAACGGATTTTCGGGGAATTTTACAGCGCTTTTTGCGTTTGTTTTAGCGTGGTTGCCTCTATTCACGAATATATCGCCCGCTATAACGATCGTCGGGACGTTAATTGTACTTCTGAGACTGTATTCCTTTATTCGTTTTGAAAAACAACTGTCACAATAAAAAAACGTGCTCTCCATCTTTGGAAAGCACGTTTTTACTATTTATGCTTGAACGCGATAAACGCGAGCTTCGTAAGGCTGCAACGTGAAGCTAGTTACATCTCCATGAGCCGCTACTACTTTGTTTGCTAACAACAATTCATTAGCGTTTAACGTAAGTGTGGACTCAAAAGTTGCAGCTTGCTTAGAAAGATTCGTAATCACAACTACTTTTTCTTCTCCTAAAGTACGAGTATAGGCATAGATTTTCTTGTCTTCTTCAAGAATCAAATCATACGTTCCATACGTGAAGACTTCGTTTTTCTTCTTTAAAGAGATCATCTTTTTGTAAAAGCTTAGAACAGATTTTTCGTCTTGTTCCTGCTTCTCAACGTTAATCTCTGTGTAGTTTGGATTAACTTTCATCCACGGTGTGCCAGTAGTGAAACCTGCGTTTGCATCGCTGTTCCACTGCATCGGAGTACGGCTGTTGTCACGAGATGATGACCATATAACAGACATGATGTCTTCGTGTGAAATGCCTTCTTCACGCTTGATGCGATAGCGGTTTTTATCAGCCACATCATCATAGTCCTCAATCGAATCAAACTGAACGTTCGTCATACCGATTTCCTGACCTTGATAGATGAAAGGAGTTCCTTGCATCAAGAAGTACATCGCACCAAAGCTTGTTGCACTTTCAAACCAAAATTCCGCGTCATTGCCCCAAGTAGAAACAACACGTGGTTTGTCATGGTTTTCGATGAAAAGTGCATTCCAGCCTTCTTTTTCAAGGCCTTTCTGCCAGCGAGATAATACTTTTTTTAATTCAACGATATCCACCTCTGGATTCGTTTCTGCATCCCAAAGGCCAAGGTGTTCGAATTGGAAGATCATGTCCATCTTTCCGTTTTCTTTACCTACCCAAAGGTCTGCTTCATCAATCTTAACTCCGTTTGCTTCACCAACCGTCATTACATCATAGTTCGCATATGTGCGGTCTTTGAACTCTTGTAAAAACGTGTGGATGCCTTTTTGGTTCATATGCATGTCGAATGAAGAAACATACTTTTCGTTTTTCGGGTTCGGCATGTCAGGGAAACCTGCGCGCTTCTTTATATGGCTGATCGCATCAATACGGAAACCGTCAATTCCTTTATCAAGCCACCAGTTAACAGTGTCATAAAGAGCTTCGCGAACTTCTGGGTTTTCCCAGTTTACGTCTGGTTGTTTTGTTGAGAAAACATGCAGGTAATATTGATCTGTCTTTTCGTCATATTGCCATGCAGATCCTGAGAAGATGCTTTCCCAGTTGTTCGGTTCTTTGCCGTCTTTACCGTCTCTCCAAATGTACCAATCACGTTTTGGATTGTCTTTTGAAGAACGAGACTCGATGAACCACTGGTGCTCGTCACTTGTATGGTTAAGAACAAGGTCGATGATCAGCTTCATACCACGCTTATGAACTTCTTCCATAAGGAGATCAAAGTCTTCCATCGTTCCAAAGTCATCCATGATGTCCTGGTAATCAGAGATGTCATATCCGTTATCATCGTTTGGAGATTTGTACATCGGGCAGATCCAGATGACGTCGATGCCAAGGTCTTTAATGTAATCCAGACGCTGAATGATTCCTTTTAAATCCCCGATTCCATCTCCATTTGAGTCTTGGAAGCTGCGAGGGTAAATTTGATAGCCAACGGCTTCTTTCCACCAAACTTTTTCCATAATGTTACCTCCATGTTTTCTCTTAACAACAGGGCAGGGGATACCGTTAAACGGCTCCCCATTGTCTGTTTGTTTTTTTAAATATGTTTCCTTATCCTTTGTTGCTTTTTGTGGGAGTTGATTTCCATTTCAGATGTTTCGCTTTCCGCGGGGCAGGCGGTGAGCCACATTCGTACGTTTCACTTTTAAGTGTCTCACCTGACCGCTTGTCCCGCAGGAGTCTCGCACCTTCCACTCCAATCAACTAGTCAATGAAGAACCCTAAAGATTAATCGTCACTGCCACACCTGCATGATCGGAAACCACCGGTGTTTCTTTTCCGTTAAAACGCACGGATGATTGCTGAACGTCAACGGGCTTGCTGCTTAGAATATAATCAATCCTGCGGCCAGCTTCGTTATCATCCCAGCCTGCAATGGAACCGATGATTGTTAAGCCATCATCTTTTTTTGAAGCAAGTTCATACGTGTCGTAAAGACCTTTTTCTTTTACATAATGAAAGCCTTCACCTGAAACGTTAGCATCGTTGTTTAAGTCGCCCATGATAAAAGAAAGACCTTCTTCTGGGATATACTGCATCAAACGATCGAACTGACCTTTAAAAGGTTCAAGATCATCTTCCCACCAGCCAAAGTGACCGGAGAAGAATTGAATGTCTTGTCCCTCAAAGGAAATTGTAGCTTTTACAATCTTTCGTGTTTTCCAATTGTTCATATCCTGCAAATCAGAAACAAAAAAGCTTTCATGAGATGTAATCGGATGACGGCTTATGACCGCCAAACCTTCTTCGTACGTTACATAGCCATAGTGCGCCATGTCCCATACAAAGTCATAATCTTCAACGCCAAGTTTTCTCACTAGCTCTAAAAGAACAAGGGCATAATTATCTTTTTTGATGTTGTCTTTTACAAGAGGAGCGTCAATCGACTGCATAACCTCTTGTAGCGCGATAACATCATAACGCTCACTCGCGATATCGCGAGCAAGCATCTCTAATTTTTCCATCTGGTTCTCTTCCTGCCAAGCATGAACGTTTAACGTTAATAGCTTCATGAATTACATCCCCAAACGATCTTGAATATCAGATTTTAATACGTCAGCTTTTGGTCCATAAATCGCTTGAACACCTTTATCTTTGATGATCAGACCAAGTGCTCCGTTTTCTTTCCATTCTTTTTCCGTACCAACGCCCGTTGTGTCTTTAACGGTTACACGAAGGCGAGTCATACATGCGTCAACGTCTTCAATGTTGTCAGCTCCACCTAAAAGACCGATAATCGCTGAAGCTTGAGAGTTGTCTGAGCCTGTTGCTGCTTCACGTTTAGCTGGTGCAGCATCGTTTTCAGTTGTTTCGATATAGTTACCCGCACGACCTGGAGTAGGCAGGTTGAACTTTTTGATCAATACATAGAAAATCGAGAAGTTTAATCCAAAGAATACGATACATGTTAGTGCAAAGTTGATTAAGTCACGCGTTAATCCTGCTTTTACAAGCAATGGTGTACGAGTAAGAAGCTCGATAAAACCGAATGCGTGAACACGAACGTGGATAAGATCCGCTACAGCGAACGCAAGACCAGTCGTGATCGCATACACAACATAAAGAAGTGGTGCAGCAAACATGAACATGAATTCGATCGGCTCTGTAACACCTGTTAAGAATACAGCTAGTGCTGCAGATAAGAACATAGACTTGTATTTTTTACGCTTGTCTTTATCAACGTTCATGTACATCGCAAGTGCGATCGCTACAAGTGAAGCCGTTGAAAGAACAACTTGTCCCATTTTAAAACGAGCAGGTACAACATCATTAAGAAGGGCTTGATACGCTTTTGTATCTCCAGCAGCTAAGAAGTTGTTCAAATCATTGATCCAAGCAAGCCACAGTGGATCTTGGCCAGCTACAGAAGAACCTGCGCCTGAACCAGTCATGATTTGATACGTTCCGCCAAGCTCTGTATAGTTGATCGGCACCGTTAACATATGGTGAAGACCGAATGGCAATAATAGACGCTCTAGTGTACCGAACACGAATGGCGCGATAACTGGAGCCGTGTTGCGAGATGTTGCAATCCATTTACCAAAGTCATTCAACAGTCCTTGAATAAATGGCCAAACCAATGCAAGAACGAGTGCTGTAACCACTGACCATAAGATAACAGCAAATGGTACAAAACGTTTTCCGTTAAAGAATGCTAATGCATTTGGAAGCTTATTGTAGTTGTAATATTTGTTGAATAGTATCGCACCTAGGAAACCGGAAATGATACCGACGAAAACACCCATATTAAGAGCAGGTGCTCCAAGAATTGATGTGAAATAGTCACCAACAATCAGTTCAGAGCCAAAAAGGGATTTAACTTTCGCCCCTTCTTCAAGCATCATAGCGCTATTAACACCGAAGATCGCACCAGTGATGCGATTGATCAGGATAAATGCGATGACAGCCGCAAAAGCACCACCAGCACGTTCTTTAGCCCAAGATCCCCCAATTGCTACGGCGAATAAAATGTGCAGATTTGTAATGATCGCCCACCCGATGTCTTCCATAACACGGGCAATCGTTTGCACTAAAGTCATGTCGCCACCAAACATAGCAATAACTTTACCTAGTGATATCATCAAACCGGCAGCTGGCATAACCGCTACTACTACAAGAAGCGCTTTACCTAGCTTTTGCCAGAAATCAAATGAAATGAGTTTTCCACGTTGTTTCAAAACGATTTCCTCCTTTAAGTATATATCTTTTGTTGATTTTTTGAAATCGCATTCAATAGATTGCAAAAAAATTATGAATCGCTTACATATTTGTATATGCATGTCGGTGCAATCGTTTGCATTAGTGATTGTAAAATAAAACGGTTTCATTTACAAGTAATATTGATTAAAAAATATATAAAAGTTTTTCCAGTGTGTTTTCGTGAGAGGGATTAATAGGAGGATTCATGGTGCTAGTTTGGGAAATGGCTTCGCATTGAATGAGTTTTATAAGGTAGAGGCGGTGCGGTGAAGTTCTCAGGTGGAACGGAGCACATCTCAGGTGGTTAACCCCACTTTAGCGGCGAACGTGTAACAAATATAAGAACACGTACCGTAAAAAAAGCTCGAATAGTAGATACCACTCATTTCTCGGAGCAGGTTCTCTGACCTTGATGATTTCAAGTGCATTTATATCTCCTAAAAGCGGTTCTCAGGTGGAACGAGAGGCAAATCCGGGTGGAACATCCTCCTACTTGTAAATATTTTAAAACGCTTCATGTGAGTAAAGAACTATGAGTATTTACTTATTTTTATGCAGATCTAAAATATATAAAGGCATTACATAAGGGTTGTTGAATATGAAGAATGGTAGAAAAACAAGAAAAGTGATTGAATAAATATTCATAACTAAGTATAATTATTTTCGGAATGAGGAAGGGGAGAAACAAATGAAAAAGAAAAATTGGATAGCTGGTGCGTTGAGTGTAAGTTTGCTCGCATCGATGCCTTACGCGGTAACAGCGGAAGCACCTCAAAAACAATGGACGAATGTTAATTCTTATGAAGAGGCTGATGGCAGTCCGTTTAACTCAGAGCATTATGATTTTGTAAAATACTCTAAGATTGGTGAGATTCTTCAAAAGCTTAATAAAGAAAGTAAGCGTGTGACCTTGGAGCAAACGGGTACATCTTCTGATGGTTATCCGATGTATGTCGTAACGATCTCTAACCCAGAAGACAAGGGGAAATACGGACATTACAAAAAGCTTCGCAAGCAGATGTTCAAAAATCCTCAAAAGGCTCAAGATTGGATTGCTGAGAACCCTGACTTTAAGGTGCCAGTTATGATTAACGGATCAATTCATGGTACGGAATACATAGGATCTGATGCAGTTCTTCAACTGATGGATCGTTTCGCGAACGATAATGATGCAGAGACAAAAGAAATTCTTAAAAGTAACATTCTTATCTTTAATGTAGTAGCAAACCCAGATGGCCGTGTGGACGGGACACGCTTTAACGGGAACGGCATCGACTTGAACCGTGATTTCATTACACAGTCTCAAGAAGAAACGAAGCAGACCGTTGACCTTATTACCGAATGGAATCCGATGGTTTTTCTTGATTTGCACGGATACGTGAACAGCTCTGACGGCAAACCTGGCCTTATCGAGCCATGTACACCGCCTCATAATCCGAACTATGAATACGACTTGTTCTCCAAATGGGCTCTAGATCAGGCTGAGGCGATGGAAAGCGAGATTGTTGGAAATAAAGCAAACTATGAATCTGATCATTATAAGAATATGACAGGAACGTATATCCCTCAGCGAGATGACAGTGCTGGTTGGGACGACTATCCGCCGATCTTTACACCGATGTATGCGATGTATCACGGAGCATACGGATATACACTTGAAGCACCGACAAACAGCTGGGACGGTGTGAGATGGGCAAATGACGCGGTTATGGGTGCGTTAAAATTTGCAACAGATAATAAACAAGGTATGCTGACGGATCAGATTGAGATTTTCGAACGTGGTATCAACTTTGACCATCCGTACCATGAAGAAGGATTTTTCCCGAATGCCTATGTGCTTCCGGTTAATGAAAAGGATCCGACTGTTACTGAAAAAGCAGTGAACCACCTTCTTGAAAACGATATTTCTGTAGAAAAAGCAACGAAAGCTTTTTCAGCAAATGGGCAAACCTATCCGGCAGGGACATACATCGTTGATATGAGCCAAGCGAAAGCGGGTCTTGCTAACACGATGTTATGGGACGGAGAAGATATCACGAACGATACACCTGCGATGTACGACATTTCAGCATGGAGTCTGCCAGAGCTTTGGGGCTTTGAAGCGATTGAGGTAAAGGAAGAACTAAAAGCGAAAACAGCTCCTGTAAAAGAAGCAGACTATGCAGGTTCTATAAACGGTAAAGGGCCGTATGTTATTTCAAACAGCTCTGTGCAGGCTGTGAAATTGGTGAATGATTTAGTAAAAGCGGGTGAAAGTGTTTTTAAAGGCAATGATGGACAGTTCTATGTAGAGACTTTATCAGCATCGACTAAAACACTTGTAAAGAAATCTGGCATCTCGTTAGAAACTGCTAAAATGCCGGCTCAAAAAGAAAAACTATCATCACTTAAAGTTGCCATTTTAAAAGATGGCGGCATGAATAAAGCACAAAGCCACGCTGGTACGAAACTGGCGCTTGACCGTCTAGGCTTTTCTGTAACAGAAGTAACACCAACAGAAGTTGCGGAGAAAGGACTATCTCAGTTCGATGCGTTTCTTTATTCAGGAACGGATGCATTGCTGCAATACGAAAATGTAAGAGAGGCAAATAAGCCGTTCGTGGTCGGCAGCAAACCAGCATATGAAAGCTTTAAGACAAATGTACAAACATTCATCAATAACGGTGGAAAATACATTGCTGTAGGTGCTGGCGGGGCTAAAGCTTCAAGTCAGCTCGGATTAACGTCTGTGAAAGTCAACACAGGCAATGCGAACAGCAACGGAATCGTAAAGGTGAATTACGAAAAAGATGAAGTAACAGCGGGTTACAGCGCAGCTGACCTTGGCTTTGTTTACAGACCGGTATGGTTTACGGATATAGGCAATGCGAAATCTGTAGCGGCTTTAGGTTCTGGCGACTTCTTTGTTGCGGGCCATTGGAAAGGTAACGAACAAGCTGCAGGACAAGCGGTGATCGTAGAAGAAACAGGCAAAGATGTGACGCTGATTGGACTCGAAGCAGGGTTCCGTGATCACACGGATTATTTATTCCGTTTATTATCCAATGCGCTTTATCAATAAAGAGCCTTTCTGATTGACAATAAGATAAGCACTGCATTACTTTTATAGGGAAAGTTTGCCCTGTTCAATTAAAAAAGACCTGAAGAGCATTGAAATGAATTCATTTCTAGCTCTTTGGTCTTTCTTTGTATCAGAAAGTACGTGTCTAAATAGCTTTTTGGTTCATTTTTTGCTTCCCTGCCAAGTTGATTGTAGTCCAAGGTGCGAGACTCCTGCGGGACAGGCGGGCAGGTGAGACACTTAAAAGTGAAACGTCCAAATGTGGCTCACCGCCTGCCCCGCGGAAAGCGAGCAGCCTGAAACGAAAATCAACAGCTTTCAAGAAACTACACGAAAATTACCTATATTAAAGCTCAAATGTTTTAAAGCGGTCTGACAGGTGTAAATTATAAAAGTAAAGCAAACTGAAAGGTGAGTGAAAAGATATGTTCAATAAATTATTTGGAAAAAAAGAAGTGAAAAAAGAAGAGACGGTTATTGCTCCGTTAACAGGAAAAATTGTAAACATTGAAGAGGTGCCAGACCCGACTTTCGCTCAAAAGATGATGGGCGACGGTATTGCGATAGAGCCAACTGAAGGCGTCGTTGTTTCACCTGTAGATGGAGAAATCGTTCAGTTCTTCCACACAAAGCATGCCATCGGAATTCAATCTGAAGCTGGAGCAGAAATCCTTATTCACGTTGGTCTTGAAACGGTAAGCATGAACGGAGAAGGCTTTGAAGGTCATGTGAATGTAGGAGATAAGGTAAAAGCAGGAGACAAGCTACTAAGCTTTGACCTGGACTTAATTAAAGAAAAAGCGGCTAGCACTGTAACGCCAATCGTTATCACAAATGGTGATGCGGTAGAATCTTTAGACAAACGTGCAGCATCTGATGCTACAAAAGGTGAAACTTCATTATTGCAGATTAAAATGAAATAATAGATGAAATCAGGCTACCCATGCCTGATTTTTTTCCATATTGAAAAGGGGGAGGCTATGATGAAAAAAGGAGTTATTTCTTTAGGAGAAGCACTTGTTGATTTTATTCCAACTGATGAAACCAACACAACCTACCAAAAAAGTCCTGGCGGTGCGCCTGCCAATGTGGCTGTAGGCGTAGCACGATTAGGCTCAGCATCAACGTTCTTAGGAAAAGTAGGAGATGATGTTCTAGGATCATTCATGATTGATACATTAAAGAGTTATGGTGTGAACGCGTTTCATGTGTACAAAACAGAAGAGGTAAGAACGGGTGCTGTTTTTGTGACATTAGGAAAAAACGGAGAGCGTTCTTTTGACTTTTATATCAATCCTAGCGCAGACCGTTTTTTAGAAGAAAAAGATGTTCAGCCTAGCCTGTTTAAAGATCACAAGATCCTTCATTTTGGGTCCATCTCTTTAATCAGTGAGCCATCTAAGAGTGCTACTGAAAAGGCGGTCAGACTCGCTAAGGAAAACGGAATGTGGGTTTCATACGATCCGAACCTCAGACTCTCACTATGGAAGACGCCGGCGCAGGCACGAGAGACGATTCTATCGATGCTGCAGCACGCGGACATTGTGAAGATCTCAGAAGAGGAGCTCGAATTTATTACAGGATTAAAAAAGGTCGAGGAAGGCATTAAGGTGCTTCAGCAGTATGAGATTCCGCTGCTGTTTATTACACTCGGAGATGACGGCAGTTACGTGGTAACGAAAGAAGGCGGAGAGTACATTCCGGCTAAACGTGTTTCCGCTGTTGATACAACGGGAGCAGGTGACGCTTTTGTATCAGGCATTCTTCATTGCTTGAATGAATTTAATGGCACGCTTGAAGAACTTACACTTGATGAAGCAAGTGACATGGCGCTGTTCGGAAGTGTCTCTGGAGCTCTTGCTGTTTCAGTAAAAGGTGCGATGACAGCACTGCCTACCTTGGAGCAGGTAGAAGAAGAGCTTGCACAAAACAAGCAATAAGCGCATATAATAGGAAAATATTTTGACTAATGTTTTCGTTTTTTGGTAATATTATTTTATTATAAAAGATGATACGCAACGGTGAAGGAAGAATAGTAGCTAGTGAAACACTTCTTAAAGCGAGCTGGGGACGGTGTAAGCCCAGTAGAAGACATTAGTGAAACGGCAATCCGGAGTTGCTTTTTGAAAAGAGGATTCGTTATTACATACGGATCAACTAGGGTGGAACCGCGGGAGATACAACTCTCGTCCCTGGGCATAGCGCCTTGGGACGGGAGTTTTTTATTTTTCATAAAAAACCAACCTGATCCAAAAGGCAAAATCCGAATGGGAGGAATAAAAATGTCAAAAAACATGGAAACCATCACAAATCATGCGAAACATCGCGGTTTTGTCTTTCCGGGATCTGAAATATACGGAGGTCTTGCAAACACGTGGGATTACGGTCCGCTTGGTGTTGAACTGAAGAACAACGTAAAAAAAGCTTGGTGGAAAAAATTCGTTCAAGAATCTCCTTACAACGTAGGTCTTGATGCAGCGATCCTCATGAACCCTCGTACGTGGGAAGCATCTGGACACATCGGCAACTTCAACGATCCGATGATGGATTGTAAGAACTGTAAAGCGCGTCACCGTGCTGATAAATTAATTGAAGACGCAGCTGATCAAGCAGGAAAAGAGATTATCGTTGACGGTCTTCCTTTTGAAAAGATGGAAGAACTCGTAAAAGAGTACAACATCGCTTGCCCTGAGTGTGGAAGCCATGACTTCACAAGCATCCGTCAGTTCAACTTGATGTTCAAAACGCACCAAGGTGTAACTGAATCCAGCTCAAACGAGATCTACATGCGTCCCGAAACGGCTCAAGGTATTTTCGTTAACTTCAAAAATGTTCAGCGTACAATGCGTAAGAAGCTGCCGTTCGGTATCGCACAGATCGGGAAGAGCTTCCGTAACGAGATCACGCCTGGTAACTTCACGTTCCGTACACGTGAGTTCGAACAGATGGAGCTCGAGTTCTTCTGTAAGCCAGGAAGCGAGATCGAGTGGTTTAACTATTGGAAAGATACAGCTGAAAACTGGCTGAAGTCACTAGGTATGACGTCAGAAAATCTTCGTCTGCGCGACCATAACGAAGATGAGCTTTCTCACTACTCAAATGCGACGACTGACTTTGAGTACAAATTCCCGTTCGGCTGGGGCGAGCTTTGGGGTGTTGCATCCCGTACAGACTTCGATTTGAAGCGTCACATGGAATTCTCAGGTGAAGACTTCAACTACATCGACCAAGAAACAAACGAGCGCTACATTCCGTATTGCATCGAGCCTTCTCTAGGTGCTGACCGCGTAACACTTGCGTTCTTGATTGATGCGTATGAAGATGAGCAGCTTGAAGATGGTACATCAAGAACAGTTATGCACTTGCATCCTGCACTTGCGCCTTATAAAGCAGCGATTTTGCCGTTATCTAAGAAGCTTTCTGAAGAAGCAACAGAAGTGTTTAGCTCACTTGCTAAAGACTTCAATGTAGATTACGACGAAACGGGATCAATCGGTAAACGTTACCGCCGTCAAGATGAAGTAGGTACGCCGTTCTGTATCACATACGATTTTGATTCTAAAGAAGATGGCATGGTGACAGTACGTGACCGTGACACGATGGAACAAACGCGTGTGAAGATTGCAGATCTTAAGAGCTTTATTGAGTCTAAGGTTCAGTTTTAATTCTTTGAAAGAAGCAATGTTGCTTTCGGAATATACTCGTAAAAGGCATCATTGAAAAGTTGATTGGAGTGTAAGGTGCGAGACTCCTGGGGGATCAGCGGGACAGGTGAGACACCTATGGGCACAAAGTGTCGAGGTGGCTCACCGCACGCCCCCCGGAAAGCGAGCATCCTGAAACGGAGATCAACCTCTTTCAAGATTTTAATCTTAAAGCACACATTTGCTACTTGCGATGTGTGCTTCTGTTTTTTCTGTGGCGTTTATTTTACAATAGACAGTGAGAGATTAATTCATAGCCCCCGGGCTTTTATTGGAGGTATATACATGAACGAAGGACGTATTCAAAAGGTACAAAACTGGTTAAAGCAAGAAGGACATACTTTCGCGTTCATTCATACAACAGCGAACGTATTCTACTTATCCGGACTTTACACAGATCCGCATGAGCGCGTGTTAGGTGTTGTGGTGTTAGCAGATGGTGAGCCATTCATGGTTTGTCCAGGAATGGAGCGTTCACAAGCGAAAGGCGCTGGCTGGACGTACGAGATCGTTGGGTACAGTGATTCTGAAGATCCTTGGGCGAAGGTTCAAGAAGCTTTGGCGAGCCGCGGTGTTACGTCTGCTTCATCCGTTGCGGTTGAGAAAGAAACACTTCCTTATGCACGTGGTGAGAAGCTTTTAGGCATGTTTGAGAGTGCGAGCTTGGTAGGTGCAGAAGAATTGTTGAATGAGCTTCGTCTCATAAAAGAAGAGAGCGAGTTAAAGACGTTGCGTGAAGCAGCGAGACTTGCAGACTATGGGGTTGAGGTAGGAGTTGCAGCACTTCGTGAGGGTGTAACAGAGATGGAGGTACTCGCGAAGATCGAATACGAACTGAAGCAAAAAGGCATCAGTGCGATGTCGTTTTCTACAATGGTGTTATTCGGTGAAAAAGCGGGACAGCCTCATGGTAAGCCTGGATTAAGAAAGCTTCAGCATGGCGACTTCGTATTGTTTGATCTAGGTGTTGTCCTTGATGGCTATTGCTCAGACATCACGCGTACTGTAGCGTTTGGCGATCTAGATGAAAAGCGCCGTGAAATCTACGATACTGTGCTGCAGGCTCAGTTGAAAGCTTTAGAAGCATCTAAGCCGGGAACGCGCATTGGTGACCTTGATGTGATCGCGCGCAACCACATTACGGAAGCGGGTTACGGAGATCACTTCCCGCATCGTATCGGACACGGTCTTGGAATCGATGTTCACGAGTTCCCGTCCATGAGCGATAACAATGACGGCGTGTTGCGTGAAGGCATGACATATACGATCGAACCAGGCATCTATATTGATGATGTTGGTGGCGTACGTATTGAAGATGATGTGTACGTAACGGCTGATGGACATGAAACATTGACGAAATATCCAAAAGAGCTGCAGATTATTAAATAATAACGTTAAAAAAGGATGGTCCACATTTTTGGGCCATCCTTTTGCTTTGTATTTGCAGTTTCGTAATAATAATTTCTTAAACTAAGTCGATAATCCGGCGGAAAATTAAGATAATACGGCGAGATTCTTATATAATACGGCGCAATCCACCCAAAATACGGCGAGTTTTACCTATATATCAGCGAGTCTACAAATTCAGACATAATACGACATCGCCATATGCATGGTTCAAGTGTTCCTGATCTTTACTACTTCTTGTTGCTCTCTTTTCGCATCCCACACTCGTTGAATCTCAAATGTACCTTCTTCAAAGAACAACGGAAATCTTTCTTTAAACCAATCTTGCATGGGGAGATCCAGTACTTCACTTATGGATGCCCATAAAAGCTCTCCTTCTGGAGGGTTGTCCAATAACTCTCCCGAAAAAGTAGCTGTCCAATAGTTAAACACCATGTACCTAACATTCTCTTGCGGATTCACATACTCATCGATCCCTTTATATATAAGGTTAGAAACGGTTAATCCCGTTTCTTCCTTTACTTCTCTAATAGCGCACTCTACTAAGCTTTCAGGGAAATCGACCTTACCGCCAGGTGCCAAAAAGCCAGGGAAACCACGGCTGTCAGGCCGCTTTATCATTAGCACTTTATCTTCGTGTTGAACCATGCACATTGTATAGAGTCGATGCTCTATTTTTTTTAGTTGAATTGACATAAAATCCTCTCAATATCGTTTTTAATAATTTTAACATTGAGGCAACAAAAAAAGAGCAGACATCATTTCTGCTCTTCAAAGTTTTTTATTATAGTGGCAGCACATAAAACATCATAAGAAAATGCATCACACTGCCGGCTAACACAAAGAGATGCCAAACTGCGTGGTGAAATGGAAAGCTGCGCCATACATAAAAGATACTGCCGAGCGTGTAGATGATTCCGCCGGCTACAAGCAGCTGAATCCCTTCTGGCGGCATGTTTGCTGAGATGTCTTGAAAAGCAAACGTAATCAGCCAGCCCATCGCTACATAACCTAATGTTGATAACACTACAAATTTTTTCGTAAAAAAAACTTTAAATACAACGCCAGAGATCGCAAGTCCCCAAACGACGCCGAACAGTGTCCAGCCGAGTGCGCCGCCCACGACAATCAGTACGATCGGCGTGTAGGTTCCTGCGATAAAAAGATAGATGGCTGCGTGGTCCATAATCTCAAATAAATCTTTAACCCGTCCTTTAGGAAAAGCGTGCACGAGGGTAGAAGCTGTATAAAGAGCCAGCATCGTTCCTCCGAATACCGCGAAGCTAACAATATGAACAGCTGTTCCTTTCCATACTGCAAATACGAGCAGAATAGAAGTAACCGCAACACTCAGAAGGACACCGAGTCCGTGTGTGATCGCATTTGCTATCTCTTCGCGTTTTGAAAATACATGTGTACTCATTCCGTTCACCTTCCTTTACGTTACAGTAAGTATATCAGAAAAAGGTATCCTTTAACCAATTAAAGACTTTAAGATTTTGTTAAAAAAGAAGGAATATTTTTCTGCAGAATTGAAATAGGTAAAATTATAGACTTTATAGATAAAGAGAGGGTCATGATCATGGAGGTAACGCGCTACTCGTCTATTCCTGCTTTTTACGCTGATGTGGAGTCATTCTTATTGAATCAGGAAGACCGAGCGGGAATCATGCTTGGCAACAGTTTGCGGTTTAAAGACAAAGTGTGGGAAGAGGAAAAGCCTTTTTTGGCAACGGTAAAAAAAGGCGGGGAAATCATGCTCGCAGCGATGCTCATTCCGCCGTATGCCTTGCTGCTTCTCGAAAAAGAGGAAGCAGAAGGAGTGGCAGCTGTCCCATATTTAGTTCAATACTTAATAAGAGAAGACTTTGCCATTCATAAAATTATGTCACCTAAAGCGGTAGGAAAAGCATTCAGTGAAGAGTGGACGAAAGCACATTCATTAGAAGAAAAAGTGCTGATGGATCTCAGATTGTATACGCTGCAGTCCGTCATACAGCAAGCGGCACGTCCCGGGAAGTTGCGAAAAGCAACACAAGCGGACTTAACGTTCTTGCCACAATGGATTTTGGAGATGACAGAAGAAACGAACCAGCTCATGACATTTGCTGAAGCAGAAGAGTATGCGAGAGCTCGATTAGAAAATGAATTTCTTTTTATTTGGGAAGAAGATGGCCGCCCTGTCTCCATGGCAGCAAAGACACGTCCAATTATTAAAGGGGTTTCTGTTAATCTCGTTTATACACCACGTGACTTGAGGGGCAGAGGATATGCGAGTGCTCTTGTCGCATCATTAAGCGATTTCCTGCTGCAAGAAGGTTTTGAATTTTGCACGCTGTATACAGATCTCGCCAACCCAACTTCTAATAAAATCTATCAAAATATCGGATACCAGCCTGTATGTGATTATATTGAGCTGAAGTTTGATCAAAAAAGAACAGAATCTCCGGCTTGATTACCGGCAGACTCTGTCTCTTTGATAAAGATAATCTCTTATGTATCTTTTAGCTCCTGCTAAAGTGCCTTCGGGCAGCTGATCTGCTGCAAAGTACCGAAAGTCGAACGATTCATCCTCATCGATGCACAGTTCACCCGAAACAGAACTTGCCGTATAAACGGCAGTCACTGCATATAATTCATCACCATTCGGCGTTTGCAGATAGTGATCTTTACCAGAATAAACGTGAAGCTGGGTTAAACCGTCTATATCGAGCCCAGTTTCTTCTTTCACTTCACGAACAGCCGTTTCTTCAAAGCTTTCTCCAAGTTCCATCAAACCGCCGGGCAGCCCCCAGCCACCATCTTTCCGGTGCTGCAGCAGAATTTCTTCACTATCGTTTTCAATAATGACAACAGACCCTGGCAAGATGAGCGGTGACTTCCTACATATTTGCGGAGATCTTCATAATAAGCCATCAAATCGCTCCTTCCTAACCAACATTTTACAGAACATATGTTAATAATTCATCTAAAAGTGGAACAATGATAACAGAATGATTGAGGGGAGTTTTGGAATGGAAGCCTTTGCTAGACCTCGTGTAGTTGTGAGTAAATGTCTCGAATTCGACGCATGCCGATATAACGGTGATGTGATTTATAATGATGTGATCAAAAAGTTAATGGACTATGTTGATTTTGTTCCTGTTTGTCCAGAGGTTGAGATCGGACTCGGAACACCGCGAGAAACCATCCGTATCGTGAAAAAAGGGGAGGATCACTTCCTTCTTCAGCCTTCCACTCAACGAGATGTAACGAACGAGATGAAAATGTTCTCAGAAGGCTATTTATCTGGAATCATTGATACTGATGGATTTATTTTAAAAACGCGTTCACCTTCTTGCGGTTTAAAAGAAGTGAAAGTGTATGCTTCAACAGAAAAAGGGCCGGCGATCGGTCATTCGAGCGGCTTATTCGGCGGAAAAGTGGCTGAGCTCTTTTCGCACTTAGCGATTGAAGAAGAAGGACGGTTAAATAATTTTACGATTCGAGACCGTTTTTATACAAAGCTATTTACGCTAGCCGCGTTTCGAAACATACTTCCACAGGGACTAGACGCGATTAAAGCATTTCATAAAAAAAATCAGTTCCTCTTTATGGCGTATAGCAATCCTACATTAAAAGTGATGAACCGCATCTTGAAAAACGAGCAAGAGAATGGGGAAGAACGAACGATTCAATTGTATGCAAAAGCGATGAATAAACTTTTTAACCGTGCGGCAAGAAGCGATTCAAACCGAAAAGTCGCGTATGAAATCTTTAAGCGGTTTGAAGACAGGCTATCTCAAGGAGAAGTCGCATTTTTTGAACAGCTTCTTCAAAAGTACGCAGACAAAAAAGAGCCGTTCTCGAGTGTCGCAACAATCTTGAAGTCGCACGCGATCCGATTTGAAGACAGCGAAATTCTTGGACAAACCTTTTTTGCGCCGTATCCCGAGATTCTGCTAGAGATTTCAGATTCAGGTAAGGGAAGAGATTACTAGAACAAGCCAATAGAGTGCTGGAATGGTAAGAAAGGAAAGAATCGTACTTAATGCAACACCTGCAGCCGCAAACGACGCATCTTCACCATATCTCTCTGCATACATCGAGATGGTTGGAGCTGAAGGCATACCTGCAGTCAAAACAGCAACAGCGAATAGTTGAAAAGGCAGTGAAAACAGAGCAAAGGGCAATAACAGAACCGGAAAGAAAACCAACTTATAGAAGCTAGCTAGCCATATATGTATGTTGCTGCAATAGCTTCTCAGTTTTTGGATCGGCATGCCGCCTAAAAGAACACCAATCAGCAGCATGGATAGAGGAACAGTAGGTTTTCCTGTCATTTCAAGTGTGCTCGATAATACCGCGGGTAGTGTTCCTGGCAGAAGCATGAGAACAAAGCCGACTAATGTGGACGTTACGCCAGCGTTTAAGAACACTTTTCGCCACTGAACGGTTTCCGAGTTCCTGGCAAAGAGATAGATTGCGTACGTCCAGATGACTAATAAATAGACAAAGTTAAAAAGAGTCGCAATGAACACACCTTCTTTTCCAAACAATAAAAAACTGACAGCAATGCCTAGAAAGCCTTGATTACCGAAGATCATGATGCCTTCTAAGGCATTTTTTTGCTTTTTTTCAGTGTTCAATTTCTTTACCGTCCACCACGAGACGATTGACGATACGATTAAAACAAAAGCCGACATCATTGAAAGCCATACGAACTGTTTAATATTTTCAAAGGAAAAAGGAACGTCCATGCCAAATAAAATAAGAGCAGGCAGCGTGACATTCAAGATGATAGCGATTATTGTTTTTTCACTGCCAGGCGGTAAGATCTCTTTTTTGCGAAGGATATAACCTAATAACGCGATGCTGTACAATAGGGTTAACTCTTGAATAAAGGGACCAAAATGGTTCATCTATCATCCCCTCCTTACTTAAAAGGGTATGGTTTAATAGTGAATTGGGTGAAAGTGATTTTTGGTGCTAAGCTTCGTTGTTTTTGAAAGAGGTTGACTTCCGTTCCAGATGCTCGCTTTCCGGGGGGCGTGCGGTGAGCCTCCTCTGCGCTTTGCGCCGAGGAGTCTCACCTGCCCCGCTCGTCCCCCAGGAGTCTCGCACCTTGCACTACAATCAACTTGCAAATGATGAGATAGCAACAATTTTTTAGAAAAGAGCTTTTTCAAAGAAAGAGGTGATTTACATGTTGATTGCAAAAGGAGAAACTTTATTTAGACAAGGTGAAGAGGGACCTTTATTTAAGCTTGAAAAGGGATTGTTAAAGATTGTTCGCGTTCATGAAGATGGCAGCCAGGTTTTGTTGAACTTAATCGTTCCAGGAGAAATCATTCCGCACCATTCTCTAACAAGTCAAAAAGAGTATAACGGCACGGCCATTGCGTTATTACCTTCCGAGATTGCAGTGATTAATCCTAAACAATGGTATCAGTCGTTAGAGGAAGATCCTTTTAAATACAAAGAAGTTGCTCTTTTGTTAGAAACGAAATTAAGGATGATGCAGCAGCGAATCAATCAAATGTCCACGTTGACTCCAGAAGGAAAAGTGCTAAAACTTAAAAGTTGGTTCAGCCATTATTTTCCCGAAGTTCAGATCGAAAAAATACTGACTCAAGAGGAAATCGGACAGTTTGTCGGTTTGAGAAGAGAGACTGTCAACCGGGCTTTAAAAAAGCTGAAATGAAATGTCAAAGAATTTACATACATATGAACGTAAGATTTTTGCTCCTTTAACAAAAGATACATGTATAAAACTAAAGGAGTGAAAGGCATGAAAAAATTTATCCCGTTGGCCCTAGCATTTTCTGTTTTAACGAGTGGTGTTGTTACGGTTTCTGCTGCAAACCAAGAAAAGGTACAAGTCGAAGCTCAGCATAAAGGTCACCATTTTAGACATATGAAAAATTTTGAAGAGCAGGTTCATAAAGCAAATGCTCTAAAAATTGAGCGATTAGAGATTCAGAAGGAAATTCTTCAGAAGAAAGATAAACTTTTTACACAGCATATAAAAGCTGAAGAAAAGGGAACGCAAGAGAAAAGAACAGGCAACAAAGTAAATTGGCAGGACATGAAAAAAATTCATCAAGACTTAAGAGCATTACAAAAGCAAGCGCACGAAACGAAAAAAGCCATGCATGAAGCGATGAAAGCAGATAACGAAAAGCTTGCTTTAGAGAAGATGAATCAATGGCTAAACGTCAATGAAAAAATCAACAGCAAGCTGAGTGAAAAATCAGCAAAGCTGGATGAGGTATTAGCAAAATATAATTAAGGTAAAAGCATTGAAGCTTTGGACTTCAATGCTTTTTTGTAGTTAGATTGGAGTATGCTGAGATTGATTTTTGGAGGGATTGGATGATGAAGGAGATCGATAAAATGCTATCAGGGGATATTTATAACACACGAGATCCTGAACTGATGGAATTAGCATTCAGAGCCAAAAAGCTTATAGAAACATTTAACAATACGAGTGTTGATGAAACAGAAGAGAAAGAGCGGATATTAAAGAAATTAATCGGAAACATGGGAGAAGGAGTATGGATAGAAAAGCCCTTTTTTTGCGACTTTGGAAAGAATATTTCCATAGGGCGAAATACATTCATTAATTATAATTGTGTTTTCTTAGACAATAACAAAATTACGATAGGCGAAAATGTACTTATCGCTCCTAATGTCCAGATTTATACCGCTAGTCATCCTATAAAAGTGTCAGAAAGAATCAATACGAATCCTCAACAGAATGAAGCGCCTTACCGGACGTATACAAAGCCTGTTAAAATTGGAAACAATGTTTGGATAGGGGGCAATTCTGTAATCTTGCCAGGTGTTTCTATCGGTAATCATACAGTGATTGGCGCGGGAAGCGTTGTTACAAAATCGATTCCTGATAATTGTGTCGCTGCAGGAAATCCCTGCAAAGTGATTAAGCGTGATATCAATTAGAAAAATAAAAGTGTTGAAGCAACAATATGATATACCTCAACACTTTTTTAGGATTTATTTAGCATTATGCAATGGTAGGTAATCGGGATAAATCAATACTGTAAAAAATATAAAAAAACCAGGCATGATTAAACGCCTGGTTTTTGAGTTTCTTCTGGATGTTTGAAGCCTCTTGCAATATAGATAAATGGTGTAGAAGCAGCCGACACAACAAATTTAATCACATATGTCGTGAAGAAGATTTGCATCCAAACGTCCCATGAAAACACGCCAGCAAAAGCAATTGTACAAAAGATGAGCGTATCGATCAGCTGACTTACCATCGTACTTCCGTTATTACGAATCCAAAGCTGATCAGGTCGTGAAAACTTTTCCTTCAACTTTGCAAACAGTTTTACGTCAAGATATTGACTGATTAGGTATGCAGCTAGACTGCCGATTACTAGTCGAGGCATAAAACCAAAGATTGCTTCAAGATGCGGCTGGAAGATATCACTTTCATGGGGTTGAAATACGAGCACCATCTGCATGATGATTGTCGTCATGATAAGTGTGAAGAACCCAAACCATACCGCTTTTTTCGCTTCTTTTTCTCCGTACTTTTCGTTGATTAAGTCTGTCGCTAAATAGATGGTGCCGTATATGACGTTACCAAGAGTCATAACGAGACCAAACATCTCAATCGTTTTAACGACTTGTAAGTTCGCTAGAATCGAAGCTGCAGCGATCCAAGCAAATAAACCGGCTTTTCCAAACCACTTATAGCACGTAAGAAACAATATAAAATTAACAAGTGCAAAAGCTACACCAAAATAAAAATTAAACATAAAAATTCCTCCTAGTTTTGATAACGCGGGAGTTTTCGAACCGCGAAACACTTTTAACACAACAGTTCCCAATTATAAGTCAGTTTTTGTAATTAATCAATAATCCTTATAAATATATGATCTCTGTATAGTTTACTTTCTCATTCTTTGTGAAATACATAGTGTAGATTAATTTTTAAAAGATGTTTGCTATCAAAGCTCACTCTTATTTTCTTCTATGACAGTTGATTGGAGTGGAAGGTGCGAGACTCCTGCGGGACAGGCGGGCAGGTGAGACACTTAAAGTGAAACGTTACGAATGTGGCTCACCGTCTGCCCCGCGGAAAGCGAGCACCTGAAACGGAAATCAACCACTTCCAAAAGCAACAAAGTTTGCGAAAACAGCCTTAATTAAAGAAAAAACGGAAATACTGCTTGTATAAGATACAGCACACTAAGGAGCAGGTGAATGATTACTTTTGATAATGTTTCTAAAGAATATCCAGATGGAACGGCTGCCGTTCGTGATTTGAACCTTACGATACAACCAGGGGAATTTTTTGTAGTTATTGGTCCGAGCGGATGCGGGAAAACGACGATGCTTAAGATGATCAATCGGCTTATTAGTCTAACTAAAGGCACGATTACAATCGATAATAAGAGAATCAGTGATTACAATATTGATGAGCTGCGCTGGAACATTGGATATGTTCTTCAGCAGATCGCTCTATTTCCTCATATGACGATCTTAGAAAACATTAGTATCGTTCCTGAGTTAAAAGGATGGGACAAAGAGAGAATTCGTAAAAGAGTGGACGAGCTTCTAGAAATGGTCGGCTTAGATCCTAAAACATATCGAAATCGGAAACCTAAAGAACTTTCCGGCGGACAGCAGCAGCGAGTGGGTGTCGTGCGTGCATTAGCGGCGGATCCTAACATTATTCTCATGGATGAGCCGTTTAGTGCACTCGATCCAATAAACAGAGAAAAGCTTCAGGAAGATCTTTTTAACTTACAAAGAAATATTAAAAAGACCATTGTTTTCGTGACTCATGATATGAAAGAAGCTATGAAGCTTGGAGATCGGCTCTGTGTGATGAATGAAGGCTCTATCGTACAAGTCGGTACACCGGAAGAGCTGCTCGAAAACCCTGTCGATGATTTTGTAAGAAATTTTGTAGGGACAGATCTTGTGAGTTCTGTTGAAAAAATGGATTTGACAAAGCTCGTAAGACCATTGAACGCTGAAGAAATTGGTTTAGATTATCAATTACATTGCATCTCAGTAAAAACGAGTATTAAAGATGCGCTCGATATCTTAACACGTGAAGAAGAAGTGACTGTTGAAGATCATGGTGCGATCATAGGAACACTTAACAGACAGGCTGTTATTCAATATCTTGCAGAACATTTGCAGGAAAGGGGTAGCAGAGATGAATAGTTTTATGCAAGTCTTTCAAGATCGAAAAGGGGAACTCGCAAGTGCGCTAGTAGAGCATATACAAATTTCGTTTATCGCTCTTCTATTTGCCGTTGTTATTTCGATACCTCTTGGAATCTATTTAACGAAAAAACCAAAAGTAGCTGAACCGATCATTGGAGTCACTGCAGTGCTGCAGACAATACCTTCACTTGCTCTTCTAGGGCTCTTGATACCACTGTTCGGGATTGGTAAGGTTCCTGCGATTATTGCACTTGTCGTTTACGCATTACTGCCTATTTTAAGAAATACCTATACAGGGATCAAAGAAGTTGATGCCTCATTAATTGAAGCGGCGCGAGCGATGGGAATGAACAGCAGGAAGAGGCTGATGAAGGTCGAGCTTCCTTTAGCTATGCCTGTTATTATGGCAGGAATTCGAACGTCGATGGTCCTGATTATTGGTACAGCAACGCTTGCTGCATTAATCGGAGCAGGTGGATTAGGCGATATCATCTTGCTTGGTATTGACCGTAATAACACGATGCTAATCGTGCTTGGAGCAGTTCCAGCCGCCTTGCTAGCTATTTTATTTGATTTTCTGCTAAGAAGATTTGAGCTTCTATCTTTTAAGCGAGCACTAACAACGGTAGGCGTATTTATGGCAGCGGCTATACTGATTATTATCGTTCCTTTTGCTATGAAAGGCGGACAAGAAGATATCGTTATAGGCGGTAAGCTAGGATCTGAGCCGGAGATCCTGATCAATATGTATAAGCTCTTAATTGAGGAAGAAACGGATTTAAATGTTGAACTAAAGCCTGGGCTTGGTAAAACTTCCTTTGTGTTTAATGCTTTAAAATCAGGAAGTATTGATATCTATCCAGAATTCACAGGCACTGCAATCGCCGAATTTTTAAAAGAAAACGCAACAAGTACAGATAGCGAAAAAGTATATGAACAAGCTCGAAAAGGAATGGAAGCCAAGTTTGATATGCAGCTTCTAAGTCCAATGAAATATAACAATACGTATGCGCTTGCCGTTCCACAGCAAGCAGCAAAGGAATACAACTTGAAAACCATTTCCGACTTAAAAAGCGTTAGTCAAAGTATGAATGCAGGATTCACACTAGAATTTTCCGATCGGGAAGATGGCTACAAAGGAATCCAAAAGCTATATGATATTCAGTTTGCAAATGTCAGGACGATGGAACCAAAACTAAGGTATAACGCGGTGAAAAAGGGAGAAATCGATGTGGTGGATGCATACTCTACAGACAGCGAGCTGCGCCAATATAACCTAGTCGTTTTAGAGGATGATAAAAAGCTTTTCCCGCCATATCAAGGTGCACCAATGCTACGTAAAGAAACGGTAGAGAAGCACCCAGAGTTAAAGGAAGTCTTAAATAAACTCGCTGGGAAAATTACAGACGATGAAATGCGCGAGATGAATTACAAGGTGAACGTTGAAGGTATATCACCTGTGGAAGTGGCTAAAGATTTCTTAGAGAAGGAAGGGCTGCTTTAATTAAAGCTCATGTGGAAAGAAATTACGCTCGAAAGGAAATAACTCCTTTCCTGAGCAACAAAGCAGCGTAGCCAGCCTAAATTTCGACAAAAAATTTCCCGGAAAATAAACCATCCAAAGCAGTTGTTAACTGCATGGATGGTTTTTGTTTAGAAATCTACTTTAAACGTAAGTGGATCTGCTATCTTCTTTTTCTTATCATTGATGACTTCACTGGATGTGATTGTTAAGTTTTTCAGTTTTTCTGGATCGGTTTCATCCAGGATAAAGCCGAGACTTCCGACTTTCTCTTCGCCAGGCTTTATCTCGCCGTTCAGTTTTTCTAAATAGAAGTCATCCTCCCATGTTACTGTTTCACCTTGGTCTGTTTTGATCTCTGATACAGGATTAAAATGAGCGTTTTCTTTCCCGTTATTTTTAATTCTTACGTTGACTCGAACATACGGGAACTTGTCCTTTTCCGTATAGCCATGAAAGAAATCAATCAGATCAACGGAAGGTGCATAATCAAGTACTTTTACTTCAGCGATCGTTAGAGAGATCAAATCTGATTTTTGTTCTTCATATGGCTTTGCGTACTTTTTTAGTGTGACGGTTCCATCTTGGTCTTCAACCGTTTTGTTGATTTCTGTAAGCTCTGTATCGTCAGAAGCCTGTGAACTGTCGTTAAATGAGAGTTCGTCCTCATTCTTTGAAGGTGTTTCTTGTTTTGGTTCATTCTGCTGTGTTTCATTTTTATTTTCTTGTTTTTCTGTATCAGTTGAACAGCCCGTAAAAATGACAGCTGTTAATCCAAGCAATATCCAGCGTTTGAAAGCCATAAAGGTACCTCCTAAAAGATAAGCACCCCGCTAAAAAATCGGGATGCTTTTTTGTTAGATTATCCTATTGTGATGAAGATTATTTCTTTGCGGCAGACTTGGTTTTCTCTAGAATAGCGAAGATTTCTTTTGCTGTATCCGTGTTGTCGATTTTTCCAGTGAAATTCTCCATTCCAGGTCCATAAGCATAGACGTTTACATCTTCACCAGTATGCCCATCTGTTGTCCAGCCTGTTCCTGTACGAAGGTCAAAGATTTTTTCGATGGCGTTATCGATTTCTAAAACATCACCGCTTTTTTCTTTTGCCTCTTTAACAGATTGAATTTCTTCAGGTGTTAATTCAAGGTCGATATATTTCTTTAATGTTTCTTCTACAGGTGCACCTTTTGCGATTTCTTTTGCGATATAGTCAGGTGTTTTCTTTGCTGCTTTAATGTCAGCAGGATCCCACTTGTATTCACCGTCACGACCCATTGTCATACCGCCTGTTGAGTGGTCAGCTGTTGTAATAACAAGTGTGTGCTTGTCCTTTTTAGCAAATTCGATAGCAGATTGGAAAGCTTGTTCAAAGTCTTCCATTTCACTCATTCCTGCAACAACATCGTTGTCATGACCTGCCCAGTCAATCTGGCTGCCTTCAACCATAAGGAAGAAACCATCATCATTTTTATTTAGACGGTCCAATGCAGAGTTTGTCATCTCTTTTAGGGATGGCTGCTCTTTTGGACGGTCAATTTTTTTGTCTAACTCTTTTGGAGCAAATAAGCCTAGAACTTGTTCGTTGTCATCTTTTAGCATGTCGTCACGGTTTGTAACATAAGAATAGCCGTCTTTTTGGAATTCCTCTGTAATGTTACGGTCTTTACGGTCGAAGTAGCTAGTACCGCCACCTAAAAGAACGTCAACCTTATGCTTGCCATTCACCATATCATCGTAATAGTCATCTGCAATTTGGTTGTAATTTTCACGAGATTCATCATGCGCACCGAACGCTGCAGGTGTAGCGTGATTGATTTGAGATGTAGCGACTAAACCAGTTGATTTTCCGTTTTCTTTCGCTTGCTCCAAAACTGTTTTTACATCTTGTTTTTCCATATCAACTGCAATTGCGCCGTTGTACGTTTTGATCCCTGCAGACATTGAAGTGGCTGCTGCGGCAGAATCTGTTACGCTCTCTTTTTTATCGTGAGAATAAGTGGACTGCATCCCTACTAAATACTTGTCGAACGCAGTGTCCTCCATCATAGGAGTTTTTTTATCATCTTTATATGCACGGTAAGCAGACGTGTAAGTTGGCCCCATGCCATCACCGATCAAGAAGATTACATTTCGAATTTCATTTTTATTCTTATCATCAGCTGATGCCTGATTTATAGCTAAACTGCTTATAGCAAGTGTTGATGCCATTGCAACGGATAGAACTTTTTTTGAAATAGCCATAATAGCCTCCTGTTGTTTTCGTAGTTGTCTTACAGGAAGAAATTATACTCGCATAACATTTCAGTTGGGTTATGAGAATGTAAAGGTTATGTAAATAAAAGGGAGAGTTGTTTAGTCCAGCTGTTTGAAGAGGGCTTTTGAGATGAGTCTGTGTGCTGATCATTTGTTGCGAAAATCGAATAAAAATTTTTATGTGCGGATATATTTCATTTATACGCGGAATTATGATGAATTACCGCGGATATAAATCGGGTTTACCTTGGATATTGATGGCGATGTCTATCGGGTAAGCACATTCGCTGTTTATGTATGAAGGGAAAACACAAAAAAGAGGCTGTAACTCAGAACTTCGATTCAGCCTCTTCTATTTGTATCAATTATACGGTTTGAACCACTTTTTCAAGAGCTACTTCTGGTGAAACGTAGTCGTAGCCAAGATCCGTCGCAACAGCTTCGTATGTTACATATCCGGCAGCTGTGTTAAGACCCGCTTTAAGAGATGCGTTTTGAGCGATTGCGGCTTGTGCACCTTTGTTAGCGATTTGAAGTGCATAAGGAACGGTTACGTTTGTTAGTGCGATCGTAGAAGTACGAGGCACTGCACCAGGCATGTTTGCTACTGCATAATGAACAACACCGTGCTTGTCGTATGTCGGGTTGTCATGTGTTGTGATGCGGTCAACCGTTTCAAAGATACCACCTTGGTCGATCGCAACGTCAACAACAACAGATCCTGGAGTCATCGATTTGATCATTTCTTCTGTTACCAATTTAGGTGCTTTTGCTCCTGGAATGAGTACAGCACCGATTACAAGGTCAGATTCAGCAACAGCTTGTGCGATGTTTAATGGATTAGACATCAGCGTTTGGATGCTGTTTCCGAAGATATCGTCCAATTGACGAAGACGGTCTGGGCTAAGGTCGATGATTGTAACGTCAGCACCAAGGCCGATTGCAACTTTAGCTGCGTTCGTACCAACAACACCGCCACCGATGATTGTCACTTTACCGCGGCGAACACCTGGTACGCCTGCAAGAAGGATCCCTTTTCCGCCTTTAGGCTTCTCAAGGAACTGTGCACCGATTTGTGCGGACATGCGTCCTGCAACTTCACTCATTGGTGTTAATAGAGGAAGCGTACGGTTAAATTCAACTGTTTCGTAAGCGATCGCTGTTACACCGCTCTCCGTTAGTGCTTTTGCCAATGCTGGCTCAGCCGCCAAGTGAAGGTATGTAAACAGAATAAGATCTGAACGGAAGTACTTGTATTCAGAAGCTAGCGGTTCTTTAACCTTCATAACCATTTCTGCAGACCATGCGTCTTTTGCTTCAGCAACAATCTCTGCGCCTGCTGCTGCATAATCTTCGTTTGTAAATCCGCTGCCAACACCTGCATTGTTCTCTACAAGAACGCTGTGGCCTGCAGCTGTTAATGTAATAACACCTGATGGCGTAATTGCTACGCGGTTTTCATTATTTTTAATTTCTGCTGGAATTCCAATAATCATTTGTGAATCCTCCTATATATATAAATTCGTTGAGTGCGTTTTCAATTGTGATTTCAGTATAGTTCGGAGGTAAAAGCTTTGCATTGTTAGGAAATTAGAAAATGAAAAAAAGCATTTGTGAATATTCACAAACGCTCCTGTTTAAAAAGTCTGTTCATTTTAAAATCAAGGTAGATCATAATCTTTTGATGAGGACTTTTCATGTCTATATTTGTAATCTCACTAATACGCTTTAAACGGTAAAGCAGCGTGTTCATATGGATATGAAGGACTTCTGATGCTTTATTTAGATTTTCATCCATTGTTAAATATGTCTCTAGTGTATGACAGAGTTCTGTTTTATGCAGGCGGTCATACTCCTGAAGAGATTGAATCATCTCGTTATAATAGCTCTGTCTTTGTTGTTTATCATAAATTGCATCTAAGAACTGGTAGATGCCGAGTTCATGGTAGCCGTTTAAGTTTAGTGTTTCACCGCCTAGCTTTTCCTGGACAGCTAGTACACTGGATGCTTCTTTATAGCTTTTTTCTACTTGTGAGAAGGAAGAGACAAGACTGCCGTATGCCGCTTTTATTTCTGAAACTGAAAATCGTTCTTTCATATGAGTAAAAAAGGACTCAACAAATGATTTTGCCAAATCTAACGGTGGTTCCTTGCCTGCGAATGAGGCGAGAAGAAGCATTTGATTGGCGTCAGCGGCAGACAATAGGACATTGATCTTTTGGTTAACTGCGGCTAAGTAAAGGATGTCTTTTTCAAGAGCAGGTGTAACTTCATCTTCTAGCTGCAAAATAAAAACGGTCGCAGGAAGTACAGGCAGAATGTTGAGTTCATGCAGCTTTTCCAGGATACGCTCTTCTTGAGGAAGGTTTCCCGTAAGCATCTTCCAAAAAAGCTCTTGCCGGTTTTCTTCTTTCTTTTTTGTACCGATCTGCATTTGAAGAAGCTGACTTTTTGCTGAAGCGGCCGCTAGCTTTAATAGCTGCATATCATCTTGTGTTAATTGCTTTTCAACTTCTAGTACCCAAATATAGCCGAGAACTTCCTTGTTTTTTCGAATGGAAACGGCCACGCGGTCACCGAGTCCGACCTTTTGAATAGAACTAACCCGAACAGGGTCATCACTTTCTTGCAGTCTTGGAATCACGCCATCTTTCCAAAGGCTGTTCACCACTTTTTCAGGTACGCGGCGCCCAATAATGGTTGCGATGCGCGCTGGATCTGTGCCGTCTTCATGTGTACTGTAAGCGAGGAGACGATGGTTCTGATCTTCAATTGTTACAGGGCATGACAAAATATCGCTAATTTTGTCCGCTAAATTTTCAAGGCTGCCGAATGTTCCTTTAAAAGGATCAGATTGATAGTTCTTCATTACTTTGTCTCCCGCCATTAGTTACTCTGCTTATATTCTACCGAAAAAGGGAAGGTGATTACAGGAGAAAAACGAATCTTTGTAGAAAGGTAATAAGGTTAAGGATTTAAATTGGATAGGGGGCTTTATTATGAAGTTTAGTGAATTTACATATGAACGACCAGATGTTGCGAAGCTAAAAATGGAGTTTGAGGAAGCAGTCCAGGTTTTTAAAGATGCTTCGTCAGCTGAGAAACAAAATGAGGCGATGAAAAAGGTTGTAGCATTGCGCAATAGCTTTGAATCAAAAGCAAGGCTCGCAAAGATTCGACACACGATTAATACAGAAGATGCGTTTTATAAAGAAGAACAAGCATTTATGGATGAAAACCTTCCTGTCTATCAAGGTATGGTAACGTCTTTTCATGAAGCGCTTGTTCAATCTCCTTTTAAAGATGAATTAGAAAAGAAGTGGGGCAGCCAGCTGTTCCGTTTAGCGGAATTAAAAGTGAAGACGTATTCAGATGATGTATTAGAAGATCTGAAGCAAGAAAATAAATTAAGCTCGGAATATGTAAAGGTGATGGCGTCAGCTAAGATTGAGTTTGACGGAAAAGAGCTAAACCTTGCGCAGCTTTCTCCATATGCACAATCGGCAGATCGCGAAACGAGAAAAGCGGCAAGCAGGGCAGGGAATGCTTTCTTAAGTTCAAATCAAGAGAAGTTCGATTCGATCTATGACGACCTTGTAAAACTTCGTACAGGGATTGCAAAAAAGTTAGGCTACAATAATTTCACTGAACTTGCTTATGACCGAATGGGCAGAACGGATTATAATGCGGCAGATGTAAAAGTGTTTCGCGATCAAGTCAAAGAGATCATCGTTCCGCTTTGTACAAAATTGAAGAAAAGCCAGCAAAAGCGAATCGGTTTAGATGAGTTCAAGTTTTACGATGAGCCGTTCAGCTTTACAACTGGAAATCCTAAGCCACAAGGTGATGCAGGCTGGATTGTTGATCAGGCGAAACAAGTATTCAGCGGTCTTTCACAAGAAACAGGCGCGTTCTTTAATTACATGGCCGAGGACGAGCTCATGGATTTGGAAAGCAAAAAAGGAAAAGCACCAGGCGGTTATTGTACGTATCTTCAAGACTACACAGCTCCGTTTATCTTTACGAACTTTAACGGATCGGATAACGATGTGCGCGTATTGCTGCATGAGATCGGCCATGCGTTCCAGATGTATACGAGCCGCGGGTTTGAAGTTCCTGAATATCAGTTCCCAACACTTGAGGCATGTGAGATCCACTCGATGAGCATGGAGTTTTTGACGTATCCGTGGATGGAAAAGCTGTTCGGACCAGACACTGAGAAATACTTATATTCCCACTTAACGGGTGCGGTTGAGTTTATTCCTTATGGTGTTGCAGTCGATGAGTTTCAGCATTTTGTATATGACAACCCGGATGCTTCACCTTCTGAACGGCGTACGAAGTGGAGAGAGCTTGAGAAGGTGTACTTGCCACATCGCGATTATGATGGATTAGAGTATCTAGAGAACGGTGGTTTCTGGCATAGACAAGGCCACATTTTCCGTTCTCCGTTCTATTATATCGATTACACGCTCGCTCAAATTTGTGCCCTTCAGTTCTGGAAGCGGTCTGTCGAAAACCGTGAGAGCGCATGGGAAGATTATTTTGCGCTTTGCCAAAAAGGAGGAAGTCTGCCTTTTACAAAGCTGGTTGAAGAAGCGGGGCTGATTTCGCCTTTTGAAAAAGGCTGTGTAGCGTCCGTTGTCGGTGAAGTAGAGAAGTTCCTTGCGACAGTTGATGAAGATCAGTTTGCGAAGGCTTGAGTATAGAATTCATATTGGATGAGGAGAAAACCGGCCGTGTGCCGGTTTTTTCTTATTAGAGTGGGATGTGAGCTTGGTTGTGGCCGGAGCAGAGGTATATTGTGTGCAAATATTGTCGATAAATGACATCTCGTGGATAAACTCTAAAAACTTTTGGATTCATGCCCAAAACTCGTGGATTAACAGCCAGATTTTGTGGATTGCAGCTTGAAATTTGTGGATTGAAATCGGAACTAACGCTGTATTACCCCTTGGGGTACTGATTCCGGCTATAAAGCAGACGTTTTATTGACCAAACTTTGAAGAATTATTGACACTTGTAAAGGGAATGCTGTTTTCAGCTGCACATAAGTTTGTGAATAGGGTCTTGAGTGGTAAAATGATAAAGAAATCGTAGAAGTTTTTAAGACTTTTAGTTGAAAAGGAGTAATACAAAAATGGCTGAAACGAAACAGCGTAACTATACACCGCTAATTATCGGACTATCCATTGCGATCAACGTGCTTGTGGCCGTATTGTTCTTCTTGCCTGAATATGAGGGAGAAATTGCTTTTGATGTAACCTTGCTGCCGCGATTGAACGCGATCTTTAACAGCTTTACATTCGTATTTTTACTTGCTGCTCTTTATTTTGTAAAACAAAAAAACATAACCCTTCATAAACGCTTTATTTTTGCTGCATTTACGAGTACAACATTCTTTTTGCTGTCATATGTGACGTATCATTACTTAACAGAGTCAACGTCTTATGGCGGCGAGGGACCGCTTAAGTACATCTACTTCTTTATTTTGATTACACATATCCTGCTTGCGATTGTGATTGTGCCGCTCGCGTTAATAACTGTTACACGAGGACTCAATATGCAAGTGGACAAGCATCGCAAAATTGCACGCTGGACGATGCCGTTATGGTTGTATGTAAGCTTAACAGGCGTGCTTGTATATTTGATGATTGCGCCATATTATTCATAACAAACAGGGGACTTTTGCTGAGAGAAAACAGCAAAAGTCTTTTCTGTATGGAGAGGAAACAAAAAAATGAGTTTATTTTGGATCATACCGGTTGTTCTGTGCGGATTTGGCATCGCTTTAATCGTTTATGGCATCCGCTATAACAAAGAAGATTATGAACATACGAAGCGTTTTGGTACGAGCTATAGTGGCGGTGGTGTTTCAGATACGTTCTTTGGAGCATTAGTCGAGTTCATTTTCGTTGTTGTTATCGATAGGTTCGTCCGATTTTTTCCTAAATGGCTCATCAAAGTTTTCTTATTCGTTATTGGCATAAGCTTTATTGCGCTTGGTGTATATATTTTTTCAGACATGCCGCCGACAACTTAGTATGCGATGCCAACACGTGACTTAAAGAATTTTGGCTTCTTTATAAGAGAGTACGTAAAATGAGCGGTATCACCTGTACTGATTTGGCTGCAGTCTGGAGGCAAAAAGTCTTTTTCCACTCGGTATGTTCCAGTTGCTTCACCATCAGGGAGATATGTTGGACAGACAATCGTCCAGTGGAGTCCGGATTCTTGTAACAGACGAAACGCCTTGTGATGGTCTTCAGCCGCTCGTGTTAGTTTGCGTTTTGATTCAGAAGACTGATATCGAAGCAAGTGAGGTTCTGTTCGGCTTTGCAAAATGCCGGCTGTTCCGATCGTGATGATATGGTTAATTCCTTGCTTTTTCATAGCTTCAATAATGAGAGGCATGCTTTCTGACAGCACGCTTTCTCCATCAGTTGATAGGGTGCTGATTACGATGTCACAGCCATTCATTGCTTTTTCGATATGCTCCTGAATTAAAGCATTTCCTTCTACGACGTGAATTTTTTCTAACAAATTGTCAGGCAGTTTAGCAGGATTCCGCACTAATGCATGGATTTCCAACTGATCTGCAGCTGCCAGCTCCGCCACTTTACTTCCGACTCTCCCTGTGGCTCCTAAGATACATAATTTCATCGCTTTTCCTCCGTTCGGTTTCTTTTGTTTATCATAACATTTCTTTATAAAAGCTGTTTTAGCAGACTTTGAAGATCGAGAAAGTGGTTGATTTCCTTTCCAGGTGCTCGCTTTCCGCGGGGCGACCAGTAAGCCCCTTGCCGCTTTGCGAGCGGAAATCAACCACTACCAATAGCTACAAAGCATAAGAAAACAGCAAATAAAAAAACACCCTTGCCAACAAAGCTGACAAGGGCATTTCTATAAGTTAACGAATGGTGATGATATCTGTAAATCTATAATCTTCCTTTGCTCCTCTGTAAGAGAAGGCAACGACACGGTACTCTCCAGGTGCTGCGTTTTGTCCTGAAATCTTACCGTCCCAGTCAAAGTAGTTGTACTCTTTAGGAAGATTCTCGTAAGTACCGATTACACCAAATGATTTTTTAAACTCGGCGTCATATAGGACAAGCTCTACTTTTTCTGCAGAAGCAGGCAAGTAAGCAGCGAACGAGAAGTTGTTGTTTCCTAAGTCAGTCGCGCTAAAATGCGTGATTGACGGGAAGTCAGGCTCTTGAACGAATAAAATGGTTGGAACCTCTACAAGCTTGCTTCCGTCACTGATGCGGATCGTACCTTCATGATAGCCAGGAGCTAGTTTTGATGCATCTACTTGAACATTGAATCTAACGTCTTTAGCGCTTTTTCCGTTAATTTTTACGTTTTTGCTTGTGGTTACTTTTACGCCTTCTAAATCAACGTCAAACGTGTATTGTTTCGCTGTTGGGCTTAAGTTTTTAATTGTAAAATGTTCACCACGTACTTCCTTGCCTTTTGTTTTCGAGAATACACCAAAAGAATGGCTGCCAGGTGTTACAAGTGTTTCTGTTTCAATGGCTTCAACCACACGGATGCTTCCCGCTCCTTGCGTATTATGCGGGTAGAGCTCTCCTTTTGCGTTATAGAGGTCTTCGGCTGTATTCATGAGCGCAGCTTTCACATCGTCAACACCCCAGTCTGGATGTGCTTCGAGTAAGAGGGCTGCCGCACCTGCCACGTGAGGGGACGCCATGCTTGTCCCTTGCTTTGCTCCGTAACCATGCGGATTCGCTGGATCATGAGTCGGAACTGTACTTACGATGTTTACCCCAGGTGCTGATACATCAGGCTTAATCATCCATGTATCCATAACAGGTCCGCGAGATGAGAAGTCTGCCATTAATTCGCCGACAGCACCAGCAGATTGAATACCAAAGCGTACGGTTACGTCATCTGACTTTGCAAGAAGCGCTTGTCCGTCAGCTTGACTTAACATAATTGTCGGAACAGCCATGCCAGGAATCAGAGGCATGCTTCCTGCAGCATTATTATATAGAACCGCACCAACTGCACCTGCTTTTTTAGCTTCTGTCGCTTTATCTACAAATGGAATTCCTGCACCGCGGCTGATCAGTGCGATTTTACCTTCTAAATCTTTTCCTGCAAAATCAGCGGGAGCTCCAAATCCTACATCTATTAATTCGAAGTCTTTTCCATTTAAAGCAAGCAATGCTTCATCTGAAGGAAACCCTTGAACAGCGGACGAAGCATAAGAAGTACCATCAGATGAGGTAGTTGTAGCTGTAAAAACGTTAAACGGAAGCTGCGTAGCCCCGACAGAAATCGCTTCTCTAGATGTTCCAGGTGAACCGACTGTCCAGTTGTTTGGTCCGCTGTTTCCGTTGGAGGTTACTGCTACAACGCCGTCAGACATGGCTTGATCAAGTGCGATGCTTGTAGCCCAGTCCGGATTGTTTAACGAGTTTCCGAGTGATAGATTCATAACGTCAGCGCCGTCTTCAACCGCTTTTTCGACTCCGGCAATAACGTTTTCAGTCGTCCCGCTTCCTCCAGGCCCTAACACTCGATACGCTAAAAGCGTTGCATCAGGTGCTACACCCTTAATTCCGCCATCCGCCGCAACTGTACCCGCTACGTGCGTGCCGTGCGTTGTTTCAGCACCTCTTGGGTCGCCTTTAGGTGTTTCTTGAGGATCGTTGTCTTTGTCTACAAAGTCATATCCTTTATAGTCACCGAACGCCTGGTCTAGGTCAGGATGTGTGTAGTCGACACCAGTATCAATAACAGCGACCGTTACACCTTCACCTGTGTAGCCTGATTCCCACGCTTTGTTTGCACCAATAAAAGGAGCTGAGTTCATCATTTGAGGGGTTACTTCATCAAATGATGCGTCACTCACATCTTCTCCTGTTGTGTGGTATTCAACATCGGGGTAAACGGCTTTAATGCCTGATACCGCTAACAAGTCAGGGATTTCATTTGCTGGAATTTCTAATGAAAAACCTGAAAAGACATGGTCGTATTCGTTGTTGATTTTATATGATTTTGCGCGAGTGGAGATCTCTTTTACCACAGCGTCGCGTTTTGATTTCAGGTTTGATTTTGTTTGTTTTTGACCTTTCTTTTTTGCTTCTAGTACAGAAGGTTCTTTTAATTCAACAATTACTTTTGTAACATGGGAAGAGTTTAAATTATACTTCCCGTAAAGCGGTGCAAGTTCTGGCTGTGCATCCTTAGAAGATGGAGCAGCAGACGCACCAGAAAAAGCAGAGAAAATAAACGTACAAGCTAAAGTTAAACTAGAAGTCTTGCGCAAAAAGTGTTTCATTCAAGCGTACACCCCTTAATTTTAATGTAAAGGTAATCTTCTGCTAACATTTTGAAATACCTTGATAAAATGGTAAAAACAGATATTTGGTCCTTATACTGGAAAAGTGTTGCGTGTATTTAGTCCCTAAAAATACTTTGAGCAAAACATGAGGTTGATGATTTAGTCCCATGATAAGATAGGAATATTGTTTTAGAGGAAGTAGGTGAACAAATGGCTCAAGAAGAACGTTATGGATCGATCCAGGAAAATCGGATTATTCCGCTTTGGAGTCTAACGGTGTGGCTAGTAGTAATGAACACGACGATGTTTAACGTAGCTCTTCCAAGTGTAATTTCACAATTTGATTTAAGCCCTACCGCGGGTTCTTGGATTGTTTCAGGCTATTCGATCGTGTTTGCCTTATCGACCATTACATTCAGCAGGCTGTCTGATTTTATACCGATTGGAAGGTTGTTAATTACGGGCCTTATCATTTTGGGAATTGCTTCAATCGTCGGATATTTTTCCAACAGTTTTGAGTTCGTACTGATCAGCCGAATGGTTCAAGCGATGGGAGCAGGAGCTGTTCCAGGGCTCGGAATGGTGCTTGCAACTCGTTATATCCCGATATCACGGCGTGGGCGTGCTATGTCATTAATCTCCTCTGCCGCATCACTTGGTTTTGGTTTAGGTCCAGTGATTGGAGGCGGAATTACACAGCTGTTTGGCTGGAATTTTCTATTTGTGGTTACAGGTCTCGTACTGCTGCTTTTACCTGTGTTTAAGATCTACTTGCCTGTTGAGCAGAAAAGCGAAGGCTCGTTTGACTTTGTTGGCGCGCTTTTAACGGGTGGCGGAGTTACTTCGCTGTTGCTCTATCTCTCTTCGTTCTCATTTTACTTACTAAGCTTGAGCGTAATCTTTTTTGTCGTACTCGTTCTGTATTCAAACAAAAAAGAAGATCCGTTCATTCGTGTAAGTTTATTTAAGAACACAAGATATGTCTCAATCTTACTTGTCGGTCTTATCGCATTTATGACCCATTTTGCATTTTTGTTTGTTATGCCGGTCATGCTTTCAAACTTGTTTCAAAAAGAGCCTGCTACAATTGGTTTTGTTATTTTTCCAGGTGCGATGCTCTCAGCGTTTGCCGCTATTTATGTGGGACGCTGGATCGACAGATTTGGAAACCTTCCTGTCATGCGCGCAGGGCTTTTATCGCTGCTTTTATCCGCCATATTGTTCTCCCTTTTTGCAACAAAAGCGTTTTACATGACGGCAATCTTTTATATGTTTACAAGCATCGGATTTTCAAGCTTAACATCAAGTTTAGCGAATGAGAATTCCAGGATTTTAAGCAAAGATGAAGTGGGTTCAGGTATGGGGATGCTCCAGCTTGTTCAATTTTTTGGAGGAGCACTAGGTGTAGCAGTTGCAGGACTGTTAATTGAAGGACAAAAAGCTTTTGCGCTAGATGTGATCTACCGAAATGTGTTTATTTTTTATACGATTCTAGTGGTCGTGTCGATTGTCATCTATCAAGTGAAGATAAAAAGAAAGGTGAGCCTCGGAACATGAATCAATTCCTAGGCTCCCCTTTTTTGTTATTTTAGCATCTTAAAATCATAAGAGTAGATGGATTTGCCTCTGACGGATCGCAAAATATCGTTCAATCCTTTTATTTTAATATCTTCTATTTTCTTTGCTTTCGTTAAGGAATAACTCTCAATGTAATATTTTTCTTTCAGTTTTTCGTTATGTCTTACAACGTATAGAAGATTATCTTTAAAGAATAGTTCTTCGTTATGCCTGACACCGTCTTGTGGTGCATCTTTCACCGAAAACAAGCTTCTTACCTTTGAGGTTTCCGTATTGAAGGCATATACTTCACCTAAACCATTCGCATAATAGAGAACGCCGTTAAATAAGTGCGCAGAGTTTTTAATATTGTAAGGAATGTGTGCAATTAAATTCTTGTTGTTTCTGTACGTTGATATTGTGAATTGGTCTTGAATTAGAGTCTTTTTATTGATGCGATAAAGGACGATATCTTCACTTGTTTCGTTAACAATCTCCCTTAGAATAACATAGTAAAATTGCTCATCACTAAGAACAGGAGAAAAGCTGCTTAATAGTAAGTTCTTCGGATTTTTTAACTTTACGATATCTTGAACTTTGACGTCATCATTTGCTAAATCTACTTTTCTAAAATGGTGTTCATTCTTCTCGATATCATGTGTTAATACAACTACATCATTTTGATCATTCCCAGAACTAGAAATGTAATAGGGAATGTTTCCTCTATTGAATCCATCTTCGTTCCCATACACTACGTTAGAATCATACCCGCCGTCAGCACTTATGCCTGTGTTGAAAATAGTAAAATATAGATTTTTCTTCTCCAGGTAACCCGTTCTTTCCCCTGTATATTGCGGTTTCTCCATATTAAACTCTTTAAATGTGTTTCCTATTAAACGGATTTTGTTTTTGTCTACTAAAAGGACCTCGTTATCAGCCATGGTTAAACTGCCAAGTTCCAGACCGTTCATCTTAAAAGCATCTGCTTCACCATTGTCATTGATAAAAACAGCTAAACTTACTCCTTTATTATCTATGTCTTGGTCAGCGGTCGTTGAAAAATACATCACAGCTTGCTTATCTTTTAAAAAGTTACCTTGTTCTATGCTCTCTTTTTCGATGGAATAGGAAGCATCAATGCTTTTATCAAAAGAGAACTTGTAGACGAAACCGCCGACTAAAATGATAAGTACGCATGTAATTAATAGTTTTTTCAAAGTGATCACCTTTCAGAGAAAAAAGGCAATAAGTCGCAGTGATACGGCCTTATTGCCTTATAGTATTATATATTCCGGACTAGCTTTGTATCGGGAGCATCCCTCACATCTCTAGGATAAACCCCTAGACCGCCATCCACATCCAGATCAAGATTTCCATTTAATTTAAAAGCTGACCAAATTAACTTCGAACAGTTCTTATCTCCAATATGTGAAGTCGTTCGGTTGGTTACAAAGTTATACGAATAATCGTCGATTCCTACGCGGCTAAAAGCCCAGTTTGCTGCGTTATTACGGTTTGTTGTACTTGTCGTGACAGATTTAACCTGTGCATCTCCTTGATCAACTTTTCGTAACGTAGTGGAGATCGTGCGAACACCTGTATCAGGAACCGATTCAACAATCGTGCTGCTCGTGTAATACATGCCGACATGCCCGTGATTCATATAAGCAGTCTGTGAGGCCGTGTAATAAAAGTTGCCTTTCGTACTGGTACCGACAGAAACTGTCCCTCCGCTGCCGCCCATCGTACCAAATTCACCTTTAAGCTGTTTTTCATTTTTGCCTTTTGTTTCGTCGTTCTTAAGTTCGGTGTAAATTTGTTTGAGCAGGGCTTCTTCTGTATCACCCGTGTTCTTGGCGATGGATTGAACGGTTGAAAGCAATTCTTTTGAGGTTAAATCAGGCTGCATTTGCAGAATTTCATCTTTATAAGAAAAATTGTGAATTTGAGCAAAAGCACTTGGTACCGAAAAAGCTGCGAGACAGAATGCTAAAACACTAGATACTAGATGTTTTTTCATATTCCAAACCTCCTGCCGTAATACGGGACCCCTTTGTCGACAGGTTTAATTTACCATTTATATACAGAAGCGTAAATATGAAAACGAGGAAACAGTATGGATGACTTATGTGTGAAATGGAAGATACTTCAAAAGAACTGTCAAGGTGGTAAGAATTAAAAGATAAAACGGGCCATAAGGTGCTGTAGAAAGATAGTAAGAAGGGATGCTTTATGTGAGGAGTTAAAATGAAGGAAGTAATTTAAAATGCTGACTTTCTTGCAGTGGAAATGGAGCATTTCCCCAGGTGAAAAAAATGAAAACAGAGCGGGAAATAAATTGTTTGGGGTCAGACCCCAAACAATTTATTTGAAAAATTTTTTAAAAACTTTCAAAGTAAATGCCGATACATAAATTGAAATGCCTAAACAGGAGAACTTTTAACGAGTGAAGAGAATAAACGGAAAGGACGAGGGACGAATTCGTGGAAAGAAACAAAGAACTGATTGATTCATTATTGAAACTTCAGGAGCTATTAGACAATGAACCAGATACAGTAGACGCCATACCCGCTTTCACACAATACATCCGCTCTTTTTTACGTATTAAACCAACAGGCCGAACATTGCCCACCATTGAGATTATGACGCTCATAAAAAGAAGAAAGCCGAACTTATTCTATATACTTAAGCGACATTCCAAAGATGATATGATGGTCATGTTAACGTATCTCGATATGGATTATGAGCAAGCACAGATAAAAGTAGAACGAATTTTACAAGGAGAAGTCATCGCCTAATAAGCGGTGATTTTTTTATTTTACCTGTCTTTCGTTATAATAAGAAAAAGGAGTGAGGAGATTTGCAAATCGTTGGATTTATTGGAACAGGTGTAATGGGAAAAAGCATGGCTGGCCACTTGATGAATGCAGGTTATCCGGTCCATGTTTATACGAGAACAAAAGAAAAAGCGGAAGACCTGCTTGAAAAAGGTGCTATATGGGCGGATACGCCAAAGGAGATCGCTCAAGGTTGTGATGTGATCATTACAATGGTCGGATACCCGAAAGATGTAGAAGAAATCTATTTAGGAGCTGACGGGCTGATCGCACATGTGAAAGAAGGCTCTTACTTAATCGATATGACTACATCGAGTCCACAGCTTGCACAAAAAATTGAGCGTACCGCTGCTGAACAAAATATCTCAGCACTTGATGCACCCGTTTCAGGAGGAGATATCGGGGCAAGAGATGCTAAGCTATCCATCATGGTTGGCGGAAAAGAATCTGCGTTTAACGACATGAAACCAATCTTTTCAAAGATGGGAACAAACATTGTATACCAAGGAAAAGCGGGTGCAGGTCAGCATACTAAGATGTGCAATCAGATTGCCATTGCCTCTGGTATGATGGGCGTTTGTGAAGCGATTCTTTATGCGGAAAAAGCAGGATTAAATCCAGAGACTGTCTTGAAAAGCATTGAATCAGGTGCTGCCGGAAGCTGGAACTTAAGCAATCTTGGCCCGAGAATATTAAAAGGTGATTTTGCACCAGGTTTTTACGTGAAACATTTTATAAAAGATATGACGATTGCTTTAAACTCAGCGGAGGAAATGGGATTATTGACACCAGGACTTTCCCTCGCAAAGAAACTATACGATGAACTCGCAGAAATGGGCGAAGAAGATAGCGGCACGCACGCGCTTTACAAACGTTTAGCGAACCAAGGATAACATGCCTTGGTTCTCTTTTTTTACCCTTTACAAAACGGAATAATTACGATTTAATAAGTAGAGCTAATTATTTAAGGAGTTTGGTACTATATGAAAAAAATGATTATTGTAGGTGGGGGTATACAAGGGTGTACTCTAGCTATCCATCTTTTAAAAATGAAAAAACTTGATAATCATGAACTATTGATTATAGACAAAAATAACAAGCCACTTAGTAATTGGAAAGAATGTACAAATCTAATTTCTATGCCGTTTTTACGATCACCGTCTGTGCATCACCTAGATGTGAATCCTTTTTCACTAGAAAAGTTTTCTAAGAAAGAAGGCTTTCATAAAGTTAAACATTTTTATGGTTATTATGATCGACCTTCTCTAGAAATGTTTAACGAGCATTGTGAAGCAGTGATTAACGATTTAGATATAGTAAGTTGCTGGAAACAGGCTTCTGTAACTGGAATAGAAAAACAACAAGGTTACTGGACTGTCGAGACAGAAGAAGGTGAGGTTATTGAAGCTGAGAACCTTGTTCTAGCTATGGGATTAAGAGAACATCCCTATTGGCCCAAGTGGGCAGAAAAGGCAAGCTCAGAAAACGCTCATATTCATCATGTCTTTCAAAAAGAAGTGCCTGATCTAAATGCGTGCTCTATTCCCATATCAATCATTGGAGGAGGAATTTCTGCAGCGCATCTCGCACTTTCGTTATCAAAAAAATATCCTGGTCAAGTATCGTTAATTTATAGAAAAGATCTAGAAGTGCACACCTTTGATTCTGATCCAGGGTGGCAAGGCCCCATGTACATGGACAAATTTAAGCAGATACAAGACTATTCCATCAGAAGAAAGACTATTATTGAAGCGAGACACAAGGGCTCTGTAACAAAAGAACTTTATTTAGGGTTAAAATCTGCTGAAAAAAGCGGTAAAATAAAGCTGATAAAAAACGAGGTTCAATCATATTGTACAGAGGAAAAAAAGCTTGTTTTCCAATCAGGAGAAACATATGATGCTAAAACCGTACTTCTGGCTACAGGTTTTCATTCAACACCTCCAGGAATTCAGTGGCTTAAAAGTGTAATTAAACACGAAAACTTAAGATGCGCAAAATGTGGCTATCCAATAGTGAGTCCTGAGACGTTAGAATGGGATCAAGGGTTGTTTGTTATGGGCCCGTTAGCAGAGCTTGAGATTGGACCAGTGTCGAGGAATATTGCAGGTGCAAGAAGAGCGACTGAAAGAATATTACGAGCTATATGAGATTCTATCATACAAGACAGCTCATTTCATAGATTAGAAGAAGAGGTGAAAATATGAATGAGTATTCCACCAAAAGAGACGTTGTTAGAAAAGAGATGATAGGCCTTTTATTGCTAGCAATCTTTATTATTTCTTTTCTATTTATGGAAGAGATCAAAAATGATTCTGTATTTGAAAACTTGCCGAGTTCCATCATGCATGTGAATACGGTGTTTTTAAGTATTTTAATAGAGGCAGTTCCTTTTATTTTATTGGGAGTTTTCGTTTCAGCCTTAATTCAAACCTTTGTATCAGAACAACATATTCAAAAATTGATTCCGAAAAATCCCTATGCCGGAATTGGTGCGGTTCTGTTCATGGGTATTATCTTTCCAGTCTGTGAATGTGCAATTATTCCAGTTGTGAGACGTTTGATTAAGAAGGGCTTGCCGCTTCATTTGGGTGTTGTTTTTCTATTGACGGTTCCAATTGTTAACCCGGTTGTTATTCTCTCCACGTTTTATGCGTTTCGAACCAACATGACTGTGGTGTATGGAAGAATTGGACTTGCTCTTTTAGTAGCTATCGTTATCGGATTAATCATTTATTGGGTTTTCCGCAATGGAGACCAGTTAAAATCACATGTTCATTATAGCGGACATGATCATTCACATGGCTTGTCGATCAGCCGCTGGAAACAAACGGTCTATCATGCATCAGACGAATTTTTTGATACAGGAAAGTTTCTTATTTTTGGAGCTTTTCTAGCAAGTATGTTCCAAGTGTTCATTAACCGAAATGACCTGTTGGCACTTGGCAGTAATGAGTGGTCATCAACAGGATTAATGATGGGACTCGCTTTCTTGTTATCCATTTGTTCTGAAGCAGATGCGTTTATCGCAGCTTCGTTTGGAAGCTCGTTTACGGTAGGATCGATCATTGCTTTCTTGGTTTATGGGCCGATGCTGGATGTGAAGAACATGCTCATGATGTTCGCGTATTTTAAGACGAGGTTTGTTTTCGTATTAATGGGCTTGATTACGTTTGTGGTATTTGCTGCGGCTATGGTATTTCAATACGTATAAAGAAGGAGGTAAGGTGATATGAAAAAGGGGAACCAAGACTTTCACATCTATTTAAGAGGAATTATCTTAATCGGTTTTATGCTTCTATTAATTGGTTTGATTACTTCGGGAAAGCTCAATTACTATGTTGCACCTAAAATGCACATATTTGTTTACTTTGCCATTGCCATCTTTGCCATTTTAGGAGTTATGCAATTTTTTAGAAGATCGGACAGCCAGCAAGAAGAGGCTTGCGGATGTGGAGTAGACCATACACCAAAAGGCAAGCCTCTCAAACATTTTTTTATTTATATGATTTTTGTCATTCCTCTTCTTACAGGGTTTATGATTCCTGAAAAAGCGATGGATAGCTCTGTAGCTGAAAAACGCGGCATTCGTTATGGAACCGGATTGTATGCAAAGCCAGCTCAGCAAACAGACGACGGGAAAGTGGTACCGACTCAAGAAGTGGATGTTGAGGCTTACCTAGAAGATCCAGAGGGCTATATTAAGGAGATGGAAGAGAACGTAAAGAAGGAAAATCCGATCGAAACGTATGATATCACGGACTATTATAAAAAATTTGGAAAAGAACAATTAGAGAAAGACAAAGTGGTGGTTACATCTGATCATTACCTCGATACGATGACTGTTCTTGATGTCTACTTAGACAAGTTTATCGGGAAAGAAATAGAGACTACGGGCTTCGTTTACCGTGAAGAAGGAATGGGCGAAAATCAAGCAGTGATAGCCCGTTTTTCCATGAACTGCTGCAGTGCTGATGCGGTGGTATATGGGACAATTATTGAAGGTGAAGGGGTTTCTAAGCTGAAGTCTGATGAGTGGTACACAGTTTCGGGAATAATAGATGAAACAGAGTTAAATAAAGTGCGGTTGCCATTAGTGAAGGTTGAATCAATGAAAAAGATTAAACCTCTTAAAGATCCATATGTGTATCCGAGCACTGAAAGCCTAGGAGCATATTAATACTCAGAATAAAAAGCGGAGGGAAGTTTCCTCCGCTTTTTTGATATTAGTATACGTAAGTACCGACAATAAATAGTTCAAATAACACTGTTACACCGATAAAATAAGATACTTGTGCAAACAATCCCCAGTCTTTGTCTTTGGCCAACTGCATAACATACAGCGCTACGGCTGAAACGATTACGGGTACAATAAGCGAGCTTCCACTAAAAGTGAGGTACTTTGGTGCTATCGTATAGAACGTACTATTGAACAGGGATTGAATGACATAAAGCTGGGTTAGGATAAAGAGTGCAATCGACACCCACTTTGCCCAAGGTTCTTCTTGTTCGATTACATCAATTCGTACAAAATACAAAATACCTAAGAATAAGATAGGAGGAACCACCCAAATAAAGGCGTTCGTCATCGCGATAAACGATACGACAGAAGCAGCAAGTGCATCAAAAGTTGCGTTATACACATCTTGTTTATTGATGGATTGGCTCTCTTTTTTAATTTCAGGATTCTGGCTGGCTAAGAATACTCTATAATCACTTACCGTTTCTGCTTTTAACCAAGCGATTGTTTGCTCATCAATATAAAAAGGATAAACAGAGATTTTATCTGTTGTGCTAATTCGTGTTGCTTTCCAATCTTTGTTGTTTAGAGTTGCTTTATAAATGTTTCCAGCTTCCTTCTTTGCTGAAATGGGTCCTGTAGCTGAAAAGAGAATAATAGGCTGATTGTTTTCTATATTTAGCTGCTGGTACATTGGATTCTTCATTTCGTAACCTAATTCAGACTCTATAAAATTGACAGCTTTAAAGGAAAGAGCTGTCAATTGGTCAGAAGAAGCTTCTCCGTAAAATGTTTTAAATGACTTTGTTCCTTGTTTTGATGAATAAAACGTGTAAATAAAATGTACTTTGCTATCCGATTCTGCAAATCGGAAATTGTAGATCTTATCGTTAGGTGTCTTGCTGTATTGAATAATTGAATTCGCTTTATATTGATCATCTTTTTCTTGTAAATAAAAAACTTCCATCTCAACTTTTTCGCCAACGGTTGCGATAAACGAATTGGATTCAGAGTGTCCTGTTAACTCTGAAAGTTTTTCTTTTGCAGAATAAATGATACGGCTCTTCCCGCTTTCAGAATCATATACATATACCTCATTGCCTTTTGAATAAGCAAAGCGGCTCTTCGAATCAGCTAATAATTCTACATCTTTATCTAAAACGGTTTGTTTACCATCTTCATAGAGGATAAGTTCCCCGTTTGAAACAAATGCAATTTGATTGCCGTTCGTCCAAAATTTTCCCCTTTCATCAAGAGGCAGACTCTCTGTCTTTTGTGATATCAAATTTAACTTTTCATCTAGAGTGGTCACCCTTAAACCATTCAGTTGTTGGGTATAAATTTGATATTGGTTATCAGCTTTAAATGCGATAGGTTCGGCACTAATCGATTCTGCAGGTGTACTGACCGATCTGCTCCAGTCAGGGTTTGGAAGTTTCGTCTCACTCAGAATATTATTCCAAACAACAGCTCCTAAAAGCAGCAAAACGCCAGCTAAGGGCAGTAGCAAAGCCTTGTAATTTGATTGATTACTTTTCTTTTTCTTTTTTGGTCTTAGTTCGGTGTTCATAGCGGTAAAGCCCCCTTTTCTCTATAAAAAGAACAAAATATAACTATTCGATAATAAGACGGATATACCTGTAAATTCTATTCATTTTTTTGAAAAAAGTAGATAAAAAGTCACAAAGATTTGGAGGGAAGCATTTTTATTTCTTGAAAATTTTGTAGAATAATAATAATTGCCCTGGAAATAATGTCGAAAATCATAAAAGTTTATACATATTAGGAGACTTAATAAGGTCAAACGCAGGAATACAAGGGATTCATCTAGTGGATGTAGAATACAAGTTAGAATTGATAATTGATACTTGCGATACAACAAAAAATAAGTGGAAAGGGTGGGGTGGATGAGAAGGCAGAAGTGGTTAGTTTATCTAGTATTAGCAGTCTTTCTTGCTGGGTGTTCCAGTGAAGCTACAAAAGGTACATTGAACGATAAGAACTTAACACTGCAAGATCATCCGAAAGGCGCTTATCCAAGATATTATGATCAAGTATCTAAAGAAGAAACCGAAAAAGCCTTGCCATTTCCGCTAGAGCTTCCAAGTAAACTGCCGTTTAAAGTTGTATTATCCACATACCAAATTTCAGATTGGGGTGAAAAGAGAAATATTCTGCTAGATACCGTTTTTTATCCGACACAAGAGGGGCAAAATGTTTATTTGGCTTACCGTGTCTCAAATTTTTTACCCAAAACAGACAAGTTAGAGACGAAGGATAAAGTTAAGCTAAAAGACGGAACAAAAGCGTATTTCTCTGGAAGTAATGATCTGCCAATGATCGCCTGGAAAAAAGATGGATTGTATCATAAGATGGAATACTTAATGAAAGAAGGAACAGACAGAAAAGCTGAAAAACAGAAGCTATTAGAGGCTGCTAGTTCTGTTTATAAATAACAATAAGCTGACTCGAAATCGTGGATACACGGTTGTCTGAGTCAGCTTCTCTTGTTTAATGAAGTCGTTCTGCCTTTACGATTAAACGATATTTATCTGAATAAAGAGGTTCGCAAGTAATAAGTGTTAGTTCTTCTTCCTTCGCAGCATTCAATACGGATAAATCTTCAGGATTAACTATGACCATATCATAAACTTTGTATACAATTGTCCCAGACGTGGTCTCTATTTTAATCGCATCTCCTGTTTTAACCTCATTTAATCTATGAAAAAACTGACCATACGTATGTGATCTGTGACCGGCCAATACACTGTTTCCTTTATCGCCTGGAAAAGAAGTAGAAGTCATCCAACCTACTGCATTCTTAAGATCCTTTTGAGCAACACCAGGAACGATCATGGTCTCCAGATTAATTGTTTCGATAGTTATTTTCCCGATTACACCTTTTTCCACAGCAATTGATTTATCTATTTCTTCAGGTTCCTGTTTTTCTTCTTGATTGGTTTTGTCAGCCTTTATAGCTTTTACTTCTGGAAGTGTAAAAGGATTTTGATAAGAGTGATTTAATGCACTCCACTCCCTTTCAAGCGCCTTCTGTTCGTTTTCTGTTTTCCAGTTTGTTAGTAATGGTATTACAAGAAGTGCGATGCCAAGAATGACTGCTGAAATTGCCGCTCGTTTTACCGTTTTTGCACTCATGACTCCATCCGGACTGCTCTAAAGTATAGCCCAATTCCTAAGAGTAAGAATAGCGTGCCTAGCATCGTCCATGTTGATTGGCCGAAAGGACTTCCGGTTTTCGGAAGTGTTTGATGTGGCGGGCCTGAAGCATTTGTTGGTTTTTCTACATCAGAAATGATTACAGGCGTTTCCTCATCAGTTGAAGTCATTCCTTTTATTTCTGTTGAAAGGGTAGATGTTACGCCACCCGCACCTTGAGTCATGATGTCTGTAGAGATTGAATCGCTAGTTCCAGAGTACGCTCCAGTTACTTGTACGTTAATTTTTGACGTACCCGTTTCTAACGTTGGAACCATAATCCAAATTACACCTTCTTTATCCATCTCTATTGTTGCACCTTTTATGCCGGAAACGTTAAGGCTCTCTATTTTAATCGTTTCAGGGAGAAGAAGGCGTATCTTATACGGCTTTGCAGATTTCTCATTCTGATTTTCAATATGAAGCAAATAGTCTAAATAAAGTTTATCTTTCTTCATTTCTGCCAAGTAATTACCTTTAACTTTTATCATCTTCCAGTCAAATTCAGTTGCATCTTTTAATAGAAATGTAATTGGTGTAAGAGACACGTCGTTCATTCCGTTCATTCCGATCATGAGAGGAAGATGAATATTTTCCCATCCTTCAATTTTCTTCATAGTAAAATGAAGAATGATATTTGATTCTCCTGTCATGCATTTTGGAAGATGAATGTATGCATAATCCTCTTTAACGGTTACAGTTGCCCCTTCAATTCCGGTAACTGAGACATCCGAAATGATATCGCGAGCAGGGAGTTTTATTTTTAAAACTGTGTCTTCGAGGATCATAGAATTCATATTATTCATTTTCAACATTAACTTAAGCTTCACATCGTTCTTTAACCAATCTACAACTTTGGATTCGGACTTCACTGTAACTTTAGTTAAATCAGCTAAAGGCTGCTCAATCTCATCCATTGGCAGCAAGAAGAATTTCACATCGAATGTTAAAATTTCATCCTTTTCCATGTCGGGAAGAGTTAATGTGATACCAGTGGTTGTATCATAATTAGCTATAATATCTTCTTTTTTTCGATTTTTGTTATTCTCAGTGATCAAAACTTCGGGAGGATATGTAGTGTCTAACTGGGTGTGAGGCGGGTAAGGGATGTTGACGGTTAATCCGCTTAAAGTGTCTTCTGTATTATTTTTAAGTTTGAACTTGTAAACGGGACGCATTTTCTTTTGTGCATCAGGTACATTTCCATTAAGTTGAATTGAGCCGCTTAATTTACGCATGGATTCACTTACGGTAAAATCAGAAAATGCAGTTACTGCAGGATCGATCTCGAGAGCATTCAGCAAAGTTGTCTCAGAAGTCGAAGATTCGTTTCCGGCAGCTAATACATTCATTGGAACAAGCATAATACATAAAATAAGAAGCGAAAAAAACACCTTTTTCAAATAATTCACATTCCTTTCTAATTTTGGATAATAAGTCCCAAGGAAGATATACCCATAAAATATGACGAAATAACATGAAATTTGAAAAAAAAAAATTTTTGTGTGGTATTATGAATCAAAGGAGGGGTTTAATTTGCAAAATTTGGCCTTCGAATCTGCATGGGATAGGACTTTAGCCCATCAAGACCGATCAGAAATAGAACGAGTTTTTTCGAGATTAGATCATGATCAAAAAGTGGGACAGCAGGCTGTGATTTTGAAGACAGCCTTTAATCATAAAGAAGAATTTTTAGTGACTGTATTAGTCAATAACTATTCAAACGAACTCTTTTCACTGGAAGGCAAAAAAGTGTTATATAACGAAAGCGGTGAACATATAAGCGAGATGAAGTCTCAATATAAACTTGAGATTCCAGCACAAACGAGTATGCCTTGGACGTTTATATTTCCAGCTGCAGCCTTAAGGAAAATGCCATCAAAAGAGTTTGGGGAACTAATTTTCAATTAAAGTGGGGGAACGTTTTGAGAACGATTATTTGGTTTGTTTATTTTTGGGCAGTTTTACTGAAGTTGATACCATCATTAAATCGTGTAAAGAAGCTGCATAAAGCAGGTAATATTGGAGAGCGTGATCAATTAGTAGATAAAAAAGTGAAAGATTGGTCGACATCTCTTGTGAGGTTGAGCGGTTCTAAGATTACAGTGAGTGGAGAGGAAAATATTCCAAAAAACACGGCTGTTCTTTTTGTGAGTAATCACCAAGGTAATTTTGATATTCCGATTCTATTAGGCTATATACAAAAACCAAAAGCTTTCATCTCAAAGATTGAAGTAAAGAAAATGCCTTTTATCGGCACATGGATGGAGCACTTGAACTGCTTGTTTATGGATCGTAAAAATGTAAGGCAGTCGGTTAAAGCGATAAATGAAGGTGCGAATTTGCTAAAGAACGGAACATCTCTTGTTATTTTTCCTGAAGGAACAAGAAGTAAAGGTGATAACATGGCTGAGTTTAAAGCAGGCAGTTTTAAATTGGCCACTAAGTCGGGTGTTCCGATCATTCCAGTCTCAATTAACGGTTCTTATAAAATCATGGAACAGCAGGGATTCTGGATTAAACCAGCAGACGTTTATATTACGGTTTATCCGCCAGTCTATCCAGAGCAATTAGAAGCTAAAGAACTGGCGCACATTACAGAACAAATTATTAAAGATGGAGTTAAGAAAGCAGTATCTTAAAGGATAGTCCCTTTTATCTAGGATTAAGCCTATACGAGATACACTGAAATTTGGTATTATTGGGATATAAGGTAATAATTTCTAGGAGGAATACCATGACCGGAACAATTTCAGTCATTATGATTTTCTCGATTCCCATTATCGCCATCGTATTAGGACATTTTCAATCGCAAACAAAGTTAAAACATAAGATGTTAAAAGACGAGCTAGAGCTTGAACGTTTAAAGCATGATAACTATGTGATTGAGACGCAGAAGATGAGGCTTGAGCTTGAACAGATGAAGCTGATTGATGCAAATGATAAAAAAGAATCCGTATAAAAAGAACGAGTAGTCAAACCCCATTTCAAATTTCTTCTTTGAGGTGGGGTTTGTTTTTCATCCGAAAGAGAATTCTATTCTAGGCACTTTCTCAATTCCTAGGCATATGATGGTTGCAATAAGTCTGAAGGGATTGAATGCTGTGCAGAATACTGTCATTACGCAATCACAAGGTTCGGAATTCATTCTTGCTGGAATAAAAAGAGAAAGTTCACTAATTGATTGTTATCGGCGTTTAGCAAATGTGGCACCAGATCAGAATCACAAGAACAATATTTCTTATGCTTTAGAATATAAAAAGTCGTGTTTGAGGTATTTTACAAATTTGTACACCTCTCTAACAGGAAAACAACCTGAGTACGAAAGAAATTATGTTGAGTTCCAAAGTTACGAAGAGGGATTGCAAAAAACGTATCAAGCAGAGATAGAGGGTTGCCAGATCTATCAGAACAACTCTTATCGCTGTTATCATCCTTATGTTCAACAAGCGTTATTACAAGCTGCTTACCAAAAAAGAGAACATGCAGAACGCCTAGGATGGTTAAAAAAACGTATTCCTATTGAATTAAGAGATTATGGCGGTAATCCGTTTGTTGTTGATATTGAAGAAGCTACAAAACAAAATAAAACATATCGCACTGCTTTATGGACAGGAGATAAGTTGCAAGTGACTTTGATGAGTATAGGGGTAGGGGATGATATTGGTTTGGAAGTTCATCCTACAACCGATCAATTTCTGCGGATAGAAGAAGGTCAAGGACTTGTACAGATGGGTGACAGTCCAGATAACTTAGATTACAAAGTTCAAGCTTATGATGACTTTGCAATCATGATACCTGCAGGGAAATGGCACAACCTAACCAATACAGGTAATAAACCAATTAAACTTTACGCTATTTACGCTCCGCCTGAGCATCCATTTGGCACTGTGCATGAAACAAAAGCGATCGCGATGGCAGCAGAAGCAGAAGAATAGTAAAAACCAGTATATATCTCGAATTACGCTGAAAACCTAACTTTGTCTATAAGCTAAAAGCCTCTCACTCTGAGAGGCTTTTTACTTTATCTGTAATTAATGAATTGAACATCGATCGGTAGATTTGCTTCTTTAACAAGGGCTATGATCTGCTGAAGGTCATCTCTGCTCTTTGCTGTTACACGAACTTGATCATCTTGAACTTGGCTTTTTACTTTTAAACCAGAGTTTTTGATCAGCGTGTTAATTTTTTTTGCATTGTCTTTATCGATCCCTGTTACAAGTTTAGCGCGCTGGCGAACAGTTCCGCCCGAAGCTTGTTCGATCTTGCTGTAATCCAGGTTCTTTGTTGGTACTCCGCGTTTGATCAGCTTTGTAATAAGAACATCTTTTAGCTGCTCAAGCTTGTACTCATCGTCGGAAACTAAAACGAGTTCTTCACTTGATTTATCAAGCGTGATCTCACTTTTGCTCCCTTTAAAGTCATAACGTGTTGTAATTTCTTTTGTTGCGATATTAATCGCATTGTCGACTTCTGATAGATCTACTTGTGAAACGATATCAAATGAACTTTCTTTAGCCATTTTGTGAAACCTCCTGACGTTTACTTCGTTTATATAGTTACAGTATAAATACATTGCGGTTATGTTTCCAGTTTGTACACATTCTTTTCCGTGGAAACGGGTACAAAATGAATAATGTATGTTAAAATGAAGGCTGGAAAATTTACAGAATGTTTTAACCACTAGGAGGAGTACTTTGTGCTTCATTACAAAACGTACACACACGAAAAGAATCATCAATGGGTGATTTTTGTCCATGGAGCAGGGGGCAGTTCATCCATTTGGTATAAACAGCTAAGAGAATTTAAGCAGCACTTTAATATTTTGCTCGTTGATCTTAGAGGTCATGGCAAATCACAATCCGATAAATTTTTATTAAAAAAATATTCGTTTAAAGAAGTCAGCCTGGATGTGCTAGAGGTAATGGATCATCTTAAAATCCAAAAAGCGCATTTCGTAGGTATTTCTTTGGGAACGATTCTAATCCAAACAATCGCAGAACTCTCCCCTGAACGAGTGGCTACTATGACGCTTGGCGGAGCGGTGACGAAGATGAATTTCCGTTCACGATTCCTAATCGCGATGGGCAATCTCTGTAAATCATTTATTCCGTACATGTGGCTGTACAGCTTGTTTGCTTGGGTTATTATGCCGAAGAAAAGACATGAAGCTTCCCGTTCTTTGTTTATTGGAGAAGCCAAAAAGCTTTGTCAAAAAGAATTTAAGCGCTGGTTTAAACTAACGCTAAAAATTAACCCATTTTTACAAAGCTTGCGTAAGAAAGAAATTCCGATTCCAACCCTATATATCATGGGTGAGGAAGATTATATGTTTTTACCGCCAATTCAGGCGTTTATTGATAAGAAAAAGCATTCAAAGCTTCTGACGATCAAGGATTGCGGACATGTCTGCAATGTGGATCAGCCAGATATTTTTAATAAGAATTCGATTGAATTTATAAAAAGACAAATTGCCGCAGCACCAAATGCGTCATAATAAAAAGGAAGTCTCCGTTGTGGGACTTCCTTTTTCGTTTGGTTATAAACTTACAGCTCTAGCGATTGTAAATAATCGTGAAGCGGGATGGAACCCTTTTGTAATCAAGTCTTTAATAATGGTTGCGCCTAGCATGCTATAGACCGTTCCGTTACCGCCAAAGCCTAAACAATAATATTCACCAAGGCGGTTAGGGTGCTCCCCGATATACGGCAGACCATCGTGTGATTCTCCGAAAGTCGCACACCATGTGTGGGAAATCTTTGGTGAGAGATCAGGGAAATGTTCTCTCACTTTTTCAAGGATACGCTCTCCGCGTTCTTCAATAATACCTTCATTTAATGGTGCTTCTGCTTTATCTTCATCCAAGCCGCCAGCAACAATTCTTCCGTCTCTTGTAGTCCTCATATAAAGGTAAGGACGTTTCGTTTCCCAGATCATCCACTCTTTGTACCACGTTTTTAAGGAAGTCAGCGGTTCAGTTACAATGGCATACGAACGGTTTAAGTCTGCTCCCAATTGTTGAGCAAGAAAGTCATTTTCATAACCAGTCGCAAAAATAATATAACGTGCTGAAATGGTGCCTTTTTCAGATTCACACGTAAACCCATGAACAGTTTTGGTTTTACGGATAAGCGGTGTTTGTTCATAGATTCTAACTCCTGCAGCAGCCGCATCTTTTAACATGATCTGAACACATTTATACGGATTCACATCTGCATCTCCGCTTGTTACGAGAGCAGCAGGTTTTGAAAAAGGAAACCTCGAAGAAATCTCTGAGGGCTCTAAATATTCAACGGGAAAATCATACTTCTTTAATACCTCATATTCACGTACAAGCTTTGATACGTCTTCACTTGAGCTGGCAAAGTACAAGCTCTTTTGTGGCCGGAATTCTGGATCCTCCGATAGTTCAGACACAACCTTGTCTAAATCTTTCATAGCGGTCTGACAAAGCTGGTAAAAGTAAACGGCATCCTGTTCTCCTTGCTGTTCAATCAGTTCGTGAAGCATTTTGTCACTGGAGAATTGCAGAAGTCCTGTATTTGCTGAGGAGCTGCCTGAGCCGGGATGTCTTCTATCAATTAATACAACATCTAATTCTTTTTCCTGGCTCAATACATGAGCACAGAGAGCGCCAGCCATGCCACCGCCAACAATTAATACGTCACACGAAATATTTTCTTCAAGTTCTGGATATTGAGTGGTATTTTTATACGTTTCAGGCCAGTACAAATGACCATTGTGTAGATTCATATTTACTCCTCCTCGTCTTCCATTCATTCCCCGGAAAGACGTGAAAGAAACGCATGAAAGGAAATATTTATCAATAATATAGAGAAGGTGGGTTGTACATGATTGCCAACAGCTTAATGGAAGGTGGGTTTCGCAAACTTCGATGCTTGATTTTCAGGTTTGTACAAGAAAAGAGCTGCTTTGCCCAAAATTGGGTTAAGCAGCTCATTATTTATTATGGTAAGTTTGTTACCTTGTCTTCATCTTTTACGATTAATAACATCTTACCCATGTCGAGCTTTCTTTCGTACTGATCCGCCTCAACGTCAGATAACCCCATTTCAGTCATCTTTTTGCGGAGCTCGTCACCTCTGGAATCAAATACATTGCTGAGGGCCGTGCCGAGTCCTTCTTCTTTTAGGCCGATCGTATTAACATCCGCGTCGTGTGCAAGATCTTTCGTGTCATCTTTTTCGTGGGATAATACATACAGGTTGTCTTCGTGAATCCCTTGCGCCTTCAATTCATTTGCAGCTGCAATCAATTCTTGTTGGGAGTTGAATTCATGTACGATTGGTTTAACCATTTACTATCCTCTCCTTTATACGAAGTTATAGTGTATATTCACGGAATTAGGCAGCATTAAACTTCCTTTTTCACTATATCACCGGGAGGAAAGTACTAAATTTCCCCATTCGTATAGTTTCTCTAGGTACTACCTCCTCTTTTTATAGGAATATAATGTTTTTACACCATTTTTACGAATATCCTCTATCTTTTTACAATTCAAAATATATAATTTTAACTGTTGAGTTTTTTACAAAATGAAATGATAGGGGAGTATTTCAGATGAAAAAAACACTTTCAGCCTTAGCGTTATCATTAGCATTAACACCTATGGGAACAGCCGTCCATGCAGAAGGGAATTCAATCGAAAAGCAAAACGGACAATTTTTGGACGTTCAGTTGTTGGGTGTGAACGACTTTCATGGCCAGATTGATATCACACGTAATGTGGCAGGTCAGTCTGCAGGGCGTGCAGATTATCTAGCAAGCTACATAAAGCAAAGAGAAGCTGAGAACGAGAACACACTTTTAGTTCATGCTGGAGATATGGTAGGAGCGAGTTCGCCAACGTCTGCATTGCTGCAGGATGAGCCGACAGTTGAGATCATGAACGAGATGGGATTTGACGTAGGAACACTAGGAAATCATGAATTTGATGAAGGCGTGGATGAGATGATGCGCCTTATTAATGGCGGAACTCATGCGAAAACAGGTGAATTTGAAGGAGCCAACTTTCCGTATGTGGCCGCTAATGTAGTAGATAAAGAGACAAAGGAACATATTCTTCCACCATACACGATTAAAAAAGTGAAGGGTGTAAATATTGGATTTATCGGCGTTGTTTTCTCTGATACTCCTGACATTGTTATACCAAGCGGCACAGCTGGGGTAGAGTTTACGGACGAAGCTGAGGCGATTAATAAAGCTGCCAAGGAACTTAAGAAAAAGGGTGTAAAAGCAATGGTCGTGCTTGCTCATAACCCAATCGATCAAGCGAGCACGGGAGAAGTTTCTGGTGAATTAGTAGATATGGCAAACAGTGTTGATGATGAAATTGATGTTATGTTTGGCGCGCACAATCATAGAAACGTAAATGCTGTAGTAGATAATAAGTTACTCGTACAAGCCTATTCGTACGGAACGGCATTTGCAGATGTAGATTTAAAGATTGACCGCCGCACAAAAGACATTGTAGAAAAGAAAGCGGAAGTGGTAACAACGTTCCAAAGCGCTGTAACTCCTGATGTAAAGATTACGGAAATCATTAACAGAGCGGAAGAACAAGTGGCTCCGATTATTAATGAAGTAGTCGGTAACGCAGATAAGTTATTATCTGGCACAGATGCATATAGTGGCGAATCCGAGTTAGGAAATGTAATTGCTGATTCTATGACAGAGCAAACAGGAACGGACTTTGCCTTTATGAATCCAGGAGGAATTCGTGATGTGATCAATCCAGGTGAAGTAACTTGGGGAGAACTTTTCAATGTTCAGCCTTTTGGGAATGACCTGGTGACAATGACGTTAACTGGTGCACAGATCAAAGAACTTTTTGAATCCCAATGGTCAACGGGGCGTGAAAAGATGCTTCAGATTTCTGGATTAAAAGCTACCTTTGATATGTCTAAACCAGTTGGACAAAGAACGGTCTCCATGGTTAAAGAAGACGGTACACCGGTTGATGCTGGTGCAGAATATACCGTTACGGTAAATAACTTTATGGCAGGCGGCGGTGACGGCTACACCGTTTTATTAGAAGGAAAGAATCAAACCATTACGGTTACAGATCTTGATGCACTCGTGAACTACTTTAAGAGTCGCGATGCTGTTACAGCAGAGATTGAAGGGCGTATCGTGAAGATTAATCAATAGTAAGGTTCTTATTACGAAAACAACTTAAAAAGAAAAGGCAAAGCGCAACTAAAGTCGCTTTGCCTTTTTTCTATTCGCCTCGATCTACTAAATCTAGTCTGCCTGTCGCCGGATCGATTACAAGACCGTGAACTTTTACCCCTTCAGGAAGCAGCGGATGGTTTCTCACAAGTGCCACACTGTTTTTCACTGAATCCTCCACACTGTCAAAACCTTTGAGCCAGTTTTTTAAATCCAGTCCAGAATATTTTAAAGTGTCGAGTGTCGTGTCCTCAATCCCACGATCTTTCATTTTAGTAATGAACTTATCAGGATTTACACTGCTCATCCCACAGTCATAGTGACCGATGACCATTACTTCCTCAGCTTTTAGTTCATAGATTGCGACAAGAATACTTCTCATAATAGAGCCAAATGGGTGAGAGATAACCGCACCTGCGGACTTAACAACTTTTACATCCCCGTTCTTAATGTTCATTGCACTAGGCAGTAATTCTGTTAAACGTGTATCCATACAAGACACAATGACGAGCCCTTTTTCAGGAAATTTAGTAGTTTGGAAAGGCTCATATTCTTTGTTTTCAACAAATTGGTGATTGAATTCTAAGATTTCGTTAAGTACAGACATGATTCTCCTCCTTGTTTCTACAGAAAATAATTAGACAATGAAAAGATTTAGAAGTATACGTCTTTTTCTATCATATTCAGCTTAAACTCGCTAACATATTCACTTCTACATTAACTATTATACAAAAAAGGGAGCTCAATCTGCTCTTTTTTGTATATGAAACACTTGTTTTGTTGATAGAAACTCTAAAACAAAAGCACATTGTGACAAACATTTTAGTAAAAGGTACGTATAATCGCAAGTAACACCACATAAATTGGTAAGTTCGAAAGGAGGAAGGATCATAGGGTCAACTTGCCATTAAAGTAGGTTTAAATAGATCGGAACAAATAATCGAAAATTTGAAAGGGGTAGGGAAGATGGAAGTTATGACGTATGTCCTTTGGGTTCTGCTGTTAATGGGGTCGGTTATGAAGAATTACATGGTTGCTGTGTCAATGCCGAAAACAGGACAAGTTGTGATGGCGAATGCATTAGCGTCTAATTCGTTCTCGTATGCTGAAGTGAGTGGCAAGATTGCAGCTGATTTTGAACGTGCGATTGCTGGCACATTCAACAGGCAGAATTTCAGTTGGGTAGATACGTCATAGTATATAAAACGCATTATTGATATGAGCAGTTAATAAATGTGTAATGATAAGAGACTGTCATTTAAAGGGGGACTTTTATTAGAGATAAAATCTGTATCTATTTTCGCATTCACTATCATGCTCGCGGCCTGGATCACCGTACGTGTGCTAGTGAATGAGGGTTATCGAGCGGAATTTGGAGCGGAAGAGACAGCTTATTTGAAGCTGTCTTTTTGTACGTTATTTTATTTATGTGCAGGCGTTTGATAGAATAAGAAAAAAAGATAATTGTGGTGAATCCGATGAATATACCAGTAAGTCAGTTTGCGAAGAAAATAGAAAAACATGTAGCAGAAATGAAACAGCTGAGTGAAAACTCTCCTAAGCTGCGTGAACACGTTTCAGCGATCCAAACGTTGTGCGAGTTAATGCTGGAGGCGGAAGAGGACAACTCAGCTGGTGTAAAAGAATGGGTACCGTCTCATCCTGTGCAAAAACCTTCAAGCATGATGACAGCACCACCTGCAAAACCCCATAAAAAGTCGATGATGGATTTTGATATGGACTATGATGATGACGATCAAGACACAAAAGATGGCAATGGAGACTCTATTTTTGATTTTTAAAGTGTAGTTGATGAAAAACCTGCTCTTTTTGAGTGGGTTTTTCATTTTTATGGTGGTTTGTAAGGCGTATGAGTACAGTTGAGGTATTTAAGGAGAAGTAATTCGGGAGTTTTACAAATAGAACGAGAACCCCGCCTGCTTTAAACGCCTATTCAATAAAAACTAAAAAATTGCTGCTTTCAAATGTTGTCTTCTATGTTCAATGATTGAAGTGCAAGGTGCGAGACTCCTGCGGGACAGGTGGGCAGGTGAGACACTTAAGAGTGAAACGTACAAATGTGGCTCACCGCCTGCCCCGCGGAAAGCGAGCAGCCTGGAACGGAGATCATTCACTTCCAAAGGCAACAACTTTTGCGAAAACAGCCAAACAAAAAAAACAGCGCCTAGTCAGCACTGTTAAATCGATACGTATGTGTTTCTATGTTCCATTCTTTCATCTCTGCGTTTTGCAATTTCAATTTTTTCGTTAATCTTTTTATTAGAAAAATAAACGGCAGCGGCTGTTGCGATAAGGCTTAGAGCAGCTAAACCAATCATTGTATATATCATAGTAATAATAAGTTCCATTGTGTTGTTCCTCCCTTATTAGTTTCTGTCTTGTTTTTTGTATTCCACTATAAAATTTATTTAAACCTCTTTTTTGTATAGGCCAAATGAATCAAAATGAAAATATGAGAATGGAATGATGGTAAAAATTCCTCCTTCGTTTTATAATAAATTTACGAACATACGTTCTGTTTTGTTCGATATAAAATGAGGGGTGAGCGTAATATGAATGGTGCAAGTGAATGGTTAAACCTTGTCAATCTCCTCGGAAATGTGGGCTTTCCTATCGTCATTGCTGGGTATTTGCTTTTTCAGTTTGAAAAGAGGATTCAGAGTCTTGAAGGAATCATTAGAGAACTTCACTCAGAGTTGGTGGAGAAGGAGGAGCTTGAAAGGAAGATCGATCAATATGTCCGCTTGCTGGACAGCGAACGTCAGCCGAAGAAACGTTAACGTTCGCTTTTTATTATCATGGACAACCCGTCCGCCAAAATCTTTACAATCCTGTGGCATTCTTTTGTATCCGCATATTTCAGTGGTAAGATAAAAGAAAAACAGGAGTGGAAAACTATGAAGCTTTTTCTTATATTAGGAGCGATTCATGCAATGCTTGCTGTCATGCTGGGAGCATTCGGTGCACATGCGCTTGAGGCGAAATTAACAGCACGCAATATGCTAAATGTGTACCAAACAGGGGTTCAATACCATATGTATCATGCACTGGCATTGCTGGCCGTAGGCATTTTACTAGGAAAGTGGCCGGCATCGTCTTTATTAACTGGAGCAGGTTGGTCGTTCTTTATCGGGATTTTATTGTTCTCTGGAAGTCTTTACGCGCTCTCAAACACAGGCATGAAGTTTTTCGGCCCAATCACACCGCTTGGTGGCGTAGCGTTTATCGTAGGCTGGATCTTGCTGATCATTGCGGTAGTAAAAGCATAATAAAAAGGCGCTCTTAAATAAGGGCGCCTTAATCTTTTGATTGCCTGAACCAGACATGAATGACGTTCTATCAACGCGGGCTGTATTGAGAGAGCTGTCCGGATTGCTGCTGCGTGCCGAACGGATAGCTATAGTTGATCTCCTCATCAAACGTAACATAGTTCACGTATACCATTAACAGTAAATAACGCTTTCCAGTCTGCGGATCACTTAAGATAATGTGGTCACGCCCTGCCGCTTCAATGACCCCTTTAAAAACTTTCGCGTTCCATTTTTCGTTATTTTCAAACGTCATATAGACGGTTGCGACTTTCCCTTTGTTCATACGTAAAATATTTTCAATGTACGATTGCTCTAGCGGAAGCTGACCTGGTGCACCTATGTCAGGCAGGGGACCGCCACCCATTCCAGGCGCCTGCTGGCTTTGGGCCATATCCTGAGGGACGCCCATCCCGGCCATACCACCCATTCCACCCATACTCCCACCCATCATGCCGCCCATTCCATTCATACCATTTTGCTGCCGATAATACTCCTGGCCATACGGATTAAAGTTGTTCATCAACAAACCTCCCTAAAAGGTGTTAAACACGTTTGGACAATCGCTTTGCTTAGGCTGATAAAAACAGTGTGCCTTAAAGCTTCCTGCACGCGGTTGATTGTACCAAGTTGCAGGACAAGGACCGCTTGG
>NZ_JARUHH010000016.1:0-77567 GCF_043558025.1 Fictibacillus sp. UD
GATTCCAAAGATTTACGAGCGATTCCAAAGATTTACGAGCGATTCCAAAGATTTACGAGCGATTCCAAAGATTTACGAGCGATTCCAAAGATTTACGCTCGTTCACGAAGATTTATGCTCGCTCCCAAAGATTAAGCTCAACAACTATCTTCCACCTTTTCATCCAAAAGAAAAAAGAAGCCCTCAAGCTTCTTTTATCATCATCGCCAATGTTATCTTCGCTTGATGCTTATTCGTTCCTGTCGTTCCCAAGCTTTTAAATAAGGATACGGATCGAATGCCCACTCGGTATATCCGTTATCGCGGTACATCCCAAAATGCAGATGAGGCGGGAATTTACCTGACGTTCCAGGAGGCCCATACCCAGTACTTCCTACATATCCGAGCACCATGCCAGGTTCAACGATTGTTCCTTTTTCAATGCTCTTGTTGAAGCTGCCTAAATGGGCGTAATAGTGATACACATTGTTGATATCTCGGACCCCAATTCTCCAGCCGCCAAAACGGTTCCAGCCTTTTACTTCTACGATTCCGTAAGAAACGGCTTTAACTGGCACGCCGTAATCTGCAAAAATATCTGTTCCTTCATGAATACGCAATCCGCCAAAACCGCGGCGGTCACCCCATGTACTTCGATAGCTGTAGTTCGATCGTAAAGGCACGATAAAGCTGTGTTTATCTAAAGAAACTGTACCGTATGTCTCATAGATCTTCGCGTTTTCCATAATAATATCAACGGCTTTATCTCGTTTATAATAGCTCCATAGTCCGATTCTGAAATTCTCCGTATCATGACCGTGTTTTTGAATGATATCAGCAAAAGTAAATAAAATATCTTCATCGTTGTTTCGGTCAGCTATCCCATCATTATTTCCATCTTTTCCAATACCGCCAAACATTGAAATCCGCTCAGGGTTCGTATCATCCATAGTTGGGTTAATTGGCCCAGACCATTGTAGGGGAGAAAAGTAAATGCCCACAAGACCTTTTCTAGCAGGCAGGTCTCTTCTTGCTTTTCTTACACTTCGTTCATATTGGTCAACCCCGGCAAAATAGTGCCATGGAATAAGTGTAACGGATTCCATTTTTTTGTAGAGGCTGAGTCTATCTACATCTTCTTTTGTAAATCGCTCTGCGGCCGCACTCCTGCTTTCCGGAAGAAAGGTTATTAGAAGGGCTGCCAGAGTGAGGAACAGGACTGTTTTCCTCATACGTCCCAATCCACTCCTTTCTTTCATTTACCTATAGTTTGTTGAAGTTAGGAAAAAACATGAAGGAAAAATGTTGGAAAAAACTCATGTTTGGAGTTTTGGCCTGTCGTATGGTAGAGTATTGATGGGACAATAATGTTTAATTAGAAACTAAATAACAAACGTTCATTATAGTGAAGACCAAGAAAATTTGGGGTGATGATGATGGCAAAGAAAGAAGAATATGTACGTAAACCCGAGTGGTTAAAAATAAAGCTAAACACGAATGAAAATTATAAAGAACTTAAGAAAATGATGCGTGAAAAAAAGCTACATACCGTTTGTGAAGAAGCGAAATGCCCGAACATTCACGAATGCTGGGCTGTTCGTAAGACCGCTACTTTCATGATATTAGGCGACATCTGTACACGCGCATGTCGTTTTTGTGCAGTGAAAACAGGATTGCCAACAGAACTGGATCTGCAAGAACCAGAACGTGTTGCTGAATCTGTTGAACAAATGGGACTAAAACACGTAGTTATTACAGCTGTAGCACGTGATGATCTTAAAGATGGGGGAGCTCATGTATTCGCTGAGACGGTTCGTGCAGTTCGTGCCCGAAACCCATTCTGTTCGATTGAAGTTCTTCCTTCTGACATGTTAGGTGACTTTGATGCACTAAAAACACTAATGGATGCAAAACCGGATATTATGAACCACAACATCGAAACAGTGAGACGACTTTCTCCAAGAGTTCGTGCACGTGCTACGTACGACAGAACGATGGAGTTCTTAAGACGTGCAAAAGAAATGAATGCAAATATTCCAACAAAATCCAGCCTTATGATTGGACTTGGAGAAACATGGGAAGAGATCATTGAAACGATGGATGATCTTCGCGCAAACAACGTAGACATCATGACCATCGGACAATATTTGCAGCCGACGAAAAAACATCTAAAAGTACAAAAGTACTATACACCTGATGAATTTAAAGAACTGCGTGATATCGCTTTCTCTAAAGGATTTAAGCACTGTGAGTCAGGACCGCTTGTGCGATCTTCTTACCATGCAGATGAGCAAGTTAATGCAGCTGCACAAAACAGCTAAATAAAAAAGAAACCAGAAGCAAACGAACTGCTTCTGGTTTTTATTTTCCTTCCATTTCACTGCGCATATTATTGGTTTCCCCGTTCATCTCACCATTTTCATTTTCCCCATAGTTCCATTTCTTGCCTTGAGGGGCTTTTTTCATTTGTTGAATCAAACGGTCCATAATACCTTCTATTTGTTCCGTATCATTATTTAATGATTGGTACTGCTCGATCTTATCAATCATGCCTTTTTCATCAGACACGTATACGTGGAAGTACCGTGGTACAACCGAGAAGGCAGTCATCTTCACTTGGTCTGCAGCAGCGTTTCGGTCCTTGTTCGTTGTTTTGTAGCCGATTAGAACCTCTTCGTCTGTAACTAATGTGCCGACATCTTTAATATCAGGCAATTGAAGAACCATATCTGAAATCATATCTGCAAGCTTTTGACGATTTAAGTATGGAACGCCGTTTCCTGATTTTACTTTATCCCCGGACATATGGCGCATATATCCAAAATCCCCATAATTCATGTTGTTGCCAATCCGATTCTCATCTTTTACATTCGTTTTTGAAAATTTATATTCCTGACCCATTTTCTTTTGGTCAGCACCTCCGCATCCAGAGAGCACGATGCTGATTAATAAAAGCATTCCTAATTTTTTCATAGGTGTTCACCTCCTTATTCATTAGAATGACCTTAAACGCAATTACTTTACAAAGAAATTGTTGGCTGTAAAAGGCACAAACATGGTAAAATAAGTATCAGGAAATGAGGTGAAGCATTTTTGATTACAGTTGGTAATTATTCCTATGAAGTGATTGAAGATGTACGTGAAGCCTTTAATGAGGAACAATTTAAAGCGCGCTACAGTGAGATTTTACATAAATACGATTATATTGTTGGTGATCTCGGATACGAACAGCTTCGACTTCGCGGCTTTTTTGAAGATAACCACGAAAAGGCTACGTTCGATACGAAAATCAGCACACTGCCGGAATACATTTATGAATATTGCAATTTCGGTTGTCCGTATTTTGTCGTAAAAAAAGTAAACCCCTGAGTTGAATTCAGGGGTTTTTCTTTGTCTAAGCGATGACAGTAAATGGCTTACTTAAGACAGCCAAGCTTTATGAGCCTCGAGAATCGTCATATGGCTGTTCTGTATGATATTCTGGGTCATCATGTGTCGGATGCGCACCAGGATCTTGTCTTTCCAGTCCAGCATGAAGGCTTTTGTTTTCATAGTTAAAGGCACTATAATATCGCTGTTCTTCTCTCCAAGGAGTGGATTTTCCTAAAGCCCTCTTTATGGGCGATCCATATGGGCCTTCAGGTAAATCCTCGGGAAGTACATAGTTACGACCGGTCTCCACATTCGAAAAATCGGTGTATTGCCTTTTTTCTTTTTCGAACAAAAAAACCATCCTCTCATAGGCCAGTGTAGGATAAGAACGTATCCTTATCTAAAGTGTGTCCCATAGAGCATGATTCTTTCTTGGTACATTTTGATTACTGCTTAAACAACATCAGATAAAAAGTCACGAAGTTCCATCGCGTCTTCTTCCGTTAGATTAAACGCATGTTCTAAATAGCCCTCTTCCTCTAAATCGTCCTGGCCGATAATGGCGTAATGACTTCCAAGCATATTTAAAACAAGGGACTTCCCGTAATGACGTGTTGTTTTTACAATCGCTAGATCAAAACGTGTATTTCTTCCCATAAAACTCACAAAACGTGTTTCAGTCGTTTCCTTATCATCGTATAAGAAAAAGGTTTCTTCACTCATTCTTTGTTCCTCCTCCAATAAATACATCACCAAATTTTCATTTGAGGCAATCATGATGGCTCCTACTTTATGTTACACTTTACTTGAGAAACTTACAAAAGGTGATGACTATGTATTTTGTTGATCGAAAGAAAATCAATGAACATTTAGTGTATATGGATGAATTGTTAAAGACATTTAAAGAAATGTCCTTACCAAAAAAGCAATTGGAAGTACTGGCATTAGAAAGAATCGGCCACTTATTGATCGAGTCGATGATGGATGTTGGAAACATGATTATCGACGGATTTATTATGCGCGACCCTGGAAGCTTTGAAGACATTCTCGATATCCTAATCGATGAAAAAGTGATCCCAAATGAAGAAGCTCTTTCTTTGAAGCAAGTCGTAAATCTCCGCAAGTCACTTGTCCAGGAATATACATTAGCAGATGTAAAAGAAATATACAGTACGCTTAATAAACATATACAAGAACTTGAGACATTTCCACTTCACATTAAACGGTATTTAGAAGAGGAACTCGGTCCTGTTTCAGCATTTCTGCCTGAATAAAATAAAGTAAAAAATAGTTTTTATACTTTTTTATTTAAAAATGTACGTTTTCTTGTATTTACGGTAAAATGGTAACAAAGGATGGTGATGACCATGAAGAATCACACCTCAACCCGTGATGAAATCATCTATCTTTTAAAGAGAAATAAACGGATGACCGTGACGGAAATGGCGAAATCCCTTGGCATAACAGAAATGGCCGTTCGGCGCCATCTTAACACATTAGAGCGGGACCATGTCATCGAAACGACTCTGGTGCGGCAAGCCATGGGAAGACCAATCCATTTTTATCATTTGACAGCGAGCGGGGACGAACAATTTCCACGAAACTATTCAGGACTTACAGTGGAATTCTTAAATGATATTGAAGAAGTGAATGGAACAGAAGCCGTAGATCTATTATTTAAAAGACGTGAAAACCGTCTGCAGGATAAATACAAAGATCGAATGAATATACTTTCTGATTTTGAACAAAAGGTAAACGAACTTGCCAACATCCAGAATGAAGCAGGATACATGGTCGATTGGAAGCCGGGAGAAGTCCCTGGTACGTATGTATTAACAGAATACAATTGCCCGATCGCTATGGTGGCAAATGAGTATCAGCAAGCCTGTTCATGTGAACTCTCACTGTTTAAGCGCATGCTTCAAACAGACGATGTAGAGCGTAAGACGTGCATGGCTAAAGGCGGAGATTATTGCTGCTATATTATAAAAGAAGAAAAGCAAACATCTGAAGTGTAGACGCTTCAGGTGTGTTTTTTTTTTTCACTATCCAGAAACTATAACTTGTTAGCATGATGTTTTTCGACGTCGTAACAAGTTTAGGTCGATAGTATAAGCGCAACTAAGTCTGACGAAAAAGATTTGGCGTCAGACAAGTTTTCTTTAGCAGTGGGCAAAATGATAAAGGTACATAAAAGGAGAGAATGTGATGAAAGCATATAAGGGATTCTTGATTGATCTAGATGGAACGATGTATCGGGGCACCGAAAGAATTTTGGAAGCCGTTGACTTTGTAAAAAAACTAAACCAACAAAATTTACCCTATCTATTTGTAACGAATAACTCTTCTAAGACGAAGAATCAAGTGGCAGATGTTCTTCAAGGATTTGATATACCAGCATCTGCTGAGCATGTTTATACAACAAGCATGGCAACGGCTAACTATATTGCAGAAATAAAAGAAAATGCGACAGTTTATTGTATCGGGGAAGATGGCATTAAAGAAGCGCTGCAGGAAAAGGGACTTCAGCTCGTTGAAGAGAATCCAGACTTTGTGGTTATTGGTATCGACCGTTCCATTACGTATGAAAAGTTAGCTAAAGCTTGCCTAGCGGTTCGAAACGGAGCACCCTTTATTTCTACGAACGGTGATATCGCTCTTCCAACAGAAAGAGGGCTTCTGCCAGGAAACGGATCTTTAACGTCTGTTATTACGGTCTCTACACAAACTGAACCCACGTTTATTGGCAAACCCGAGTCCATTATTATGGAGATGGCATTGGAAACGCTCGGAACAAAAAAGGAAGAAACACTCATGATCGGTGACAACTATCAAACCGATATTATGGCCGGTATTCGTGCAGGAATGGATACGCTGCTTGTTCACACAGGAGTGACGACGAAAGAACATCTAGAGGAAATTGAGGTGCATCCTACTTATACTGTAAACGGGTTGGATGAGTGGGAGATTAAATAAGTTGTTACGAAACATAGTTGCTCTTGAAAGTAGTTGATTTCCGTTTCAGATGCGCGCTTTCCGTGAGGCGTGCGGTGAGCCCCCTGCTGCTTTGCGCCTTAAGGGGTCTCACCTGACCGCTCGTCCCACAGGAGTCTCGCAACTTGTCAATGAAGTGAAGTAATTGAATGACTTTCAAGCAACTATCACTTAGATTAGAACTTATACTAAAAATGGTTGCTTTCAGTTTTATGATGTTTGCTTTTCCAAGTGCTTAAAATATAACAACATTATTTGATAGAAAATAAAAAAGGCTTAAGTCAAAAGAGAATTCCTCTTGTTCTTAAGCCTTATTTTTATTCTTCATTTGCTGCGCGATGTGCCAAACGGCTGGACGCAGCCGCTGCAATAGCTCCCACGATATCATCCAAAAACGTATGAACCTTGCCTGTAGATTTATCATTTAACTTTTCTAAAATGCCAGGCTTTTGTTTATCAATAAATCCGTAATTTGTAAAACCAATCGAACCATATATATTTACGATAGAAAGTGCAATCACTTCATCAATCCCATACAAACTTTCATCTCGAGCCAAAATTTCTTGAAGCGGCTGTTCAAGTTTTTTTTCTTCCGCTAACACATCAAGTGCAATGCCAGTAAGGATTGCATTTTGTACTTCACGTTTAGCAATGACTCTTTCAACATTTTCTCTGCAAACATCCATTTTTAGGTCAGGATGATAGGGGACTTGGAGAAAATAAACGAGTTCAGCTATATCGTTTACCGTAACGCCCCGTTCGTTCAGCTGTTTACGTGCTGTTTCTTCGACTTTTTCCACTTTTTTGTTTGGCATCCCTGTACTCCTTTTCTCGATTAGTCTCCTTAGCTTTGTATAGTATATGTTTTCATGATAAAGTTATGAATTTATAAAAAGTGCTAACCACTTCGCCTATATGGGCATACAATGTTGTATCCATAAATGCGGTGTTACGCTCATGATCACTTAAATTAGCCGCTGGAAAGCTGAAGGGGTGGGGGGATCGCCTTTGTTTGAAAGAGATATATTTCATCACTATCAATTGGTTTGTGAAGACAGAAGATCTGAATCTGGTTATCGAACATTCTATTGCAAGGGAAATCAATATATCGTGATTCCGCAGCAGCAAATGTCCTATGAAAAGCTGCAAGAAATGTCATATATCAGTGACTATCTACAGCATCGTGGAGAAAATTCTCTGCCCGTGCTGCAGCCGACCATTACGAACATGCCTAGCGCTTATGTTGACGGCGAGTCCGTAATCATTTTTAAAGTCGAGCACAAAAAAGGAGAACAGCGTAATATTGAACTAGGTTCTGAACTAGCAGAATTCCATAAGCGTGGTAAAGGGCTTGAGCAATATTATCCTGTTCAGCAAATTGCATACGGCCAGTGGCCAATGTTGTGGATTAATCGAGTGGATGAGATGCATAACAGGTATGCAGAAGTATCAGCAAGAAAACAAAAGAATGATTTCGACGAACTATTTCTAACTACCTTTCCGTATTATGAGGGAATGGCAGAGAACGCTATTCAATACATTACAGATTATCAGTTAGAAAGAGGACCAAAGGGAATTGGCTCAGCTGCCATCTGTTATGACAGATTCACTGAACGTTCTTGGATCAGAACTTCGAACAGTTTTGTTAAACTGCCAGTTGGCTGGGTGATTGACAGTCCAATGAGAGATGTAGCAGAATGCATCCGCGAAAAAATTTATCAGCCAGAGTTCAGAAGTCACGAAGTTTTACAATTTATCGATGAATACGAAAAAGTGAAGCCATTATCAAAAGGGGCTTGGCGGCTTCTATATGGAAGACTGCTTTTTCCTTCACAATACTTTGATACGGTTGAAGATCATTATGCTAACGAAAGAGATATTGGAAAAGAGTTATATGTACGCCGCTTTACTGACTTAATCTCGTATGAAAAACAAAATGAATACTTCCTAAAAAGTTTCTTTAGATCCATCGGTCTGCCAGTTCGTGATTTAAATATTCCAGTAGTCGACTGGCTCGTTCCGATGATTTAAAAAGAAGAGGTGACTCAAAAATGTAATTTTGAGGTCCACCTCCTTTTTTTTATTCTTTTTAATCTAAAAAGTGCTCAGTCGTTTCTGCAGCTCGGACAAAACAAGAGAGTGTTCGTCTGATGTGAACAGCCTAAATGATATCCAAGGTAATCGCTTTTATATCCGCAGATAAACTTCATAATTCCGGGTATAGACAGAATAATTCCGCGTATAAAATTATTTATCCGATTTTCGACAAAGCCTTTCTAACTGGCTCCAAAAATATTGTGTACGCAGCCCCATTTCTTTATTTTCTTACCACCACATGAGAAAATAACAACAAGGAGTGAAAGCGGATGCAAAAACCATATGTTTTTATTACACGAAAATTACCTGATGAAACACTAGTAGAATTGAATCAAATAGCAGAGGTCAATATGTGGCCATATGAAGAAGAAGCGGTTCCTCGAGATGTACTTTTAGCTGAGGCTTCAAAAGCAGATGGGCTGCTCACGATGCTTTCTGACAACATCGATGCTGAATTGCTGCAGCAGGCTTCATCACTTAAAGTAGTAGGAAATCTGGCTGTTGGATATGACAACATTGATATAAAATTAGCCAGCAATCTAGGCATTAAGGTTTGCAACACACCGGATGTTTTAACCGATTCTACGGCAGATTTGGCGTTTTCTTTAATTCTCGCAACAGCTCGCAGAATTGTCGAATCGGCCAATTATGTAAAAGAAGGAAAATGGAACAGCTGGGGACCTTTATTGCTCGCTGGAGCCGATGTTCATCACAAGACAATCGGTATCGTTGGTATGGGAAGAATCGGTGAAGCAGTAGCAAGACGAGCAAAAGGATTTGATATGAAAATTTTGTATCATAATCGAAATCGCAAGCATGAAGCTGAAGTCTCACTAGATGCCGAATACAAAGATTTTCATGAGCTCTTAAAGCAATCAGATTTTGTTGTCTCACTAGCTCCATTAACCGCAGAAACAAAGGGAATGTTCAACAGAGAAGCATTTCAAAGTATGAAGGAAAGTGCAATCTTTATCAATGCCGGCAGAGGAGCATCGGTTGATGAGGATGCCCTTGTAGAAGCACTGGAAAACAAAAGAATTGCTGGTGCGGGACTGGATGTTTTTGAAAAAGAACCAATCGATCCAAAACACCCGTTATTGTCGATGAAGCAAGTTGTAGCACTCCCGCATATCGGCAGTGCCAGTGTAGAAACAAGAATGAAAATGGCTGCACTCGCCTGCAGAAACATAGCAAATATATTGAACGGAAAAGAGCCTGAAACGCCTGTCAAATAAGGAGGAACTGTATTGATTCGTTCTTTAGAAGGAAAAACAGCCATTGTCACAGGGGCTAGCCGATTAAATGGAATCGGAGCAGAGGTTTGTTTACAGCTCGCAAAAAGAGGAGCAGACATCTTCTTTACGACATGGGGTACATATGACAAGGATATGCATGCAGGGAATCATCAAAGTGACCCAGATCGCCTAGTTGAAAAAATTGAGAGTCATGGCGTGAAGGCTGTTTATGAAGAAGTTGACTTGAGCGTTTCTAATCATATTTCACTTCTTTTTGAAAAACTAGAGCAAAAATTAGGACCATCAAGTATTCTTGTAAACAACGCTTGTTTTTCAAAAAATCATAAGTGGGAAGATACAACGAGTGAAATTCTTGATTCTCATTATGAGATCAACATTCGGGCTACGACCCTTTTAAGCGTAGAATTCGCAAAGCGTTTTACAGGAGAAAGAGGCAGCATTATTCATCTAACTTCAGGTCAGTCGAAAGGCCCGATGACAGGTGAGCTTGCCTATGCTGCAACAAAAGGAGCGATCGATGCGCTCACTGTTACGCTGGCAGCTGAAATTGGACATAAAGGTATTACGGTTAATGCGGTTAATCCAGGGCCAACAGATACGGGCTGGATGACTGAAGATGTGCAAAACGTTCTCCTGCCCAAGTTTCCGTTAGGAAGAATCGGGAAACCAGAAGATGCGGCAAAATTGATCGCTTTTTTAGCATCGCCCGAAGCAGAGTGGGTAACAGGGCAAATCATCCATTCAGAAGGCGGTTTTTTAAGACAATAATAAATAATAGTTGTAACTGGCTTTTGTGGTTTGATTCTTGAACCTAAAAAGTCAGTTTTTTTATTGGTATACTCCTTTCCAAAAGAATGTTGCTTTAATTTTCTCCTTTGAAAGTTGATTGGAGTGAAAGGTGCGAGACTCCTGCGGGACAGGCGGGCAGGTGAGACACTTAAGAGTGAAACGGTAAGAATGTGGCTCACCGCCTGCCCCGCGGAAAGCGAAGCACCTGGAAAGGAAATCAACTACTTCCAAGAACCCCGATGTTTACCTAAAGAATCAAATAAAATAAAAAATTTATAAATATACTATTGAATTAATTTTTATACAGTCCTATAATGAACCATAACTTATTTAAGGAGTGATGTGATTTGAGAGCAGGAATTATTGGCGTAACCGGATATGGTGGTATGGAGTTATTCCGGCTATTATCTGCACATCCGGAGATTACGGAAGTATTTCTCTATTCATCCTCCAAAGCAGGTCAACAGCTTTCAGATGAAGTTCAGCATGTATACCAGATCGTTAATCATCCGCTTCGTTCATTAGAACAGCTTCACATAGATGAGCTAGACATATTATTTTGCTCAGCTCCAAGCGGTGTTTCGTCAGAGCTACTTCCACCTTTAGTCAAAAACAATTTGAAGATTATTGATTTAGCAGGGGATTTTCGAATCAAGAACAACGACACCTATCGACAGTGGTATCGAAAAGAACCCCCACCAATATCACTTGTAAATCAAGCGGTTTACGGATTAACGGAATGGAACAGTGAAGATGTAAAAAAAGGTGATTTGATCGCAAATCCAGGCTGTTACCCAACCGCAGCATTGCTTGGGCTTCTGCCACTATTAAAAACAGACATGATTAAGTCCTCATCTCTAGTGATCGATGCTAAGAGCGGAATATCAGGAGCAGGTGTTTCACCTAACAAAGGAACGCATTTTTCTCAGAATAACGATAGCTTAAGTATTTACAAGATGCATCAGCATCAGCATATACCTGAGATTGAACAGACCATCCAAACAATCACGGGCATCGATACAAAAATTACGTTCAACACACATCTCGTTCCGATGACAAGAGGAATCATGGCAACCATGTACGCAGAATTAGAAGAGGATGCTAACTCTCAAACTGTAAAAGAAATCTATGAGGAATACTACAGCAAAAAACACTTTGTACGTGTTTATGATGAGAGAACAAACTTGTTTACAAAGCAAGTTTACGGATCCAATTATTGTGATCTCACTTTTGGTGTAGATGATCGTACGAATCGAATTACAGTTGTTTCTGTCATTGACAATTTGTTAAAAGGCGCAGCAGGTCAGGCCGTTCAAAATATGAACGTTATGTTTGATCTCGATGAAACAGAGGGACTAAAGCATTCACCGATGTTCCCTTAAAAAAAGGAGGCAGGATACATGCAGGCGACAAAGGCGGCTATTCAAAAGATAACAGGAATTAATATCGCAACTCCAAAAGGCTTTTATGCGAGTGGTCTTCATTGCGGTGTGAAACATAAAAAGCTCGACCTAGGATTGTTATACAGCGTCACTCCGGCAAACGCAGCTGGTGTTTATACAACAAATCAAGTACAGGCAGCTCCATTAAAAATTACGCAGAACAGCATTTCGCAAGAAGGGAAGCTTCAGGCGGTCATCGTGAATTCAGGTAATGCGAATGCGTGTACCGGAAAAAAAGGCTTAGCTGATGCACAAAACATGCAGCTTCAAACCGCAGAGAAGCTTGATATACCTTCCCATTATGTTGGAGTAGCTTCTACGGGTGTAATCGGTGAACATCTGCCAATGGATAAAATTTCAGCAGGAATTGAAAAACTAGTCCTAGATTCAGAGTTGAAAGGTTCAATAGATTTCGCTCAAGCCATTTTAACAACAGACACGGTTTCAAAAAATACAGCGTATTCTCTGAAAATCAATGATAAAACCATCACGATTGCAGGAACAGCAAAAGGATCGGGTATGATTCATCCGAACATGGCTACAATGCTTGGCTTTATTACAACAGACGCAGCGATCAATCAAAGTGACCTTCACACAGCACTCAGTTATGCGGTGGAACGAACGTTTAACTGCATCACGGTTGACGGTGACACCTCAACAAATGACATGGTGCTCATGCTGGCAAACGGAATGGGTGAGAATGAAGAGTTAAACAAGAACCACCCTGAATGGGAACTGTTCTTAGAAGCACTCGTCCTTGTTTGTGAAGATTTGGGCAAACTTATTGCGAAAGATGGAGAAGGTGCGAGTAAGCTCATTGAAGTTAACGTGTTAGGTGCGAATACAGAGAAAGAAGCTAGAATCATAGCCAAAACCGTAGTAGGTTCACCGCTTGTTAAAACAGCTGTTTTTGGATGTGATGCGAACCGGGGAAGAATCATCGCAGCAGCGGGATATAGCGGAGTGAAATTTAATCCAGATGCCGTAAAGATCTTAATCGGTGAAAATGAAGTCGTTGTAGACGGAGAACCTGTTCACTTTTCAGAAGAGAAAATTCGAAACTACTTAAAGAGCCATGAGATTCATATAACGGTAATTTTATCTGAAGGAAACGGAAGCGGCCGAGCATGGGGATGCGATTTAACGTACGACTATGTTCAAATCAATGCAAGCTATCGAACGTAAAAGGATGTGAGCGTAGTGTTTCATGTTATCAAAATTGGAGGAAGTACACTAGCTGATCTACAGCCTGCATTTTTTGCTGTTCTAAAAGAAAGAGTTCAGCAAGGTGAAAAAATCGTTATCGTTCACGGAGGCGGACCGGAGATCAACAAAAAACTTAAAGAATCAGGACTTCCTTTAGAAATGAAGAACGGGATAAGGATAACGACCGAAAAGACGCTTTCTTGCGTTAAGGCTGCATTAAAAGACATCACCAACAAAAATCTTGTACATGTGCTAAATCAAAAAGGGATCTCGGCAAGGGGTTTGTGTGGTTCAGAGCAATCCCTCATACAATGCGATTTTTTAGATAAGAAGCAATATGGATGGGTGGGACGTGTTAAGAAAGTTAAAACAGAAATCATTGAAAACGTGCTGAACTCAGGTAAGATACCTGTCATAGCATCCCTCGGTATAACAGACGACGGCGAAACGGTGAATATCAATGCAGATACAGCTGCAGGAGAAACGGCGGCAGCCTTAGCAGCTCATTCAATCTGTTTTGTGACTGACACTCCTGGCATTCAGCTTAACGGAAAATGGGCTGACTCACTAACTGTTTCTGAAATACAAAAAAATATGATTCAAGGTCACATACATGGTGGAATGGTGCCGAAAGTCGAGGCAGCTATTAAGTGTCTGGATATAAATATTCATGAAGTGTTAATTACGGATCAAACACTCTCAGGTACTGTAATTGCTTCTAAGGAGGTCATGGTTTAATGAGTTCACTTTTTCCTACGTACAAAAGAAAACATATAGAGCTTCAAAAAGGAAGCGGAACGATCGTGTTTGATCAAAACAACAAGCGCTACTTAGATTTCACAAGTGGAATTGCAGTAACAAGTCTAGGGCATTGCCACCCTGAAGTGGTTAAAGCATTAAAGGAACAGAGTGAGCGTATCTGGCATACTTCAAATCTCTTTGAAATACAGCAACAAGAACTTCTCGCTGAAACCCTGGTGAATCAAACCAATTTAGATGCTGCCTTCTTCTGCAATAGTGGCGCTGAAGCTAACGAAGCGGCGATTAAGCTTGCGAAGAAATTTACAAAACGAAACAAGATCATTACGTTTAAGAATTCATTTCATGGCCGTACATTCGGTTCCATGTCGGCAACTGGTCAGCAGAAAATAAAAGAAGGCTACGGACCGCTTCTGTCTGAATTTATCCATCTTCCTTGGAACGATAGGCAGCAGCTCAAAAATACGGTTGATTCTGACACAGCTGCCATCATGATGGAAGTGATTCAAGGTGAAGGCGGCGTAAAGGTTGCTGATCCGTCATTTTATAAAGAAGTCCAAGAAATGTGTAAGCAACACGATATTCTCCTAATCATAGATGAAGTTCAGACAGGTATCGGCCGAACTGGAAAAAGGTATGCTTATGAACATTTTGATTTGGATCCTGACATCGTGACTCTCGCAAAAGGGTTAGGGAACGGCTTTCCAATAGGGGCAATGCTCGGTAAAAGCAAGTTAAAAGAAGCATTTGGGCCAGGCAGTCATGGAACGACGTTTGGAGGAAATCCGTTAGCTTGTGCAGTAAGCCAAACGGTTTTAAATATTATTTTTAGCGATAACTTCTTAAGCGAGGTAAAAAGAAAAGGTATAGATTTTATAAACAGATTAGTAGATAGTTTGATGAAACTGCCATTCGTAAATGAAATTCGAGGAGAAGGATTATTAATAGGTATTGAGTGTGATCAGGCTGCTGAATTAATAAAAGCTCTTGAAGAGAACGGTTTATTGACGGTTCCGGCAGGTGAGAAGGTAATCCGGTTATTGCCGCCTTTGACCGTAACAGATGAAGAATTAGAAACGGCATTGCGAATTATCAACGAAGCGTTTAACAATATTTATACAAAAGCCATTTAAGGACGAATAATCCTTATTTTTTATACGTAAATATGAATAAAAATACAATGTAATATATGTTTTATACAAGGAGTGGAACTCATCATGAAAGGCTGTATTACTTTATCAAATGATATTTCTTTTGAAGGTGACTGGGTTGGAAATCATCATTATGGTTCGGGAGAAGTTGTATTTTATACAGGAATGACAGGGTATGAACAAGTGTTGACAGACCCTTCTTACCAAGGGCAGATTGTTGTTTTTTCGTATCCCTTTATTGGGAACTATGGCTTTGATTCTGCAAGTATGGAATCTTCAAAAATTCAAGTAGCCGGTGTTGTAATGGCAGAGTGTTTCTCATTCGATGTAAAAGGCAGCCGCCAATCAATAATTGACCTACTCAACAATCACAATATTCCTGCCCTAACAAATGTGGATACAAGGTCTCTTATTCAAGAGATCAGAAATAAAGGGTCTTTACCTGCTGTTATGCATCTGCCAAATACACAGCCAGAATCTTTTTCTCTAGGAGAATATTGGCCAGCAACATCCATAACAAAAGCAGGATCAGGAAACACGCATATCGTTTTAATAGATTTTGGATTCAAAAAGTCTATCGTTGACGCTCTTGTAAACGAGGGCTGCACCGTTACTGTTGTTCCTTTTGATCAAGACTTAGCTGACATTGAGAAACTCAATCCAGACGGTTTCGTTTTTTCAAACGGTTCAGGTGACCCTATGAGGTTTTCAAACTATTTTCATCGTTATAAAAATATTGCCATACGCTATCCCGTGCTCGGCATCTGTCTTGGACATCAAATATTAGCGCTAGCATTTGGCGGTGAAACTCGAAAGCTGAAGTTCGGTCATCGCGGAGCGAATCATCCTGTTATGAACCTGAAGACTGGAAAAGTGTCGATGAGTTCTCAAAATCATAGTTATGTTGTGAAAAAAGAGAGTTTAGCAGCTACTGGATTTTCTATTTGGTTTGAAAATGTGAACGATCAGAGTGTTGAGGGGCTGTGGCATAGCACATATAACATTGCCAGTGTCCAATTCCACCCAGAAGCAGCACCTGGTCCGAATGAACATAAAGAAATCTTTCAAAACTTCATTCAAACAGTACAACATAAAGAGAAGGTGAGAAGTTATGCCTAAACATCAAGACATTCAGAAAGTACTCGTTATCGGATCTGGACCAATCGTAATCGGGCAGGCAGCTGAATTTGACTATTCCGGTACCCAGGCGTGCAAAGCGCTAAAAGAAGAAGGGATAGAGGTTGTTCTGATCAACAATAATCCTGCAACAATCATGACAGACAACACGTTTGCAGACGTTATTTACTTTGAGCCGTTAACGGCAGAATACGCAGAACAGATTATTCAAAAAGAGAAGCCTGACGGACTGTTAGCAACCGTTGGCGGTCAGACAGGGCTTAACTTAGCGATGGAACTTCATGATAAAGGCATTCTAAAAAAACATGGGGTTAAACTTTTAGGCACAGACATTCACTCCATTCGAAAAGCAGAAGATCGAGATGAGTTTCGTTCATTGATGAAAAGGCTTGGAGAACCTGTGCCCGAAAGTGAAATCGTTACATCTCCTCATGAAGCCATTGAATTTGCCGAAGTCACTGGCTATCCCGTTATTGTACGGCCAGCTTATACACTTGGAGGATTTGGCGGAGGGATTGCACCATCGAAAGAGAAGCTCACCTCACTTGTTAAACAAGGTCTATCAGCCAGTCCGATCAACCAGTGCTTAATTGAAAAAAGCATTGCCGGCTACAAAGAGATCGAATATGAAGTGATGCGCGATAAAAATGGAACGTGTATTACCGTTTGCAACATGGAGAACGTTGATCCTGTTGGTATACATACAGGCGATTCGGTTGTTGTTGCTCCAAGCCAAACGTTAACAGATGATGAGTATCAGTCTTTAAGAAAAGCGTCTTTAACGATAATTAACGCGCTAGAAATAGTGGGAGGGTGCAACATTCAGTTCGCTCTTCATCCTCATACATCTGAATATTACTTGATTGAAGTAAACCCGCGTGTGAGCAGGTCTTCCGCTCTTGCATCAAAAGCAACAGGATACCCGATCGCCAAAATAGCAGCAAAACTAGCACTGGGATATAACCTTCATGAGCTGAAAAATCCTGTAACAGGAACGACTTTTGCAAGTTTTGAACCTGCATTGGATTATGTTGCTGTAAAGATGCCAAGATGGCCGTTCGATAAGTTTTATCATGCTGACCGAAATCTTGGAACACAGATGAAAGCAACGGGAGAAGTAATGGCATTAGAGAGAAATATGGCTTCAGCGTTTCAAAAAGCAATCAGGTCTCTGGAGCTTAAAACGAACGGCATGTACTTAAAAGAACTATCTTCTATGAATGAAGAGACGTTACTTGATTTGGTTGTTGCTGCAGATGACCGCCGCTTTTTTGTTGTAATGGAACTTTTGCGAAGAGGAATTTCGACAGACAAAATTCATGAATTAACACAGATCACACCTTATTTTTTAACCATCTTTAACGAGTTGGTTTCCATGGACCACGGCCTGCAACAAACGAACTTGCAAACCGTGGATAAAAATCAGCTGCATCAAGCTAAAAAGTTTGGTTTCTCCGATCATTATTTGTCTGACATATGGTCTGTAACAAAATCAGAAGTACGTGAAAAGAGGGAGAAGTTGGACATCATTCCAACGTACAAAATGGTGGATACGTGTGCAGCGGAATTCGAAGCAAAAACGACTTATTTTTATTCGAGTTGGAGCGGAAAAAGTGATAAGGTTCCGGAACAAAAGAAGAAAGTGGCCATTATCGGATCAGGTCCAATTCGCATCGGGCAAGGTGTTGAGTTCGACTATTGCTGTGTGCATAGTGCGATTGCTCTAAAAGATAATGGATATGAAGCTATTCTGATCAACAACAATCCTGAGACGGTCAGTACTGATTATGAAGTATCCGACTCTTTATATTTTGAGCCGTTAACCTTTGAAGACATTTATCACGTTTTGCAGTTTGAGGGTATTTCTGACGTGATTCTGCAGTTTGGCGGCCAAACGTCCATTAATTTGGCAAAGGAATTAGAAGATGCAGGCTTTTCGGTACTGGGAAGTCCGGCAGACACGGTTGATCAAATGGAGGATAGAGACCGTTTTTATGAATTCCTAGACTCTATACAAATCCCTAAAGTGGCTGGATACACGGCTCAAAATGAAGCAGAAATAAAGAGTTATGCTGAGAAGTTAGGGTTTCCAGTTCTGCTTCGCCCATCCTATGTAATCGGGGGAAGCGGCATGAAAGTTCTTTATTCTAAAAGTGAGTTGATAAGCTTTTTGAAAAGTGAACCCGTAAGCTTTCCTGTCCTAATTGATACTTTTTTAGAAGGAACAGAAGCAGAAGTAGATGTGTTGACTGATGGTACAGACATCTTTGTACCAGGAATCTTTGAACATATTGAAGGAACTGGCGTTCATTCAGGAGACAGCTTGACAGTTACGCCTCCACAGAATCTTTCAGAGAGTATTACGAAGCAAATTTTAGCACAGTCAAAAAAAATTGCAGCGAATATGAACTACAAAGGTCTTTTCAATATTCAATTTGCAATTAAAGATCAAACGGTATATGTGATTGAGGTTAATCCTAGAGCATCTCGAACAGCACCGATCATGAGTAAGATTACAGGTGTAAATCTGCTTCAAAAGGCAACACAATTACTGCTTGGATCACCATTAAGCTCTTTAAACCTTGAAGCGGAGCATAACGGACAGCCGTTTATCACAGTGAAAGCACCTGTTTTTTCAACGATTAAACTCCCAGGTGTTTCACCTGTTTTAAGCCCGATGATGATTTCAACAGGAGAAGTGATCGGTACAGATACAGAGTATGATTCAGCTTTAGTTAAGGCCTTAAAAGGTTCTAGCCTGCAGCTTGCCGATCTTTGGAATACAAAGGGCAGCATTTTTGCACAAGGAGAGTTAGCGGAAGAGGAAGCTGAAAAATGGTCAAAATTCGGCTATAACATAAAAAACCAAAAAGAAATATCTTTTGATGAGTGGCTAAAAACAGAGGACAAAGCAGTCTATATGAACTTTTCAAATGATAGTCAATGCCAGGATGCCAAACGTGCGGTACTAGAACGATTACACGTTCTGACTAGAAAAGAAACAACAAACGCTTATTATAGCGCGCTGCATGCAGTAAACGATTCAAGAAAGGAAGTGCTGATCTGATGTCAATTGTACACCCCCTTCGCACAACACGAACAAAGAAAGATTTTCTTACGCTAATGGATTATTCTACATCTGAAATTATCGATCTGTTGAATCTGGCCCGAGAATTGAAGAAGCAAGGTTCATCGGCACCACCACTATTAAAAGGGAAAATTTTAGGGATGATCTTTGAAAAGTCATCCACTCGTACCCGTGTTTCATTTGAAGCTGCCATGCTGCAGCTCGGCGGTCATGCGATCCATCTTTCCACTCGTGACATTCAGATGGGAAGAGGAGAATCGATTTCAGATACAGCTAAAGTATTGTCAGGATATCTAGATGCACTGATGATTCGTACATTTCATCAATCTACCGTTGAAGAGCTTGCTTATAACGGCTCGATCCCTGTAATTAACGGACTTACGGACGATTTTCATCCATGCCAAGTGCTTGCCGATCTGTTAACAATTCTTGAATATAAAGGTTCTTTTAAAGGGAAGAAGCTCGCATATATTGGAGATGGCAATAACATGGCGCACTCGTTGATGATCGGTGCTGCCAAAGTTGGGATGGATTGTACGATTATTGCTCCGAAAAATTACGAGCCAAATCAAAAAATTGTTTCTTATGCGAAAGAAGTCGCACAACAAAATGGGTCCGTTATTGAGGTTACAGATAATCCGATTGAAGGTATAAAAAATAGTGACGTCATTTATACAGACGTTTGGGCGAGCATGGGGCAGGAAGATGAAGCAGAAGTGCGTATGAGTCATTTTAAAGGGTATCAAGTGAATGCAGAGCTTGTTTCACATGCAAAAAAAGATTATATTTTCATGCATTGCTTGCCTGCGCATCGTGAAGAAGAGGTGACAGCAGAAATCATTGATGGTCATCATTCGGTCGTCTTCCCAGAAGCTGAGAACCGACTTCATGCACAAAAAGCACTGCTAGTTCATTTGATGTCTTGATAAAAGATAGTTCCTTTTAAGTAATTCTTTGTTGCTTGTTGAAGAGGTTGATTTCCGCTCCAGGTTGCTCCCTTTCCACGGGGCGTACGGTGAGCCTCCTGCCGCTATGCGCCATTAGGAGTCTCCACCTGACCGCTCGTCCCGTAGGAGTCTCGCAACCTTGCACTACAATCAACTTGCAAATGATGAGAATAGAAAAACAAAAGCAACGCTCTGTAGAAAAGAGCTTTCAAATGGTGGTTCATGGGGTTCAGATCACCCCCATGCTTGTCGTGACGTCACTTCAGTATTTAATGTCCTTATTTGTCCCGCAGGAGTCAGCACCCTTCCGCTCCAATCCCTACATGTTTGCTTCATAAACAACAAAAAAAGGTCAAATCACTAGGCATTGGCGAGGTGGTTTGATCTCTTTTAGTAATTTTTCGTATGGAATTCGTAAAGCAAGACAAAGAAACCACCAAAGGCTTCAATTGAAAATGCACGGAAAGCCCTTTGTTTTTATTTAATAATGTACCTAGAAAGTTCCCCTTTGACAGTGGTCTGGCTTTCAAGAATTTTTTTAGACTTCATTGTAAAGTTGATTGGAGTGGAAGGTGGGAGACTCCTGCGGGACAGGCGGGCTGGTGAGACACTTAAGAGTGAAACGTACGAATGTGGCTCACCACCTGCCCCGCGGAAAGCGAGCACCTGAAACGGAAATCAACTACTTTCAATAGCATCATAGCTATGCAAAAACATCCCCCAAAAACATCTCACAAAAAAAGCCGCTCTTCAAAAAGAGCGGCTTCTTCATTAAAATACTTGTTCTAATTCAACAACACCAGGTACTTCTTCAAGAAGTGCACGTTCGATACCTGCTTTTAGTGTAATTGTAGAACTTGGGCAGCTTCCGCAAGCACCCATAAGGCGTACTTTTACTACACCTTCTTCAATATCCACTAATTCCACGTCTCCTCCGTCACGAAGAAGGAACGGGCGTAATTTATCAAGAACTTCTTCAACTTGTTCACGCATTTCTAAGTTTTGAGTTTCAGCCATAACTATCAAGGCTCCTTTCTTAAAAAGAACTTACTCTTAGTATACGGGATATGGAATAAAAAATCCATGAGCAAGCATCATGATATTTGTGCCTTTTTCTTTTATACAAAATAAGGTATGATGAAAGCAAATAAGCGCATACATTGAGGTGATTCTGCATGAGTAACTCACTTATAATTAAAGTATATGGCGCAGAACAGAAATGTGCCAGCTGTGTTCATCTTCCATCAGCCAAAGAAACGGCTGAATGGCTAGAAGCGGCAATCTCAAGAAAGTTTCAGAACTTACTGTTTACGGTTCTTTATATTGATATGGAGAAGCCTGAAAACGAGATCGATCAGGCATTTTCAGAAAGAATATATGAAGAAGACCTGTTTTATCCTGTTGTTGTGATTGACGGAGAAGTTGTTGCAGAAGGAAATCCCAACCTAAAGACGATCTATAGCATAATTGAACAAAACGGTTACGGCGCTGTAAGTTAAGCGCCTATTTTTTTATATTGGGTTTGTACACATGCTTTGCCTTCCTTAAGAGAATATGATGTATGGAAAAAAAGGAGGCAAATCGTATTGTTAAACCCTTTAAAAGGTAAAAGTCATAAAGATGAGTCATCCACATTTGCAGGACACCATCACCATCATTATCATGATCTTTGTCTCAAGTATATGGGTCAGAACGTCACGATCGAAATGAATGATGGAAATGTATATCATGGTCAGCTGCACAGCTTCGATCAGGATAACATGTATATGGTTATGCCAGGTGAGACGGCAGAGAGAAATAGCCGTATTATTTTTGTTGGACCGTTTTTTCCTGGTTTCGGAGTTTTCGGTTTTCCTTTCTACCGAATTCGTCGATTCCGCCCATATTGGTGGTAAAAACAAGAAAGGGCCCATGCTGTTGGCATGGGCCTTTTCTTATACTTGATATTTATACAACCAGAGGATTCCTGATTTTAATAAACGAGGTACTCGTCCGATAAGAGCTGTGCTTCCCATCGTACCGAAACCACTCTTCTTACCAAGTGATCCCATAACACCTTTTAATTTAATCTCGTTCATCTCCGGCAGTGGCTGTTCATTCCAACGGGCTAAGAGAACTTGTGAGATCTGCTCAGCTTGTTCCTCTGCGAGCTGTGCGCTAGGTGCGTAAGGAAGACTTGCGCAATCTCCTACTACATAGACATGTTCGTCAGAAGGAAGGTGATGATGCTCACTTAGAACCACTCGTCCTTGACTATCTTTTTCAACATCCAAATCACGTACGATGCGGCTAGGCTGAATACCCGCAGTCCAAACGATAGCATCGCATTCAACTTTCTCATCGTGATTATACAATGCGCCTTGTTCTACTTTTGTAACATTAGAGTTGTTAATGACTTCAACCCCATGTTCAACGAACCAATTTTGTACATAATTGCTTAATCTCTTCTTATACGCAGATAATATCATGTCACCACGATCGAAAAGCTTAATCGTCAGATCCGGGCGGCTTTCGCGAAGCTCGGATGCAAGTTCAACACCAGAAAGGCCTGCACCAACAACGGCAACAACCGCGTTTGCATGCAGGTTGTTCAGTACTTGATAAGTATGACGCGATTTATCGATTGTCTGAATGCTTAGTGTATATTGGTCTGCACCTGGAACATTATGATACTTGTCCTCACAGCCAAGGCCAATTACTAAATCATCATACGAAACAGCATCTTGATCTTTTAACAGTACTTTCTTTTCTTTAACATCAATTTCTGTAACTTCACCGTATTTAATGTTTAAGCGTGGGTGATCAGGGAACGTTACGCGAACATGATGATCTGAAATGGTTCCTGCAGCCAGCGCATAATATTCGGTTTTCAAACAATGATAAGGTACACGGTCAATAAGCGTAAGCTGAATATCTTCAGGGAGGTCTGAGGAATTAAGAAGTCTCTTCAACACACGCATATTTCCATATCCTCCGCCAAGTAAAACGAGGTGTTTCATTTGTCATTTCCCCTTTTCTATCAAGACAATTCGTATCTGTTTTTGTATTGCTTTATATAAGTAAATATCCGTAACTTGAAATAAGTAAACGATTTCACGTTTTTGACATGTTTAAGTATAGCACTTTGCAACAAATTCACAACTCTTTTATGGAAAAAACACAGGAAGAATGAGTGTTTACATTGACTAGCTCACAAGAAAGAGTTAGGATGAATTCATCAAGAGGTGAAAGAAAAAATGAGACCGATTATAGAGTTTTGTGTAAGTAATTTAGCAAGCGGTGCACAAAAAGCGCTCGAAGAACTCGAGAAAGACTATGATCTTGATGTAATTGAGTATGGATGTCTAGGCTACTGCGGACACTGTGCCAAATCGCTTTTTGCTCTCGTGAACGGAGATATCGTGCACGGAGAAACATCAGATGAACTTGTTAAAAATATCTACAATCATATAGAAGAAAATGATATGTTCTAAAAGGCAGCTTCTCCTAAAAAAAGAGATAGCTGTCTTTTTATTTGGATAAGGAACGCTTCATTGGGAAAAATATCTAGCATGAAATTTATTAAAAAACGATTGCATTTTTGTCGAAATTTGTTACATTAGAAAAGGGTCAGTCATTCGATGTCTGACAACTAACGTGTAAAAAAAGAAAGCGTTTTCTTCTAAATTACAAAAGGGGTGTAATTATGCAAATTTTATGGGGATTAGGCGGTATGCTGGTTCTTCTTGTAATCGCATTCTTGCTTTCTCAAAATAAGAAAGCGATTAACTGGCGAACAGTACTAGGCGCTCTTGCGATTCAAGTTGCCTTCGCATTAATCGTATTAAAATGGGATGCGGGTAAGAAAGCTTTGCAAGGTGTTTCTGAAAAAGTTTCTAACGTTGTTGCTTATGCGAACGAAGGAATTACTTTCTTGTTTGGAAGTATGATTCCAGCAGAAGGAAAAGGATTTATTTTTGCATTTCAAGTTTTAACAGTAATCATTTTCTTTTCTTCTTTAATCTCAGTTCTTTACTATCTAGGTATCATGCAATGGGTTGTAAGAATTTTGGGTGGAGCTCTATCCAAGCTATTAAAAACAAGTAAAGCTGAATCTATGAGTGCTACAGCAAACATTTTCTTAGGTCAAACTGAAGCACCTCTTGTAATTCGTCCATATATGAATCGTTTAACACAATCGGAGCTTTTCGCAGTAATGGTCGGTGGACTTGCATCGGTAGCAGGTTCTGTACTAATTGGTTACTACCTATTAGGTGTACCTCTAGAGTACTTGATCGCAGCTAGCTTTATGTGTGCTCCTGCAGGACTTGCGATTGCGAAAATCATTGTTCCTGAAACAGAAGAGCCTGAAACAATGGGTGAGATCAAATTAGAGCGTGACAAAGATACAGTAAACGTAATCGACGCTGCAGCAAAAGGTGCTGGAGATGGACTTCAAATTGCACTAAACGTTGGGGCAATGCTACTTGCTTTTATCGCACTTATCGCACTAGTTAACGGTATCCTTGGCGGAATCGGTGGCTGGTTTGGCTATGAGATCACACTTCAGCAAATCTTGGGCTATCTATTTGCTCCAATTGCATTCGTAATTGGTGTACCTTGGGAAGAAGCAGTTAAAGCCGGTACTTTTATCGGTCAAAAAATTGTATTGAATGAGTTTGTTGCTTATTCTTCATTTGCACCTCAAATTCCTGACTTAATGCCGAAAACGGTAGCGGTTGTAAGTTTCGCACTTTGTGGTTTCGCGAACCTTTCTTCGATCGCAATCCTTTTAGGTGGTCTTGGAGCTATGGCGCCAAACCGTCGTCCAGACATCGCAAGACTTGGAATGCGTGCTGTTATCGCAGCTACAATTGCTAACTTACTAAGCGGTGCAATTGCAGGTATGTTTATTCTATAAGAATTGTTTAACTTCAAGATGCTCAAGCCTATGCTTGAGCATCTTTTTGTGTGTTGGGGGTATCCATGGTCCTTGAAGAATACCAGTCGTGGTACCTCCCCATAATTAAGTCTAGATGAACAAAATTAGTTGAAATGAGAGCTAATTAGGTCGTACCAAACTTCAATTAAGTCTAAATTCTATATAAAGGCCATTCGCTAAATATCGACAACTGATCTCAGCTCGTGACAGCCTTTATACCCCTATGTTGGAACACAAAAAAACCGCAACGGGAATCTCTCGCTGCGGTTTATTTCATCTATTTAAGCCTGCTGAGCAATCTGTTTCATTACCCATGGCTGCATTCGATTATATAGTGCTATGAATAGCAAAGTAATAATCGTTCCTTTTATCAAGTTAAACGGTGTAATCCCTTTTAGAATAAGATCCATCATCATTTGGCTAGACATCGGGTCAGCACCTAGGAACCACGTATATGCTGGCAAGATGATCAGATAGTTCAGTAATCCCATCATAAAAGTCATCAAAACTGTTCCTAGAATTAAGCCAGTTGAAAGACGTTTAACCGTATGCTTTTTGCGGAATAGGTAGGATACTGGAAGAATGAAAAGGATCCCGGCAACAAAGTTTGCTAATTGACCAACGGGTACACCTGTAAAACTTCCAACAATTCCGTAATGAAGTACATTTTTAATTGCTTCAACCATTATTCCTGCTGCTGGTCCGAATATGATGGCAGCTAGCAGTGCAGGCACCTCACTAAAATCAATTTTTAGAAATGGAGGCAGTCCTGGAAACGGAAAGTCGAGCATCATCAGTACATATGCAATCGTACTGAGCATCGATACCGCTACCATTTGTTTGATTTTTCCCTTTTGCATTGAAATCTCTCCTCTTTTGTGTTGCGCCATCTCATGATTTCGAATGCAGCACAGCCTGTTTCATACAAAAAAACCTTAGTCAAAGAACGGACTAAGGGAGGTTGTCTGATAAACAGCATGTAGAAGAAGCATTTACATAAATGGTAAAATGCGCACTTAAACAAAGGCTCATTTACATGAACCGCTGTACCAACATCTTCTCCCATCCAGACTATACTGTCGGCTCTGGAGTTACACCAGATCAGCAAAATGGTGACATCGAAGTCTTTAGCCTAAACGTTTGTTTTGGCATTTCCAAATCGCTCACGGGCTGATGAAGAGGGAATCTTCAATTACCGCCGGTCGGGAATTTCACCCTGCCCCGAAGATGGATCGCTATTGTATTTTGTTACATCACCTATTATACTTTAAAAAATGTAAGTTGTGAACGAATATGCTACAACCATACCTTCCAAATAGAGGATGAACTCACATGAAATTAACCTTTGAATATACATGGCCGTATGAAAGAATGATGAATGATATCTATATTTCGGAGTGTCCGTTCTGTAAACAAGATAATGTGTTAACTTCTTTTAAAGAGGATCAGATGAATCTTGCCAAAGAAGCGATTAAACAGATTTTAATCATGCCGTGCTGTCATGGCAAGATAACTATTCTAAATGCGGATGACGATTATTTTTATACAGATGAAAAATTAAGAGGGCAATCTTAAGGAGCTGGGTTATAGATTATGGATACTTTGAAATTCACGAAGATGCATGGACTTGGCAATAATTATATTTACGTCAATATGTTTGAAGAAACAATCGCTGAAGCTGACATGCCTCAACTAGCAGTAGCTGTTTCAAATCCCTACACTGGAATTGGATCAGACGGTATGATCTTAATCTGCCCAAGTGATGTGGCACCCGTTAAGATGCGGATCTTTAACAACGATGGATCGGAAGCTAAGAACTGTGGTAATGGACTTCGCTGCGTAGCTAAATATGCGTACGAACACGCACTAGTGAAAGAAACAGAATTTCAGATTGAAACTCTTGGCGGATTAGTAACTGCAAAAGTAACACCAGATCACAACAATAAAGTATCGTTCGTTACCGTTAATATGGGGAAGCCGATCCTACAACCCCGACAAATTCCATTGAATGGCTTTAACAATCTTGATCAAGTAATAAATGAGGCTGTATCTTTTAATGGATACTCTTTAAATATGACAGCAGTATCAATGGGAAATCCGCATGCTGTGTTCTTTGTGGACAACATTCAGAAAGCACCATTGCATTCACTTGGACCAATAATTGAAAAAGACCCTATGTTTCCGGATTGGGTAAACGCAGAGTTTGTAGAGGTGGTATCAAAAAGTGAAATGCACTTTAGAGTTTGGGAAAGAGGTTCGGGTATTACTCAAGCTTGTGGTACTGGGGCATGTGCAGCAGCTGTTGCAGCAGTCCTAAATGAAAAAGCAGAAAGAAATACGGATATTACCGTTCATTTAGCAGGTGGAGATCTTATAATAAATTGGCAAGATAACGGTGATGTGCTTATGAGTGGTCCAGCAGAAGTAATCTGTACAGGTGAATATCATATAAAATAAACAAAAGTGCAGGCTTCGATGCCTGCACTTTACTTTTAATATTTTTGAATAATGTTATAAAACGTATCACGTTCAACGGGAACTTTGTTTGCCGTTTTGATTAAGTGGACAAGTTCCTTTCGAGTGATACCTGATGATGTTAGTGCACCAACTGCGTGTGAGATGCGCTCTTCAATTAATGTTCCGTGGATATCACTAGATCCAAATGTTAATGCCATCTGAGTAAGCTGAACACCTATGTTAATCCAGTAGGCTTTCACGTGATCAAAGTTATCAAGCATCAAACGGCTGATCGCGATTGTTCTCATATCGTCAAATGCAGAAGTTCTTCTCATCAGCCCCATTGATTGGGTACGCGGCTGCATAGCAAGTGGAATGAATACCATGAAGCCATTCGTAGCATCTTGCAGCTGACGGAGGCGATCCATATGAATCAAACGTTCTTCTTTCGTTTCAATCGAGCCATATAACATCGTTGCATGAGTTTTTAATCCTAATCCGTGTGCAATTTCGTGTGCCTCTAACCACTGATCAGTTGAAGCTTTATCAGGACTCATCTTCAAGCGATAGCGTTCTGTAAGAATTTCGGCACCGCCGCCAGGCATCGTATCCAAGCCTGCTTTAATCAGCTCTTCTAAAACTTCTTTCATCGAAAGTCCAGAAATTCTGGAGAAGAACTCGATCTCAGCCCCTGTATAAGCTTTTATCGTAACTTGTGGATAGTGCTTTTTCAACGTACGGATCGTATCTAAATAATAATCAAACGGTACTTCATGATTGTGGCCGCCTACAATATGAAACTCACGAATGTTATCGTTCCAGCGTTTTTGTACATAATCTAAAAGCTGCTCATCGTTCATGGTATATGCGCCTTCTTCACCAGGCTTGCGCTTAAAACCACAGAAGCTGCATGTCGCTTCACATACGTTTGTCGGATTAATATACAGATTTTCAATGAAATAAACGTGGTCCCCATTCTTGCGGGTATTCACTTCATTCGCTAACGATGCAACGCTCAAAAGATCATTCGTTTCATATAAATATAAACCGTCTTCAATTGACAGACGCTCGCCATGAGTTACTTTTTCAGCAATTGCAGCCATGCGTGTATCAAGAGTCAATATATTTGCCATTTTTTATCCCCCTAAATTTTCTAATGAAATGTTCGGATGATGTAAACATTTTTTAAAGAAAAGAGTATATATCGACACTCTCTCTTTACCAATTTTATACGAATACCTATGTATTATCAGAATTAAATACATGTGCTTTAAGTGCATTATAATTATAATCCTAATCAAACATTCCGACAAGGGAAGCCGCTTTTGGTAAATTCTTTGAAATTTGAAAAATATAGTTTTTTTATTAAAGTGATGATTGTCTAATAATTGAAGAAAATGTAAAATAAAAGGAAGGCATATGTTTAAAACGAAGAGTGGAGTGACGAAAATGAAAGCCACATCAGCAACCGCTAGATTAGAAAAAATTGAACAATTAGAAACTCTGCGAAATAAAATGATACAGACCGCAAATGCATTAGGAATACATCATCCAATGGTTTTAAATTATAGTAGAAAAATTGACGAGACACATAATAAAATTATGGAGATGCAGCAAAAAGGCAATTGACCGAAAGCCGATTTCTTGAGAGAGGCTTTTGCAGCCGTTATACTATACCTATAGATCCTTATTAAAGGAGTGAAAAATAATGATCGTTGAGATAACAGAGAGTGCGGCAAGCAGAATCAAAGAAATGCTAGCTGACGAAGAGGACAAAAATCAATTTCTGCGGGTAGCTGTAAAAGGCGGAGGATGTACAGGTCTATCTTATGGAATGGGCTTTGATAGTGATAAGAGTGATTCCGATCACGAAGAGAATATTGAAGGAATACAAGTCGTTGTAGATGAAGAAAGTGCTAAAGTTTTAAAAGGAACGGTTATAGACTTTAAGCAAAATATGATGGGCGGAGGATTTACGATTACAAATCCGAATGCCATCGCATCTTGTGGATGTGGATCTTCATTTAAAACAGCAACAAATGCTGGAACACCTGAAGAATGCTAATAGCAGAATACGTTAAAAGCTCTTGCCCCATTTTTGGGGCAAGAGCTTTTTATGTGTTTAAAATTTATTGAAGATGAAAAGTACTCCGATGATATCTGACAAAATAGAAGCACCGATAAGTATGAATTTCTTTTGCTTGTTTTGCTCTTTTATACCAAGCGGCATTAAAAAAGTGCCAAGTATGAAGAAAATAATGCCAAAAATCAAGTTGAACTCCATTTTTGTTCAATCTCCTTATCTAAAAAAGGGTAAAAGAAAACCCGGCGCGCCAACACCGGGTAAGATTGCTATTAAGTCAGCGGCACTTGTCCGCCTCACAAATAATAATAACAAAGACAGTGCGCACTTTCCACAAGCAATTTATTCCACGGCGTATTTTTCCAGTTCGCTTAAAAGTTCTTTTAAGCGCGGAAGTTCTTTTTTAGTATCCTCTAAAAAGGATTCATCCGTGATATGAAGCTGATTAATGACCTTCTGAATCTCTTGCAGGCAATCAGCAGCATGCATTTCTTCTTCGGAAAATTGTCGGTTCATAACTTAGCTATTCCTCTCTTAAAATCAATTGTTATAAAAATATGCTCTTTTCTAATGGAATGTTGCTTTTTATCCCTTGTTTATCCTCTTCATTGACAAGTTGATTGGAGCGCAAGGTTGCCGACTCCTACGGGACGAGCGGTCAGGTGGAGACTCCTAATGGCGCAAAGCGGTAGGAGGCTCACCGCACGCCCCGTGGAAAGCGAGCAACCTGGAGCGGAAATCAACTACATTCAGGAGCAACAATATATACGAAAACAGCCTAAAATAAAAAGACGCCAGAAGATAACATCTGGCGCCACAGAAACTTTAGAATAAGCTCGTGCTGTGCAAAGGCTGTGTCTTCGCGTTTGGATCGATGTAGGATTTTGCATTGTTAATCGCGGTTGGTGCTTCACCGAAGCCAGATGCGATCAATTTTACTTTACCATCATACGTACACACATCACCTGCAGCATAAATGCCTTTAATATTCGTTTCCATTCTAGAGTTTACAACGATTGAATTTTTTTGAATGTCTAATCCCCAGGTTTTAATAGGACCTAAAGAGGAAATAAAGCCATAGTTTACGATAACGGCATCCACTTCAACCGTTTCCTTAATATCTCCGTTCTCAAGCACTACAGCAGAAATGTTCTCTCCATCACCAATCAGCTCAGTAATTTGGTAAGGTGTTTTAACGGCTACTTTTGAATTCATTAGCTGTTCCACACTATGTTCGTGAGCACGGAACTTATCACGTCGATGCGTTAACGTTACCTGTGGTGAGATCGGCTCTAACATCAATGACCAGTCAAGAGCAGAATCCCCTCCACCGCAAACTAAGACACGCTTCCCTGCGAATGTATTAAGGTCGTTAACAAAATAATGAAGATTCTTACCTTCATATTGTTGCGCTGCAGCCAGCTCTAATCTGCGAGGCTGAAAAGCACCAACACCTGCAGTAATCAGCACAGCTTTGCTGTAATGCACAGCTTTATCTGTTGTTAATTCAAAAACGTCTTCATTCTTCTCCACGTTTTGAACGGATTGTTCCAAAACAACTGTCGGATTGAACTGCATCGCTTGCTCTTTTAAGTTATTAACAAGGTCCTGTGCAAGAACCTTTGGAAATCCAGCAACATCATATATGTATTTTTCAGGATATAGTGCAGATAGTTGCCCCCCAAGCTGAGGCATACTTTCAATAATCTTCACTTTCATCTGGCGCATACCACCATAGAACGCAGCAAATAAACCTGAAGGACCGCCGCCAATAATCGTAATATCGTAAATTTCTTTTGCCATCACTTTCACCTCTTCTGTATTTATGACTGATGAACATGAAAAATGTTCTAACCAGAACTTGCTATCTCACATTTAGATTCTTGAGAGAAGCGAAAAGTCCTCTTTTTGATTTGTATAAATTGCCATTAAACCGAAAGCATGCATATAAAAAAGGAAGCATGAATTTGAAACATTATCATAACGAAAAAAAGGTTGAAAAAACAAGAAAAAAGGAATAAAATGTGTATGTATGATTAAAAAATGTCGATATTTCGAACATTTTTTGCACTTATTCATGTCTTATTACGTGAAATATATCACAATCTATTCCTTTCCATCATATTTAATGAGTGAAAAGGTCAAACTAAAAAAAATGAGAACTGGAAGTGAATGAAATGAGTAAGCCAAAAATTCTAATATTAGGCGGCGGCTACGGCGGGATTATGTCAGCTGTACGTTTACAAAAAGAACTAGGATCTGACGAAGCTGAAATCACATTGGTAAATAAGCACAACTACCATTACCAAACTACATGGCTTCATGAAAATGCAGCAGGTACTTTACATCACGACAAAACACGTATCATGATTGATAACATTATCGATATGAACAAAGTGAACTTTGTACAAGATACAGTTAAAGAAATTAAAAAAGACGAAAAACGTGTTCTATTAGAAAATCAAGAACTAACATATGACTACTTAATTATTGCACTTGGATCTGACCCTGAAACGTTCGGTATCCAAGGACTTAAAGAGAATGCATTCAGCATCCGCAGCATTAACTCTGTTCGTAAAATCCGTGAGCACATTGATTATTCATTTGCTCGTTACAACAACGAAGGACAGCCAGATGAACTAATCACAATCGTAGTTGGTGGTGCTGGATTTACTGGAATTGAGTTTGTTGGTGAACTAGCTGACCGTGTTCCAGAATTATGCCGTGAATACGATATTCCTCGTGAAAAAGTTCGTATCGTAAATATTGAAGCTGCACCGACAGTACTTCCTGGATTTGATGAAGAACTAGTTGAGTATGCGATCAATAACTTAGAACGTCGCGGAATTGAGTTCCTTGTTAACACACCAATTAAAGAATGTAATACAGATGGTGTAGTACTTGCGAATGGTGAAGAGATTAAGGCTTCTACAATTGTTTGGACAGGTGGAGTTCGCGGAAACCACTTAGTGGAGGAAGCTGGATTCGAAACAATGCGCGGACGTGTTAAAGTTGACAAAGATCTTCGTATGCCAGGGTTTGACTATATTTTCGTTGCTGGAGACTGTGCACTTATCATTGATGAGGAAGCAAACCGTCCTTATCCTCCAACAGCTCAAATCGCAATTCAACAAGCTTACACGATCGGCCGTAACATCAAAGCATTAATGAATGGCGGTAAGCTAGAAGAATTTAAGCCAGACATTAAAGGTACTGTTGCATCCCTTGGTAAAGGTGAAGCAATCGGTAAAGTAGGAAACAAGAAGTTGTTTGGTGCTACAGCATCTGCAATGAAAAAAGTAATCGACAACCGTTACTTATTCTTACTTGGCGGAGTGCCGATGGTTATTAAAAAAGGTAAATTAAAACTTTTCTAAATCGAATAGTGTAAAATAAGAACAGGAGCGTATGCTTCTGTTCTTTTTTATGGCATTATTAATTTAATTTTTAAAAGGCGGGCATGCTGATGACGAAAAAAGACAGAGGAAATGTATGGCTGGCTGCAGCTGGCTTATTAATAGATGATGACGGCAGATGGCTCGTTGTTAAGAAGAGTTATGGTGGATTAAAAGGTAAATGGTCCATTCCAGCCGGTTTTGTAGATCCAGGAGAAACGGTTGATGAAGCAGCAGTGAGAGAAGTCTTTGAAGAAACAGGAATTAAAGGGGAAGTATGCACTATTCTTGGAATCCGCTCGGGTGTTATTAAAGGGACAATAAGTGATAATATGATCGTTTTTTTATTGAGAAAAAAGAGTGGGAATCTTTCGCAACATTCAAGTGAGATTGAACTTGCTGCATTTATGACACCTGAAGAACTAAGAGTTGATCCTGCCACATCATTAATGATTCATTACTTTATGAACAAAAAACAAAGCTTTATGGAGGATAAAATAAATCCTGGCGATGTTTTTGGCTATACCACTTATAAAATTATTGATTGCAGATAAAAATGTACGAAATATTCTGATAATTAAAGAAAGTAAACGATGATTACGCTTACATGGGCTTATTTCACGTTAAAATCGGTTTTTCAATCCCTCAAATCCTTGTTATTATTATCTGAAAATTTAAACAAAAAAAGAGGGAGTGTTACAACATGAGAAAACATGCGATTCAGAAAAAACATGATCAGTGTCCATATTGTGAAGGGAAGGGTTATTTCCAGCTCTTGCTTGGAGGTTCTGAAACGTGTGTAGAATGCTGCGGAAGCGGTAAGAAACGAGCTTAAACACGTAACGCTCTCAAACACGATTGACGTATATGCCCCCGTTTAGTAAACTAACCTCAGATATATGGGGGTGTCTACATCATGGATTTGCTTTTGCCACAAGTCATTATTTCAATGCTATTGTTCATGGTCCTGTTCTTTGGAATCGGTTTCTTGTTCAACATGCTTCTGCGTGCTACATGGTTTATGGTTATTTTATATCCTATAGTTGTCATTATGATTGTTGATGACGTTCGATTCTTTGAGTATTTTACGAAGCCAAGTGCAAGTTTTCAATTGCTTTGGAGTCATCTCCTCAATTTATCGGCATCAGACATTACTATACTAACATGTGGGTTGATCGGAGCAATACTAGCCGGTTTAGCCATTAAGATGCTGCGAGTTCGCGGATATCAGATGTTTTAAAAAAGTCCCTTTCATAAGGGTCTTTTTTTATTTCCACTTTTCTCCTTCTTCCAAAGACGAGTATACATCTACTTAGCTCTGGGAAGGAATAGATAGGAGAGGAGTGGACAATTTTTGCTGATGTTAAGAAAAATTGTAAAGAGAACCACCATTACGATTCTATTTGTTTTCGCGATTTTTACAACATTTCGATCAATTTCTGGTGTACAGGCCGATGATCTAGCAACTTGGCTCGATCAGCAACAGTCTGATAACGTAATAGTTGACACTGCTTTGAGCGTAATAACCCATTCTTTAAAGACATTGCCCGCAATTTATAGACCAAACATGATGCTTTCTTCTGCCGAGGTGAAACAGACTAGAACCATTGAAGAAGCGATTGATTTTACACAATATCCAGTCGTACATGTAACGGCTACAGGATACACCGCAGGACAAGAGAGTACCGGCAAAACAAAAAGTCACCCTGCTTATGGAATTACAAAGTCAGGATTAAAGGTAAAGCGAGATCTTTATTCCACAATCGCAGCGGATACTTCAATCTTTCCGATTGGAACCGTTCTATGGATTCCAGGTTACGGTTATGGAGTTGTTGCAGATACGGGTTCTGCCATCAAAGGGAACAAAATAGATCTCTATTACAATACTGTAGAAGAAGTGTATGAAAAATGGGGCAAAAAGAAGATTGGTGTGTATGTTGTAGAGCGCGGTGACGGAAAGATTACGGAAACAGAATTGAATACCTTAAACGAAGATAAATCGATGCAAGTATTTAGGCAGCAATATTTATATTAATAAAAAAAGAGCTTCAGGTTAGCGAATAGCCTGAAGCTTCTTTATGTAGGTTTCTTCTTCTTTCGGTAAAAAAGGGGGGAAATCATTTGGATGTATAAGTGCGGCAAGTCGTTTTAGCCCGAAAATCAACCTGGGAGAAGGCCGGCAAAAAAGATTTTCCTCCAGTTTTACAATCTCTGTCTGATAGGATTCTAAAACTTCCCATCCATCTCTTTTTTTGATGTGGGAAGGCTGCATCTTATCTGTTTTAACACCTACCCAAACCATTCCGATCATATCGGGTTTTCGGTTCACAACATCGTCCCACGTAGTCTGTACACTAGCCAGCTCCACGTCTTCAAAGAGGTTCTGTCCTCCAGCAAGATAGGCGATTTCTGTGAGCCAATTCACCTTTCCTGGTGTAAAAACAGGCTTTGGCCACCATTCGAAATAAACTTTTCTTCTGTTTTTTATCGATCTGCTAATCTTTTCATATGATCTTACTTCTTTTATCATCCAATCCACCATGTGACGGGCTGTTAACATTTTGTTTGTTCGTTGACCCAGATCAAGCAGATCGTTTTGAATATCTGTAAGACTTTGAGGATTATATACAACATGCGGGATGTCCCGCCTCTTTAGTTCTTCAACGTTCTTTTCCATACCAGGTACACTCAAGCTAGCTAATACGAGATCAGGTTCTAATGATTGAAGCTTATCCATATTGATGGATAAATCAGGACCTAAACGTGTAAGCTTTTCTATCTCTGCCGGCCAATCAGAAAAATCATCGACCCCGACTAGCTGAGATGTTATTCCTAAAAAGTGCACCAGTTCTGTATTGCTTGGACAAATTGAAATTAATCTCAAAGAGAATAACCCCCTATGATATAAACAACCACGATAGCAGCAGGGTCTGTAGAATACCAAGAAGTCCGCCAAAGAACACTTCACTTGGACGGTGTCCGAGAAGTTCTTTTAATTCTTTTCTTTGTTCTTCCACTTTCTTTTGCTGGAATGATTCAGATTCTCTAACGTGATTTCTGAACTCTTCTACTAAGTCATTCAATACGGCTGCTTGTTCTCCTGCATGCCAGCGGATTCCTTTTGCATCATACATCACAATAATGGCAAACATGGCAGCGATGGCAAAAAGGGTTGAACCTAATCCATGGAGAGCTCCAACCGCAGTTGCTAATGAAGTAACAGAAGCAGAATGTGAGCTTGGCATTCCACCTGTACTAATAAATAAATCCCATCTTATTTTTTTAGTATGATAAAAATGAATAGGAATTTTTAAGAATTGTGCAGAAAATACACCTAGTAGTGCTGCGATTAATGGAAAGTTAAAAAGTATATCAGGCATTAGGAGCTTCCTTTCAATAGGGTGGTTTATAGTATGGCTGTTTTAGATAGTTGTTACCCGATTTCTACACAGTTCAATCTCTGATAACATAAAGAAAGAGGGAGGGTTACATAGGTGGAATTTTTTCCTCAAGAATATTACGAGTTTTTTGTTGTCTTTAACGATGGTGATTATTATACAGGACATGATTTATTAGAAGCGATCTGGTTAACAGATCGGAGCAATCTTTTTATTAAGGGGCTTCTGCAGATGACAGTTGCTCTTTATCATTATGAATATGGAAACGTAAAAGGGGCTCGGAAAATGTTAATAGTCGCTAATCACTATCTAACTCCTTATAAGCCTATACATTGGCAATTAAACGTGGAAGAAGTGTTAGCGTATATTAATCTGTGCCTGAATAGCATTCCGAAGAATATCGATAAGCTGGATTTTGAGCAGGTTCATCTATTACCTGTTATTCCAAAACTCTATTTAAATTTAGAGTAATAAAGTATTATGAATTCGAAATATTCTAAAAGAAAGAGTATAATAAATTGTAGAGTGTTAAAAAGAATAAGGGGGAACTTTAACGTGTTTACGATTAAACAGCTTTGGAGTACACAAGAACAAGAAGAAGTCCTACTGGTCGGTTTATTTCAAGAACCGAAACTTACTGGTGTAATGGCTGATATGGATAAAGAATTAAAAGGAAATATTACTGAACTTATAAAAGATGGAGATCTTTCGAATCGTTTGAAAAGTATAAAAAAATTAAACACATTAGGTCAGCTTGGAACAAAGCGTATCTATTTTGCTGGATTAGGTAAGCGTGAAGATTTTACTTATGAAAAAGCTAGAAGTACGTTTGGAAGAGCTGTACAAGAAATTACGAAAGAAAAAAGAACTCATTTTTCCGTTCTTCTCGATACCTTTCATACAGAAAATGTTTCAATGGAAAAACTTGCACATGCATTTAGTGAAGCGGCAGGCACTTCTGTTTATCGCTTTGAAGATTATAAAAAGAAAACAAATGAACCTCAAAAGCGTTTAGAATCGGTTACTGTTTACACAGAAAATAGTGAAGCTGAAGCAGGACTAACAAGTGGGTATGCTTATGCAAAAGGAATTAATCTTGCTCGTGACCTTGTGAATACACCAGGCAATCTTCTTACGCCAACTGATTTAGCAGCAGAAGCAATTGATGTGGCGCTTGAATATGGCATGGAATACGAAATTCTTGAAAAAGAAGACATGGAAAAGCTCGGTATGGGAGCAATACTTGCAGTAAGTAAAGGCTCTGATCAGCCGCCAAAATTAATAACAGTAAAGTATCAAGGCGGAAAAAAAGAAGATTCTTATGTGGCATTAGTAGGTAAAGGCTTAACTTTTGATGCAGGCGGTTACTCAATCAAACCAGCAGCTAACATGCATGAAATGAAGAGCGACATGGGTGGAAGCGCGGCTGTATTAGGAGCTATGGAAGCGATTGGACGCTTAAAGCCGGAGATCAATGTGATGTTTGTTATTCCTTCTTCTGAGAATCTGATCAATGGAACGGCTATGAAGCCAGGCGATGTGATTACTTCATTGAGCGGAAAAACCATTGAAGTACGAAATACGGATGCAGAGGGACGTCTCATTCTAGCCGATGCAATTACGTACGCAAAAGAACAAGGAGCTAAATACATTGTGGATGTAGCAACGCTGACAGGAGGCGTGTTAGTGGCACTCGGTGACTGCACAACGGGCGCACTAACAAACGATGAAGACTTTTATGAGCATATCAAGCAATCTGCTGCAGATGAATCGGAATTATTATGGCTGCTTCCAAGTTTTCAGCCATTTAAAGATATGCTGAAGACGAGTGATGTTGCCGATCTTAACAATTCAACTGGAAGACTTGGTCACGCGATTACTGGCGGCTTGTTCGTTGGGGAGTTTGCTGAAAACACACCGTGGGTTCACTTGGATATCGCAGGTACAGCTTATTCTGGAAAATCATCAGAGTTAGGCCCTAAAGGTGCAACAGGTGTAATGGTGCGCACGCTGACTAACTTTGTACGGAACTTTAAAGCATAATAAAACCCTGAACCTCAACTGAGGTTCAGGGTTTTTTGTATTTGACACATTCGTATATACATGTTAATTTGTTAAAGGTTTAACAAATTAGTGATTTAGCGAAATAAAGCAATAAAGCTTTTGATGCTTTTATTTAAGGAGGAAACAAAATGAATGCTGTAGTATTAGCCGTAGCAGTAATGCTAGTACTTAGCCTTTTGCGTATACATGTTGTAGTAGCCTTGCTTGTAGGTGCTTTAACAGGCGGAGTTTTAGCAGGGATGGGCTTAACAGAAACAATTACGGTATTTACTGAAGGGCTAGGATCGAATGCAGTGATTGCATTAAGCTATGCGTTATTAGGAAGTTTTGCAGTTGCATTATCTCGAACGGGACTTCCTAAATTGATGGTGAACAAAGCCATCGCTCTTGTTGGAAAAGAAGGAGAAACAAGAAAGAAATCATTGTCTAAAGTTCTTATATTATTTGTTATTTTAATGATTTCTTCTTTTTCACAAAATTTGATTCCCGTTCATATTGCAATCATCCCAATCTTTATACCGCCGCTTTTACATGTATTAAATGAACTGCAGCTCGACCGCAGACTAGTAGCGACGGTCATAACTTTCGGCCTAATTACGCCTTACATGTGGTTCCCTGTAGGATTCGGTGGAATCTTCCATGAGATTCTTCAAACGAATATGAAAGACAGCGGATTAACCGTAAAAATGGATCAAATCCCGACAGCGATGACGATTCCTTCTTTAGGAATGATCGTGGGTCTATTGATCGCCGTATTTATTACGTATCGTAAACCGCGCAAATATGAAAATAAAACGATCGGTGTTTCAAGTGATAATGAAGTGAAGTACACGACTCGCTCAATCATTGTAGCTGTTATATCCATTGCTGCAACATTGGTTGTACAGCTTCAAACAGACTCTATGATCTTTGGTGCACTATCAGGAATAATCGTTTTGTATTTTAGCGGTCAGCTAAAATTAAATGCTTCAGATACCATTTTAACTGAAGGTATGAAAATGATGTCTTACATTGGTTTTGTTATGATCTCAGCAGCTGGTTTTGCAGCGGTAATGCGTGAGACAGGTGAAGTAGAAACCTTAGTAAAAGACAGTGCTGCATTAATCGGAAACTCCACAGCACTAGGTGTTCTGCTTATGTTAGTGATTGGCTTGCTCGTAACGATGGGAATTGGTTCATCGTTCTCAACCATTCCGATTATAACAACGATTTTCGTACCATTAGCTGGAGAATTAGGATTAAGTGTTATGGCGACTATTGCGCTGATCGGTACAGCAGCAGCTTTAGGTGATGCGGGTTCTCCTGCTTCTGACAGTACACTCGGACCAACTTCTGGTCTGAACGTAGACAATCAGCATAATCACATCTGGGATACATGTGTTCCAACGTTCTTGCACTACAACTTGCCATTAATCGCGTTCGGATTTATTGCCGCGATGGTATTATAGCTTGAAAACATGAGGTTTGATTCAAAAGATACAGCTTTTGAGTCGGGCCTCTTTCTATTTGTTGGATGAATTAGGAGGGAGATAATGCTAATTCGATGTGTGTGTTTGGGGAAAAAACAAATGAAAGATAGCGTCCGCATGGAAAGAACACAAATTAATAAATCCACGTTAAATTGAATAATTCCACAATAATTCAAATATAACCACATTAATTTGAATAATTCCACGTTATTTTAAAAATATCCACGTTAGGACCAATTTAACTTTATTTGTTGTCATCAATTTTTTCTGCAAAAATACACATCCTATCTGTAAGGAGGGATCTGCAATGACAAAACGTAAACATTCTTGGGATGCAGCAGCAAAAAACAATTCAACACCGACAGAAAGCATGGCAAACGTTGAGTTTTCTGATGAAAAATTCTCAGACGAAATTCCGAAAAGAGATACACAAAGCCCAAAATCAAAAGGAAAATAAAAGAAGCTGGCTCCTCAAAAAGAAGAGGAGTCAGCTTTTGTGTTTTTATTCAAAAAAAGTCAATTCCGGCATCCACTGTTTCATGTGTGCTTTGATCTCTTCATACGATTTTTTCATAGCAGGAAGATCCTTCATCGGATGAATCACAAAAGGACGATCTACATATGTTGGCAGAAATTTTGGATCTGTTAAATTAATACTCGTTTCATCCCCCTTTTGATGCTTCGTTACAGTAAGCTGAACAATCCCGCCAATGTCTTTATACTCACGGCGTTGACCAGATAAGAAGTTCCCTAACGAATAGGCCACAAATGTTTTGCTGCCGTCGCTTGCTGTCTCCCATTTTACGGGTTGAAGTACATGAGGATGGTGTCCGATGATAATGTCACCACCTGCTTCAGTTACCACTTTTACGATTTCCTTTTGAAAATCATTTGGCAATCTTTCATACTCATTTCCAAAATGCAAAGATACAACATTGACGTCGGAAAGTTTTCTAGCCTCAGCAATATCACGTTTGATGCGCTCAACTTCAATCAAGTTAACAAGGTGATCTTTTCCTGTAGGTACGGGTATTCCGTTCGTTCCATATGTATAGCTTAAAAAAGAAACCGTAATGTCCTTCTTTTTTATCAGTCGAATATTCTGCCTGTCCTGATCATTTAGATAAGCCCCGGTGTACTCCACGTCTATTTGGTTCCAATAGTTCAGTGCACTCACAATTACTTTTTCTCCGCGGTCAAGCGTATGATTATTGGCTAGCGTAACAAGATCCACCCCATTCGCTTTTAACGCGTCTCCAACTTCATGCGGAGAATTAAATGATGGATAGGAAGAAAGACCATGCTGTGTTCCGCCTATCATTGTTTCTTGATTAGCCATTGTAATATCAGGCTGTGATAAATAGGGCTTAACGGGGAGAAAGTTACGATTGAAATTATATCCAGAAGCTGTTTTGGCGCTATTATAAACCGTATCATGAATTAAAATGTCGCCTACTGCTCCAAGAGTCAAACTTGTCGTTTTTTCGACAGGCTTTTGCACGATTGGTTCCGTCTTTATCTCTTTTGGTAACTCAGCATTTTCTTGTTTGAGTTCCTTTTTTTCTTCAACAGTCTTTAAATCTGCGTTATGATACATATATATAAGTCCAATTGTCGAAAAGAAAACGATTACAATTCCTGCAAACCACCATAGCCGTTTCAATACAATTCCCCCTTTTTCTCTATCATAATGGAAAAAGAGGGCATATGTATATGTCGAATTACTTAGTATTGAAAACGGTTCCAATCATGACATTCAGGAGGAAAGTACAAAATGAGACAAATTACAGCAGAAACAGTAGAACTTTTAGACCAGAATGACGAACTGGCTTCCTTTAAAAATGAGTTTTACGTAAAAAATGATTCTATTTATCTAGATGGCAACTCTTTAGGGCTTCTTTCTAAGCGTGCAGAACAATCATTATTTGATGTTTTAAATGATTGGAAAGAGCATGGAATCGATGGATGGATGGGTGGAAAATATCCTTGGTTCACATTGAGCGAGCAGTTAGCTGAAAAACTCTCTGTACTTGTAGGAGCAGAAGCTCAAGAAGTAATTGTTACAGGATCAACGACAGTGAACCTTCATCAGTTGGTAGCTACCTTTTTTGAACCGCAAGAAGGGAAAACAAAAATACTCGCAGATGAACTGACATTCCCTTCAGACATCTATGGCTTGCAAAGTCAGTTGAAATTAAAAGGCTTAAATCCTGATACTGAATTGATTCAGGTTAAAAGCAAGAACGGTTTAACACTTGATGAAGAAGACATTATAGAAATGATGACAGATGATATCGCGCTCATTCTTTTACCTTCTGTTCTTTATAGAAGCGGTCAGCTACTCGATATTGAGCGATTAACGAAAGAGGCGCACAAACGGAACATACCGATTGGATTTGATCTATGTCACTCAATCGGAGCTCTTCCGCATGAATTAAGTAAATGGAATGTTGATTTTGCGTTTTGGTGCAACTATAAATACGTAAATGCTGGACCAGGTGGAGTTGGCGGACTATATGTGAACAAAAAGCATTTTTCAAAAACTCCTGGTCTGTCCGGCTGGTTCGGCAGCAAGAAAGAAACCCAATTCGATATGGATCACCATTTTGATTCGGAAAATTCTGCGGGAGGCTACCAGATCGGTACGCCTCATATGCTGAGCACCGCACCGCTAATCGGCTCATTGTCTATCTTTGAAGAAGCGAAGATCGAAAGAATCCGCAGCAAATCTTTAAAGTTGACTACCCTTTTGATGAATTTATTAAATCAAGAACTTGAAAATGAGTTTAAAATCGTTAACCCGCTTGACGATAAGAGACGAGGGGGGCATGTAGCACTAATGCACAGTGACGCAGCTCGAATCTGCAAGGCGTTAAAAGATAATGGGATTGTTCCAGACTTTAGAGCTCCGAACATTATTCGTTTAGCACCTGTAGCGCTTTATAATTCTTTTGAAGATGTATTTAAAGCTGTAGAAATACTGAGCAAAATTATGAAAAATCGCGAATATGAAAAGTATGAAAACAAGAGGGAAGTTATTGCTTAAGGAGAGATACAAGTGAAGCTATTCGATATTTCGATGCCCCTTTATAACGGGGTTCCAGGGTGGCCAGGTGACACTCCGTATTCATTTGGTCTTGCTTGGACAAAAGAACAATCTGGGTCTGTGAATGTCGGGAAAGTGGAAATGAGTACACATACAGGTACACATGTTGATGCTCCCTTTCATTTTGATAATGACGGGGAAAAAGTGATTGGATTGCCCCTTGAATTATATATTGGACGAGCATTTGTCATGGATGTTACGAGTGTTAAGGAAATCACACTAGAACATATCAAAAACAAATTGCCAAACGGTACGAAACGAGTTCTTTTCAAAACAAACTGCTGGCAAGATCGAACGGTGTTTCCAAAACAAATCGTCCCTGTTTCATCTGAAGCTGTACCCTATTTAAAGAATAGCGGTGTGGGGCTCATCGGTGTTGATATGCCTTCGGTTGATACATTGGACAGCAAAGAGTTGAGCGCACATCACGCTCTTTATGAACATAACATTCATATCTTAGAAGGGTTGGTGCTTGATGAGGTACCTGAGGGAGAGTACGAGTTGATTGCTCTGCCGCTGCCACTTCAGGATGCTGACGGAAGCCCAGTTCGAGCCGTACTTAAAGAATTGTCCAAATAAATAAACAAACATTGTGAGAAACAAACACCATAAGCTGTGTTTGTTTTTTCTTTTGCCTCTTATTTAAAGGCTGTTTATAAATGACAGTTACATACGTGTCAAATTAAAAACGCTCTTTTTCTAAATGATATTCGCTTACAAATATTATCTTCTTTGAAACAGTTGATTGTAGTGGAAGGTGCGAGACTCCTGCGGGACAGGCGGGCAGGTGAGACACTTAAGAGTGAAACGTACGAATGTGGCTCACCGCCTGCCCCGCGGAAAGCGAGCACCTGGAACGGAAATCAACCAGTTCCTAGAGCAACAAAGTTTTTTTCTTAACAGTACCTTAACTAAAAAGAAAACGGCATTTTTGAGATTTCATGTATTGTTCCTTATAATAGGTAAGAGATGTTTTATTGGAGGCAAGCCATGTACAAGTATGGATTTACGAATTATTTTGAAGGAAACTTACAATTTACGAGTTATGATGTGGTACAGGTTGGGCCGTGGACAAATGTATATATATCGTTTGAGATAAACAATGTTGAAATTTTTCCTGAAGGACTAAGTGAACCAAGTGCGTTAGCTGTTTACAACGAAGAGGGTGAATTACAAGAGATTATTGCCCACGATGAAGGCATTGATTGTGAATATAAGTTCACGGATAAAGAAAAAGAACAGATAACAAACTATTTGTTAGAAGTTGATCTGAAACACGGAATCGAAAAGGAGTGATTGGAAGAATGAAAATTACAGGCATTGAACCAACTCCAAGCCCTAATTCAATGAAGATTAATCTGACGGAAACATTACCTGGAACAGAGCGTTACAATTATACAAAAAATGATGCACAAAAAGCTCCTGAGTTTATTCAAGAAATTCTAAAGGTGGATGGAGTTAAAAGCATCTATCATGTTGCAGATTTTATTGCGCTCGAACGGAACCCGCGCGCTAAGTGGGAAGATGTTCTTTCAGGAGTTAGAAAAGTGTTTGGTCAGGAAGAAGATTCAGACACATTAGATCAAGAAACTCAAAAAGAAGATGAAATTACTGAAATTACAGTCCTCGTTCAAATGTTCAGAGGTCTTCCGATGCAGATCAAACTTAGAACGGAGCAAGAGGAAAGACGTGTTGGATTACCTGAACGTTTTGCAAAAGCAGCCCTTGAGGCCCAAGATTCTTCAGATAATCTTGTAATGGAACGTCAATGGGAAGAACAAGGAGTTCGCTATGGAACTTTCGAACAAGTAGGAAATGAGGTAGCTGAAGAGCTGTCAGCCGTCTATCCTCAAGAGCGTTTGGAGCAGTTAGTTAAACAAGCTTACAGCTCTAATGGAATTCCAGTGGAGGAGACAGCATCTGTTTCTACTTCAGAAGTGGCAGAAAAGCTTCGCGACACGGACTGGCAGACGCGTTATGCGGCATTAGAGCGAATGAACCCATCGATAGAAGACGTGATGGTTCTTAAACAAGCACTAAAAGATGAAAAGCCTTCTATACGTCGTTTGGCTGTTGTCTACTTGGGAATGATTGAAGACGAAGCGGTCCTTCCTCTTTTATACCTAGCGCTTCAGGATAAAAATGTTTCTGTTAGACGAACGGCTGGAGACGCATTGTCAGACTTAGGTAATCCAAAAGCAATCCCTGTTATGTGTGATGCCTTATCTGATAAAAACAAACTTGTAAGGTGGCGTGCAGCTCGTTTTCTATTTGAAGTGGGTGACGAGACTGCACTTCCAGCATTAAAATCCGCTCAGGAAGATCCAGAATTTGAAGTGGCACTTCAAGTTAAAATTGCAATTGAACGTATTCAAAGCGGAGAAGAAGCAGCCGGTACCGTATGGCAGCAGATGACGAAAAGCCGTGAAAAGTAAAAGATAAAGACCCGCTGAAATGTTTTAGCGGGTCTTATTTTGTATCATGTTTTATGTTCAAAGCTGCATGCTCATCTTGCTCAATAAAACGCGTTATCTCATGGCAAATTTCTTGAGGCTTTTCCTCCATTAATAAATGGCCGCATTTTTCATAGACAATTAGTTCAGCATTAGGAAGATCATGCTTTAAGCGGTATCCCGTTTTTACAGGCATAACTTGATCTTCTTTTCCCCAAATCATGAGAACAGGCTGTTGAATGTCTTTCAGCTCTTGTGAACACATATCGCCCTCACGATGCCTTAAAAGCCGAATCAAGGAATCGATAAAAGCAGCCTCACTGATCGGCTTTTTATAACTTTCGATCATCTCTTCTGTAACCAGCTTAGTGTCATGTAATACGGATAATAAATTCTGTTTCACATCTTTTCTTTGTATCCAGCTTCTCATTCCCCATGTAAACAGCGGTAAGTAGGAACAAGCGATCAATGACCGGCTTGCTCGCTTAACATACGAACAGCAACCAAGCAATATTAGCTTCTCAATCCGTTTAGGAGAATTTTTTGCAGCATGCATGCAAATTTGTCCACCCATCGAATGACCAATTAATATTACATCTTGAATATGAAGCTGATCCAAGAAATCAAGAATTAACTGTCCATAGTTCGTCAGTTTATAGATGAAACTAGTGGACTTTTCACTTTGCCCAAACCCAGGAAGGTCTAGAGCAATCACTTTGTACTTTTTTGTTAAGTAAGGAAGCAGCTGTCTAAAGCTGACTGTGGAGGATAAAAATCCGTGAACTAGAACAACTACTTTTGCATCCGGATCTTCGTGATCATAATATTCATAATAAATTTGAACGTTGTTAACAGTTAAACGATATCCTGGAGAATAAATATGCTCTTCATTAACGGCCATGATTGTCCTACCTCCGTACACAGAATTCTATGGATAGTTTCACCAAAGTACTTGAAAGATAAAAGGTGCAATAATTTCCTCTTTAAACGTCTAACTATTGTTTATTAGTTATTTACCCATTTCTATGGAAGGATCATTGAAAAAACATTTTTTGACTAAAAGTGTCTCAGCTTTTGCATTGTCGAGCTTCGGCGTTTAATTCGTTATCAATTCAGATTACTGCCCTGTTGCTACCGTAAATTCCTTGCTTCCTCTTGAAAAAACATAAATGATGACTTAGGGAATTATAGCTCTTGCTTTATCTTATTTACATCGTTGAAAAGTTGATTGGAGTGTAAGGTGTGAGACTCCTACGGGACAGGCGGGCAGGTGAGACACTTAAAAGTGAAACGTGCGAATGTGGCTCACCGCCTGCCCCGCGGAAAGCGAAGCACCTGAAACGGAAATCAACCGCTTCTGGGTTTTGATATTGCGTCTAAGCTTGTCCCTGCTTTTCTAATCAAAATTTGTGCGTTTGTCTCTATTCCTCTTTACCCACTTCGTACATATTTTAATAAGGAGTAAGAACGCATAAAGATGAAGGAGGTAGCAGGATGGCATTTCCATATTATCCTTACTATTATCCATATGCATATGGTGCATATGGCGGCTATGGCGGCTATGGTTACGGTTGGATCTGGGCTGTAATAATAATCTTGTTTATTCTCATATTAATTTTCGGTGGCTGGTGGTGGTGGAACACTAGAGACTAAAAAAAAGGGGCTTGGAGGTAGGGTCTTCAGGCCTTTTTTTGCTTGAGTATGAATGAATTGTTATGCGGGGATAATGAAAGAAAAAAATGGAGAGATGTTATGCATAGTCGGCAAACAGTCCGCTATATTTGCGAAGAATACGTCAGCGGCAACTGTTATTATTACAAAAGTGAAATCATTACACACGATAATTGGAAAAATCTTGACTCCCTTTCCTGGTCAAGGCCCCGTCCAATATCTGAAAAGACCTTTCTGAAACAGAAGAAAGCAGGGTACAAAACAGAACATAAGTTTATAAAAAAAGAGCCTGCTGTGGTCGTTTCATTGCACAGAACAAAAACCGTCTAATTCAATAGGCGGTTTTTTTGGGGAAAAAAGACAGATCATCAATGACCTGTCTAAAAAGGGGATTAACTCAAATCAATTTCAGTAAGCAGTATAATTTTACATAAAATAAACGGTTTTTATTGGAAAAGGATTACATCTATTTTGAGAAGGGGATACAAAGTTTATAGGGATTTTAAAGGAGGGAACTTAAGTGGGAAAATTTCGAATTGCAAAAGACACTCTAGGCGAAGTTCGTGTACCAGAAGAAGCTTATTATGGAGCTCAAACACAAAGAGCGGTTGAAAATTTTCCGATCAGCGGAATTCAATTGCCTTTTTCTTTTATAAAAGCACAGGCAATTATTAAAGCAAGTGCAGCATATGCCAATAAAGAATGCAACGGATTGGATCATAAAAAAGCAGAGGCCATTATTTCAGCAGCTGAAGAAGTCGTAAATGGAAAATGGAATGAGCACTTTGTTGTAGACGCTTATCAAGCAGGAGCAGGAACATCTCAAAATATGAACATGAATGAAGTATTAGCATCGCGAGCTGCAGAAATACTCGGAGGGGTAAAAGGAGACTATTCGCTTATTCACCCCAATGATGATGTGAACATGTCCCAATCTACCAACGATACGATTCCGACTGCCATTCAACTATCTGTTGCAGCTGAACTTCAAGAAACTCTATATCCAGCACTAAACCGGTTGCTCCATGTTTTAGAAGAAAAAGAACAAGAATTTCACAACATCATTAAGGCAGGAAGAACGCATTTACAGGATGCTGTACCTATTCGGTTAGGCAGTGAGTTTAAAGGCTATAGAGGCACGCTCGAATCAGTAAAACGTGCAATGGAACATACGGAGAAATCTTTGTACTTGTTAGGTCTTGGAGGAAACGCTGTAGGGACAGGCATCAACGCACACCCCGATTATGCAGCGCTTGCTATTCAAGAGATTGCTAAACGTACGGGTCTGCCGTTTTCGAAGAGCGAAAACACATACGCCTTTATGCAGAATACGAATGCAGCTATTTCTGTAAGCGGACATTTAAAAGAATTGGCAATCCATTTAATAAAAATTTCCAGTGATCTCAGACTCTTAAGCAGTGGGCCACGTACAGGTCTCGCTGAAATCACATTGCCTGCTGTCCAGCCAGGTTCGTCGATTATGCCTGGTAAGATCAATCCTGTTATCTTAGAAAATTTGTACATGATCTGTTCGCAAGTAGTCGGTAACGATAGTTGTGTAACTACAGCTGCAATCGGCAGCCAGCTTGAAATAAATCCTATGATGCCAGTTATCGGCTTAAATGTACTTCAATCCATTACGATTTTAAGTAATGGAATAACCATTTTCACAGAAAGATGCCTAAAAGACATTACAGCCAATCAAGAAAATATAAAAAATTGGCTTGATCAAAGCCTATCTCTTGTGACAGCCCTCAATCCTCATATCGGATATGAAAAAGCGGCAGCTTTAGCAAAAGAAAGCTTTGAAACCGGCAAAACATTAAAAGAAATAGTAACCGAGAAAAAGATTTTTACAATCGAAGAAGCAGAACGTATTTTAGATCCGAATTCCATGATTTAGAGTCAAGGAGTGTAACTTTTATTTTGCTTTTCTCGACAAATATAGTACAGATTTCTTGTTTTTCATTTTATTAACAAAAATGTAGTGAAGATTGGGGATTACGGATGTATAATAAAGAAGTTCATTCACATATAAAGGGATTTAATTAATATTCTGGAAAACCAATTAAATAACTTGGTTTAATAAATGAAAAGTGGACATTTGAACTGTTTTGGGGAGGAACTTGAAAATGTGCGGTTTTATTGGGTATATGCTAAATACACCTGAGACGGTAGAACAGAAAGAAACAGAACAATTAATAAATATGACGAATATAATTACTCATCGTGGTCCTGATGACAGTGGTCATTTTGTTGATCAGTATGTTCGCTTTGGTTTTCGCCGACTCAGCATCATAGATATAGAAAGCGGCAAACAGCCATTATCCTATGAGGATGATCGTTATTGGATTATTTTTAACGGTGAAATATATAATTATGTTGAAATAAGAAAAGAACTTGAGGAAAAAGGATTCGAATTCAAAACCCATTCAGATACTGAGGTTATTTTGGCACTTTTCAGCGAAAGAAGAGAAAATGCTTTCACTGAACTCCGAGGTATGTTTGGATTTTTGATTTGGGACAAAGAAACAAAAGAACTCTTTGGAGCTAGAGATCCATTCGGTATCAAACCTTTCTTCTACCTAGAAGATGAAGATGGTTTATTCTGTGCATCTGAAAAGAAGAGTATTACCCTAGTAAAAGAAAAACAAGAAGTTGATGCAGAAGCACTTCACCATTATTTAACCTATCAGTTTGTACCTGAGCCGATGACGATAACAAAGAACATTAAAAAGCTAGAGCCAGGACATTATTTTGTGAAAAAAGCGGGAAGACCATTAGCGATCAAACCTTTTTGGAGACCCAATTTCACACCAAGAAACATGCCGCTTGAAGAAGCAAAAGATATGATACGCTCAGTAATGCGTGATTCTGTAAGAGTTCATATGCGTTCTGACGTACCTGTAGGTGCTTTTCTTTCTGGTGGTATTGATTCAAGCACGATCGTAGCACTAGCCAGTGAACTTCATCCTTCTTTAAAAACGTTTACAGTAGGATTTGAAAGAGAAGGTTTTAGTGAAATCGATGTCGCAGTTCAGACTGCTGCTGCATTGAACGTTGAGAATATCCATTATCTTGTTAAGCCAGAAGAATTTATGAGAGAACTCCCAAAAATCATCTGGCATATGGATGACCCTGTAGCAGATCCTGCTGCTGTACCGCTATATTTTGTTGCGCGAGAAGCCGCAAAACATGTTACTGTCGTTCTATCTGGTGAAGGAGCAGATGAGCTTTTTGGAGGCTACAATATATACCATGAGCCCCATTCATTAAGACATCTTTCTTCGTTGCCAAAAGGGATTTCAAAAGGATTGGCTGCGATTGCTGGTATGCTTCCTGAAGGAGTTAAAGGGAAGAGCTTTATGGAACGTGGAAGCATGACCATTGAAGAACGTTATATCGGAAATGCTAAAATGTTTTCAGAAACAGAGAAGAGCAGGCTATTAAAGCAGTATCGTTCTGCTTATAACTATAAAAATGTCACAAAACCACTATACGAGCAAGCAAGGCAATTTCATGATGTCCACAAAATGCAATATATCGACCTGCATACATGGATGAGAGGCGATATCCTTGTGAAAGCAGATAAGATGACGATGGCACATTCATTAGAACTTCGTGTACCATTTCTTGATAAAGAAGTGTTCTCTGTGGCTTCACAATTGCATCCAAATCTTACCGTTACAAACGGCACTACCAAATATGCATTGAGAGAATCGATGAAAGGTATTGTACCTGATTCTGTACTGCATCGCCGGAAATTAGGATTCCCTGTACCCATCCGTCATTGGCTTAAAAACGAGATGTATGATTGGGCTAAGCAGTTGATTCATACAAGCGCTACAGACCAATATCTAAATAAGGGTATTGTTTTAGATCTTTTAGAAGGACACCGTTCTGGCCGAGGAGATTACAGCAGAAAGATCTGGACTGTGCTTATGTTCATGTTATGGCATCAGATTAATATTGAGAAAACGTATAGTTTTGGCGATGACCTTTTAATCAAACCTAATCAAGCTCATGAAATGACGGTTACTAACCAATAAAACCCTCCTTTTATTAGTTTTGCTTGTATGATTTACTTATGTTATACTTAACAGGTTAAAAAATAGTTAGGAGTGTTTTCATGAATTTTGAAGTAGGTAGCATTGTTGAAGGTAAAGTTACAGGCATTAAGCCTTTTGGTGCGTTCGTTGCATTAAATGATAATGTACAAGGTCTTGTACACATTTCTGAAGTTTCTCATGGTTTCGTTAAAGACATTAACGATGCACTAAGTGTTGGGGACGTTGTGTCAGTAAAAATTCTTTCTGTTGACGAAGACAGCAAGAAGATTTCACTGTCCATCCGACAAACACAGGAAGCTCCAGCTCCTGCACCTAAAAAAGAACGCCGCCCAGGTGGATTTAATAACAACAACAAAAAGAGCAGCACAAACAATCAAGACGCTAACAAAGGTTTCAACACTCTTGAAGCGAAACTTAAAGATTGGTTGAAAGAGTCTACAGACCGTCAGGCTCAACTTAACAAGCGCCTTAAAAAATAATGTAAAAAAACCTCTCATTTGAGAGGTTTTTTTTTGTATCCATTATTAAACGCGGTTATGTTCGGTATGACCTTCACGGCTAAGTTCTTCAGAAGGTTTAAATAACAATGTTAAACAATACAAACCGGAAAGCCCTACAAGACCATAAACGATACGGGCAAGAGCTGCGTCTTGGCCGCCAAAAATAGCAGCAACTAAATCAAACTGAAAAAATCCGATAAGACCCCAGTTAATCGCTCCGATAATCACTAATGCTAAGGCAAAGCGTTGTAATCCACTCATGTTACATCCTCCAATCAATAATATGAATAGAACGCACTTTTAGGGTGTCAATATTTTACTTTATTTATACATTCCCTAAATTCATGGCATGAAACAAAGCTGAAAAACACATCCTAGTATTCGGTAAGCTTATTGCTTTACATTGCCTTTCCTGTCCCACATAATACGTGTTAAACCATGCAAGAAGGAGAGATTATGATGAACGAATATATATATTACAATCCAACTCGATTGGTATTTGGAAAAAATCAAATTCAAACTTTACAAGATGAATTAGGGAAGTATGGCAAGAAAGTACTTGTTGTTTATGGTGGAGGTAGCATCAAGCGTAATGGTTTGTACGATGAAGTGATGAATGAATTAGAAAAAATGGATGCAGATGTAAGTGAGCTCTCAGGAGTTGAACCGAATCCTAGAGTTTCTACAGTCCGTAAAGGTGTAGAAATCTGTAAAGAAAAAGGAATTGACGTATTGTTAGCCGTTGGTGGAGGCAGTGTTATCGACTGTACAAAAGCAATTGCAGCAGGAGCGAAATACGATGGCGATGTTTGGGATCTTATTACGCTAAAAGCTCAACCTCAGGAAGCTCTTCCATTTGGAACTGTTCTAACTTTAGCTGCAACAGGATCTGAAATGAACTCAGGATCGGTTATTACAAATTGGGAGACCCAGGAAAAGTATGGATGGGGCAGCCCTCTCGTATTTCCTAAGTTCTCAATATTAGATCCGAAGAACACATTCTCAGTACCGAAAGATCAAACGATTTATGGAATTGTAGACATGATGTCTCACGTTTTTGAACAATACTTCCATAACGCTAAAAATACACCATTGCAAGATCGTTTTGCTGAATCGATTCTTTTAACCGTGATGGAAGCTGCACCTAAGCTTTTGGAAGATCTTGAAAACTATGAGTTACGTGAGACCATTTTATACAGTGGAACTATGGCGTTAAATGGTACACTTCAAATGGGTCTGCGCGGTGATTGGGGCAGTCATAACATTGAACATGCTGTTTCAGCTGTTTACGATATTCCGCATGCAGGCGGATTAGCAATTCTTTTCCCGAATTGGATGAGACACAACGTGGATACTGATGTATCACGATTCAAACAGCTTGCTGTTCGCGTTTTTGATGTTGATCCTGAGGGCAAATCGGATAAAGAAGTTGCTCTTGAAGGAATTGACCGCTTATCGGCTTTCTGGACTTCATTAGGGGCACCAAATGCATTGAAAGATTATGATATAGATGACTCCAAGCTTGACCTCATTGCAGATAAAGCAATAGCTAGAGGAGAGTTCGGTAATTTCAACAGCCAGAATAAAGAAGATGTATTAAACATCTTAAGAATGTCATTATAAAAAGCCTTTTTGTAAATCTTTGTTGCTTTTGGAAGTGTTTGATTTCCGTTTCAGATGCTCGCTTTCCGCGGGGCAGGCGGTGAGCCACATTCGAACGTTTTACTTTTAAGTGTCTCACCTGTCTAGTTGCAGTGGCTAGCCCCTCGAGGTCAAAAGTTAAACGGTCAAAAAGGCAAAGTGCGCCTTCCTTGCCCATTCACCTTTTGCTTGTCGGGACTGAACGAGCCACTTCCACTTTTCGGACTGCCCGCCTGTCCCGCAGGACAAGGAAGGCTTCGGCAGCGACACATCGCACGAAGAAAATTTGAAGTTCAATTTTCGAGGAGTCTCGCATCTTACACTCCAATCAACATTCATAGAAGACAGAAATTGAAAGCAACGATCAATAAGGAAAGAGCTTTATAAAAGCCTTTTTCGTAATAATTTTGTTTATCTCTGAAGTGGTTGATTGTTCCAAGTTGCTTGCTTATAACTTTTCATTGAAGGAACAGAGTAAATTCAATGACGCAAGGGTTTAGAAGAGTAAGCCATATAATAAGAGGGGATTAGTCCTTCTTTTTATATGGCTGCTTTTTGAATATTTCGTCTTTTGTCAAGAAACCGATTACATTTACATGGTTTCTTGATTTGAATGTTGTACTTGTATAAAGTGAAAGAATAATGATTGTTTTAGGAGGCTTACATATGACAAAAAAGCTAAGTTTTGATTATAGCAAGGCACTGTCTTTTATTGGTCAGCATGAAGTAGATTATCTTACAGGTGCTGTAGAAGCTGCTCATAACGCTATCCATGAAAAAACAGGTGCAGGTAATGACTTTTTGGGGTGGGTTGACCTTCCTGAGAATTACGACCGTGAAGAGTTTAGCCGCATCGTAAAAAGTGCTGAAAAGATTAAAGATGACTCTGATGTTTTGATCGTTGTCGGAATTGGTGGCTCCTATTTAGGAGCACGCGCAGCTATTGAGATGCTAAACCATTCTTTTTATAACCTTTTATCAAAAGAAGACCGCAAGACGCCACAAGTGTTCTTTGCAGGCCAAAACATCTCATCCACTTATGTTAAAGAGCTTTTTGATGTACTAAAAGACAAAGATGTATCCGTTAATGTGATCTCTAAGTCAGGTACAACAACTGAACCTGCTATTGCGTTCCGTATCTTTAGAAAGTTCCTAGAAGAAAAGTATGGAAAAGAAGAAGCTCGTAAGCGCATCTATGCGACTACAGACAAAGCTCAAGGAGCACTTAAAACATTAGCGAACGAAGAGGGCTATGAGTCATTCATTATTCCTGATGATGTGGGTGGACGCTACTCCGTTCTTACGGCTGTAGGCCTTCTGCCGATTGCAGTAAGCGGAGTTAATATTGAAGAGATGATGAATGGGGCTAAAGAAGCTGCAGCAGACTTCAATAACCCTAAGCTTGCAGAAAACCAAGCATATCAGTATGCTGCTGTTCGAAATGCGCTTTATAACAAAGGGAAGACGATCGAACTAATGGTTAACTACGAGCCAGGACTGCACTATGTGTCTGAATGGTGGAAACAGCTATACGGTGAGAGTGAAGGGAAAGACTACAAGGGAATTTATCCTGCGTCTGTAGACTTCACTACCGATCTTCATTCAATGGGGCAATATGTACAAGAGGGACGCCGGGATCTTTTTGAAACGGTTCTATATGTAGATCAAGCACGTGAGGAAATCAAGATCGAAGAAGATGATCAAAACCTAGATAAGCTTAATTTCCTTGCTGGGCAAACGATGGACTTTGTAAACAAAAAAGCGTTCCAAGGAACATTGCTTGCACACACTGATGGCGGAGTGCCAAACTTAATCGTAAGTCTCCCTGAGATGACGCCGTATCACTTCGGGTATATGGTTTATTTCTTTGAAAAAGCATGTGCGGTGAGTGGATACTTGTTAGGAGTTAACCCATTCGATCAACCAGGTGTAGAAGCATACAAGAAAAACATGTTTGCTCTTCTTGGTAAGCCTGGGTTTGAAAAAGAAAAAGAAGAACTAGAAAAACGCCTATAAGTTTAAAAACCTGACTCTTTATTCTTTAGAGTCAGGTTTTTTCTATGCCTTTTTTTCATTTTTTGAAAGTTCTTTTTTATAAGATTGTTGCTTTCAAACCTCATTTTTAATTTACTTCTGTGACAGTTGAGTGGAGTGTAAGGTGCGTGCCTACCATATGAAAATCTTCTCGCAAGGCATGCGACGAGGAAGCATACTACGGTAGCATGAACATGTAGACGCAGGAGCAAGATTACTTCCTTGATGCGGGCAGGTGAGACACTTTAGAGTGAAACGTACGAATGTGGCTCACCGCCTGCCCCGCGGAAAGCGAGCACCTGGAACGGAAATCAACCCCTTCCATATAGAAACGTTCAAATAATCTATACAAGATTTGGATACGCTAAACAGTAGAATATGTAGGAGGGACCATTATGAAACCTATAAAAAGCAGACTTGAGAATGAATTATGTGCTTTAAACGAAGCAGAGGAAGTAATGAAAGGAATGGGCTTTTCATACGGAGGAAACTGGGATTATGATCATGGATATTTTGATTATAAACTCGATGATGAAGTTGGATACACGTTTTTAAGAATTCCTTTTAAAGCGGTAGATGGGGAATTGGACAAAAAGGATACAGTCATTCAATTAGGGGAACCTTTTCTATTGGCTCATAAATACCAGGTTGGATTAGATGATAACGCTGAAACTGGTAACATATCGGGTAGTTTTAATCAGTTTTCAGAGCCGCAAGATCCAGATGCGACCATCGATAAGAAATGGATTGGTATTGGTAAAGACTTGGTGCAAAAAATAGAAACAGCTCTATTGAATTAATAAAACAGATAGGCGCCTTGTCCTATCTGTTTTTATATGAGCTCTCTTTCAAGACTTAACACCATCTCATGTGAAGCAAGATTTGATGTTTGAATAATATGATTGGCACCCGCACGTTTCGCATTTGTTGCTTGCTCAGTTGTTAGTATTTCTGCATGAATAGCTACTGTTGCACTTAATCCGCGAGCTGTCAGAACAGAAAGAATCGTGTTTCGATCGGCTTCAACTTCCTTTAAGTTGGCATCTGCTGTAATGAGAACCGTATGTGCCTTTTGTATATGAGCTTTGATCCACGTGAAATCTTCACTTGATTTGCCATGAATAAAATGAACGCCTTCCAAGTATAAAGGGTTTGCTTCTAGAGACTCATCAATTAAAACGATATGATTGGTTTTTACTTTGTCTTTGATCGCTTGAATCGTATGTCTTGAACGTTCATTCCACCCAACGATTATAAAATGGTCTTTGTTTTTATACATATTTTTCCCCTCAAGAAATCGATTTTCATTTTTAACAACAGCGCTGGCAAAGTGTACAGTTAAAAAGGCTAAAAATGATCCTCCTAAAAAGACAAGAAATATAGCAAGCAGCCTTATCTCATTTGTATGTGGTGCGTAATCACCATAACCTACCGTTCCAGCTGTAATAACAGCCCAGTAAAAACCTTCAAAAATGGTTGGAAACGTGTCTTTTTCAAAGAGGTGAGCTAAAACAGCGCTAGAGAATAAAATAATAAACAGAATGATACCAAGCCTAACCAGCATAGGCAATCTCAAATATGCATAATACATGGCACGCATATAAACACACTCTCCTCCTATTAACACTATTGCCAAAGAGGATACGGATTTATACGAAAGTGAAAAAAACAAAACCTCTGGTTCATTTAACAATTTACCAGAGGTTTTTCTATCATGAAGCTTGCAGAGTATGTAGATTTGTTGGGGCTGGGTCTTCCGAATCTGCAGCGTCTAGCTGTTCTGTTACACTTGCAATTTCTTCTTTTTCAACTTTTTGCTGAAAAGATGAAGCAGTTTTGGAACATTGTTGCTGTATTAAAGAATTATGATTTATAAGGGCTAAAGCTTGTTTTCTTAACTCTTCCGTTGATACGTTTGAATCTGTCTTAATTTTTACGGTTATGACGTTCCCATTAACAACAATCTCAATATATATCCACTGTTCTATTGGTTGTGGATTGGTTTGAACAGGTTCAGATACAGGATTAGGAGGAGTTTCGTTTTCTTTCGGTGGATCTACTATTATTTTTTCTTCTTTCGGCAGATCTACTTTTGGTTTTTCTTCTTTTGGCTTATCTTCTTTTGGCTTATCCTCTTTCGATTTTTCTTCCTTAGGTTTGTCTTCTTTCGGTTTTTCCTGCTTTGGTTTCTCTTCCTTCAATTTTTTATCTTTAGGCGGTGCAATAGCCGCAGGAATATCTTTTACAGGTGGATTTGGTACATCTTTTTCATGACCACTTACAGCTGCTGTAGGAGGAGGACTAGGCTTTTCGTGCCCTTGTTCTCTTTTAACAGGTTCAGCTGCCTTTTTTTCTTCCTTTTGTGGAGCAGCAGGAATGACAATGTGAGTCGTTGGTGATTCAATAGTTTTCTTTTTATGAGTTTCTTCTATCTTTTCTTGAATGGGTAAAGCAGGCTTTTCTTTTTTTACTTTTTGCTCTTTTTCTTTTTGATCTAGAATTGGAAGAGGCGGCTCATATACAAGGTCTTCTTGTTTTTTAGCTGAGTCAGCTACAGGCTGAATCTCCTCTTTTAAAAGCTCTTTAATTGGACCGACTTTTTCAGAAATCTTTTCAATCGTTTGACCCGAAATTTCACTTTTTGTTATCTTAATGCCTGATTTCTTAGCAGCGGTATAGATGGCATAATGCCCAGGTGACATTTTCATCTTTTTGGATTTTTCACGTTCTTTGGAACTCATAACAATGGTTGTCATTTCAACGGACTTCTTTTTAGCGGTCTTTGTTATGACTTCGTTTACTCGCTGCTTCATTTCTATTTCTTTATCAGCAGGAATCTCTTCAGACAGAGTTGTGGTAATCAAAACTTCTTCTTTTGTTTGTAAATAACCAAGTTCTTTGCACTTATCAAATATGAGGTCTGTTACATATTCGATATCTCTATTCTTCCAATCATTCATTCGTTCGAGCACCATTTTACCTTGCTGATTATAGGCAAAGATATCAAGTACTTTCATGTCCTCGTCAATTTTCAATTCCAAACTAGGATCCATATCCATTCCAACATATGCATAAACTCCCGGTCCTGAGACTGGCGAAAGAATTTGGAAGAACAGCAGAAAAATAGCTAAGGCAACCGCGGTACCTGTTTTCCAGTTAATCAAACCAGAAAAAATCGAACGACTTTTCTCTTCTGTAACAGGCAGCATGACTTCCTGACCTACTGAATAGGATGCACCTGTATTTCTAACTTTCTTAAATTCGCCGCCTTCAGCCAGAACGATGAGGTGACGCTTGCTCACTTCTACAATAATCGCTTTGTTCATTAGTGTTTTCCTCCTGTGCCCGGCACATATTGCAATAACACATGATAATTTTCAATAAAGATGAGTGTAAGTGCGGTTATGTATTCTCGCTGCCTCTTCATGGTGAGTTTCTGGTGCTGAGTACTCTCGCTGTGAAGAAGGGGCAATCGTTTCCATGTTAAAAAGTAGTTGCGCATTTCAGGATCTGCTGCAATTTCCTCAGCAACTTCAATGGCTTGCTGTCTATTTACAAGCTCTTTAGGAGTGCTGGAGACCAAGTGGCTAAAATCAATTCCAAATTCCTTTAACCGCATTTTAAAATGTGAGATTTCCTTTACAGGATCTGGTTCTCTTACGCTGTTTGTACATAGACTTACAGATGAACTTGAAGACCGCGATTCTAAAGCAGGCTGCAAGGGTTTATTCTTTCTACTAAACCACCGGCGAATCAATTGTTCCCCCTCCTTCCATTACATATGTAAAATAATATATTTCAAGATAATAATAACCAAATTATTATAGTATACTTTTACTTGAAAAAATAGAGATAAAAGTCACGTGTGTAAATGTTTACGAAGTTTGATAGTTCAAATAGATGGAAAAGCTGTGAATGGGTGATAAAGTTGAAATACAATAAAGAGGATCGGGAAAAATACAGTGAAGCTATAGATCGGATGCAAGAAGGATTAGACAGCATGATCGACTTGTATAATGAAGCAGAAGATGATGAAGAGTTAATTCAATATGACGAAGATGTAATTTCGGCGATCAGACAAGCAAAAGAAAGCTTTGGAGATGAATTTATTAACCAAAAGATCAACACCATTGTAAAAGAAGTGCTCTCGCTCATGCAGGGGGGACAGACCCCACAAAAAGACAAATAGTTCTTCTATGTCCACTCGGAGAGGACTCTCGACGTATTGAACAAGAAAAGCGCCTTAGAGATAATCCTAAGACGCTTTTTTTTGTATACGAATTTATTCTTTAAAAGATATACAACACGATGGGGAAGATGTTCCAGCACAACCAGAGCGTTAAGACAAAAAGTAATGATACTGGAATGGCTACTGTGTATTGAACCCAATTTGAAGTTTCTGAACTGATCTGCCAGATTTTGCGGATGACAAGAATTAATACTGGCACCACTAACAGCATGAAGAATATTCTTACCCAAAAGATATAAGTGGCAGTATCAGGATTTAAAGTAAATAAACTGATTATACACACCAATGCTATGATTCCATAGACTGGCCAGATCACTTGTTTCACTTTCTTTGAATCATGTACCGTTAAAAGATAGAAAGCAATTAAGCAGAAGATAGAAAAAAGGATCATATTGAGACCTCCAAATCGTTATTTTTTACCCTATTCTATAATTTCATATTTTATGAGATTTAAATTGTGTATTTATTCATTTGGAATAAATGTACTATCATGAGGCAGCAGGGATATTCGGTAGTTCCCTGGAACATGGAACAAAAAATGGTTCTAGATGGATTATAAATCTTTTTACCTCAAAAAATATAAAATTAATCCTCTTGGTTTACATAGCATGCATTATGAATTGAAGTATAAAAGTACACAGCATAAAAATCTGTGTGAATTATAGAGGGACATGCCATTGAAAATTTTCAAGCAACAGTGCTGCTGAATCTGCTTTATAAACCTCTTATAAAATTAACTCTTGTAATTTATTGTATTTAATAGAAAAATAGAGAAAAGACAATTCTTGTAAAAATATATTAAAAATAATCCACAAGGATGTAGCCTATGCGAGAAACTTCGTTTGAATTACAGAATAAAAAACAACTGATGCATACCTTTTATGAAGCCGTGGATAGCGGAATTATCGTACTAGAACAATCCAGCAAAATTCTTTACGCCAATGCAAAGGCGTACAGTATGTTAGAGCTGTCCGCAGAGGAAGTAGAGGGTATGTTTCTTAATAATCTTCCATTTGATGTTATGGATCAACATAAATGTAAAGAATCATTATTTAAAGAAATCTATTTAGAATTTGCAAGGCAAAAGAAAAAAACTCATCAGATGGATCTCAAGATAGTATGCCAAAATTCGGGTAAGGTTAAGTGGTTATCGGTAACGATAGCCCCTATTTTGGATGCTTACAATAGACTCGAAAACCTTGTCCTCACCATAATAGACAATCATAAGTTAAAGGTAACAGAAAAAGAATTAAACCGCAGCCAGGAACGGTTTTACTCACTAGTTGATTCTTTGGAAGACACAGTTTTTACATTAGATCATAACTTTGTACATACAGGAATTTATGGAAGATGGATGAAGAAACATGGCGTAAAGCCGTCCTATTTTTTAGGCAAGACGATTAGAGAAGTATTTGGAGATGCTATTGCAGAAGGTCAAGAACAAGCCTGTCATCTTGTTTTACAAGGAAAATCCCAGATTTATGAATGGAGCAATGTACGAGATGGTGAACGCCTCTATTACCAAGCGATTCTCTCTCCGATTAAAAATGATCTAGGTCAAGTTGAGGGAATTGTAGGTGTTTCAAGAGATATAACAGAAAGCAAGAGAATGGAACTCGGACTTCGGGAGAGCGAAGAAAGATTTCGTCAGTTTGCTGAAAACGCGAAAGACGTGTTCTGGATGCAAGATTACGGAACACGAGAGCTTCTATACATCTCTAAAGCGTATGAACAAATATGGGATACAGAATCTGCAGCGTTTGAATCTGTGTTTACAGATGTTCATCCTGAAGATAAAGAGGCAGTTGAAGGCTTTATTCATATCATTGCACAAAGTGAATCTCAGATTGAATATCGTATACAAAGCAAGAGTAAAAAAGTCCGCTGGATTAGAACGAGAGCGTTTCCGATAACCAATGATCAAAATGAGGTTTATCGAATAGCAGGAATCTCCGAGGATATTACAGAACTCAAGGAAAAGGAAGAACTCCTCAGAAAGTCGGATAAATTGACGGTAGTGGGTGAACTTGCTGCAGGAATTGCGCATGAGATCCGCAATCCGCTTACAAGTATTAAGGGATTTGTCCAATTGATGAAACCTGATATGGACGATTTGCATAGTGAAATTATTTTATCAGAGATGGATAGAATTGAATCGATCATCACTGAATTTTTAGTCTTGGCTAAACCACACCAAGAAACGTTCTTTCAGCAAAGAAACGTTAATGATTTTATAAAACAAAGTATTACACTGCTTGATTCAGAAGCAAACCTCAACAATGTTCAATTTGAAACACACTTCATGAATGTTCCACAAATACTTTGTGAAGGAAACCAGATCAAACAAGTCATTATTAATGTCATCAAAAATGCGATTGAATCCATGCATAGCGGCGGGACGATCTTTGTAGAAACAGGTTCATATGATGAAGGATATGTTTTTATAAAAGTTACAGACCAAGGTGTGGGTATTAGCGAGGAGCGGCTTGCAAGACTTGGAGAACCATTTTATTCAAACAAAGAAAAAGGTATAGGTTTGGGATTAATGGTCTCGTTGAAGATCATTGAAAATCACCATGGCAACATCACCTTTGAAAGTATATTAGATATTGGAACGACCGTTACGATTCTTCTGCCTACTAAACTTTTACCCTAAGTGGTTAAACGCTCTTCAGTCTGACTGAAGGGCGTTTTTTTGCTTGCTAAATAAGTGTTTATGATTTTTTTAATAAGGGTAAATGTAGAGAGAAGCATGAAAAGTCTGAGCTTTAAGACTGGTTAGAATCTACATAAAATTGAGAATGTTAGAAATTCGTGCTACCCTTGTTTAGTAGGGGTTCTTACAAAAAGGGATATTCAAGGAGGATAAGAATGAAAGATTTCAAAAAGAGAATTAGTATTTTAGCAGTTGTGTTTTCTATGTTTGTACTAGCTGCATGTGGCAGCGGTGAGTCAAGTGATGGAGGTATTGAGTTAAAAAATGATGGAGAATTTAATTTTATTGTCTCCGGAGAATTCCCTCCGTTTAGTTCAGTTGATAGCAATGGGGATTTAACAGGCTTTGATGTGGCCGTAGGAAAAGCCATAGCAGATGAACTTGGTTTAAAAGCCGTTCCAGAGAAATTTAAATTTCATGGCGCTGTTTCGGCAATAAAGGCAGATCGTTTTGACGCAGCAGTGGCAAGCCATACAATCACTGAAGACCGAAAGCAAGCAGTGAATTTTAGCGAGCCATATTATTACTCAGGTCCAGTTATTTTTACAAGACCAGATAGTGATATTAAAACGAAAGAAGATCTAAAAGGGAAAGAAGTTGCTGTTTCAAAAGGCTCTACCTATGAAAAATCTGCACAAGATTTTACAGACCAAATTAAAAATTATGACAGTGATGCTACAGCATTGCGCGCGTTAAGTGAAGGAAAACATGACGCAGTTATTACTGATGCAATCACAGGAAAACAAGCGATTGAAAAAGGTTTTAAGATTGTTGAACAAGAGCAGCTAGGTACGAGTGAACAGGCGATCGCTGTTAAAAAAGAAGATAAAGAATTGCTAAAAGCGATCAACGAAGCTTTGAAGAAAATGAAAGATAGTGGTGAACTCGAAAAACTTAGTAAAGAATACATCGGTGCTGATATCACGAAAAAGCCTGAATAATGGTGTGAGCCGTCCGCATGTGCTGAATTGCAGGGCGGCTTTCTTTATATCACACTGTAACAACCTTTAAATAGAGAATAAAAGGGGAGGACTAAGGCATGTTTGATCTCGCGCACATTTTAGATGTATTGATAGAAAGTTATCCGCTCTTCATAAAGGGGCTTTGGATAACGTTAAAACTTACCTTTGTTTCCATTCTGATTGGTACTGGTATCGGGCTAGTTTTTGCCCTTTTTAAAATTTCGGGAATTAAGATACTAAATTGGATTGCAAATATTTATATTGCACTTATTCGCGGAACACCCTTAATCGTCCAGATTTTCATCTTCTATTTTGGACTTGCTGAACTTGGAATTTCAGCGTTCTGGTCTGCTGCTTTTGGACTTGCTATGCATAATGGTGCATATATTGCAGAGATTTTTAGAGGATCCATCCAGTCTGTTGATAAAGGCCAAATGGAAGCTGGACGCTCTCTAGGTATGCCATACGGTTTAACGATGAGAAGAATCATTTTGCCGCAAGCGTTTAAAAGAGCACTTCCTCCACTTGGGAACCAATTCATTATTGGATTAAAGGATTCTTCTTTGGCGTCTTTTATCGCACTAAATGAATTGTTTAGCATAGCGACAACCCAAGGATCCAGAACGTTTGACGAAATGACTTACTTAATTATTGTTGGTCTATATTATCTAATACTCGTCCTTCTTTTCACACTACTGGTTAATCTGTTAGAAAAGAAACTCTCAGCTGGGGAATAGGAGGCGCATTCTATGAAAAAAGAAATGATACGCATTGAAAATCTGAAGAAGAGTTTTGGTGACTTAGAAGTATTAAAAGAAGTAAACTTAGAAGTTCATGAAAGTGATGTTGTTGTATTAATCGGAGCCAGTGGATCAGGAAAGAGTACATTGCTTCGGTGTATCAATTTCCTAGAGATTAAGAACGGCGGAAAGATTGTTATTGAAGGGGAAGAAATAGATCCTAAATCACATAACCTAAATGAAGTTCGACAACGAGTTGGGATGGTTTTTCAGCACTTTAATTTGTTTCCGCATAAAACAGTATTAGAAAATGTTATGGAAGCTCCGGTTATGGTGAAAAATAAGAATAAAGCTGAAGCGAAAAAAGAGGCAATTTCCTTACTTGGTAAAGTTGGATTGTCAGATAAAGCTGATGTGTATCCTGCGAAACTATCAGGGGGACAAAAACAACGTGTAGCAATTGCTAGAGCACTTGCCATGAAACCGGATATCATGCTGTTTGATGAGCCTACTTCAGCCCTCGATCCTGAGCTAGTTGGAGAAGTATTAGCAACCATGAAAGAATTGGCGCAAGAAGGCATGACGATGGTTGTAGTTACACATGAGATGGGGTTTGCCAAAGAAGTGGCAGACGAAGTTGTATACATGCATGACGGCCAAATCTGGGAAAGAGGAAAACCAGGTGAACTGTTTAATGATCCAAAAGAACAGCGAACGAAAGACTTTTTAAGTTCGATTCTATAAGAAAACAGAAGGTGCAGCTCTCAGGCTGCACCTTTTTAATGTGTACTAGTAATAGTCTCTACTGTTTTAGGTTTTCGTTCTTGAATGAAAAGAACTGCACCAAGTACGAGTAAGATACCAAACGTCTGAATGAATGAAATAGATTCATTATATAACACTAATCCCATTATGGTTGCTACAACAGGTTCAACCGTAGATACAATGGCTGCCTTACTAGCTTCGAGCTGTTTTAATCCTTGTGTATAAAACCAATAAGCGAGGACGGTAGGAAACAGACCTAGTCCAATAATGTTTAGCATGACAGATGTATCGAACATGTTCATTTCAGCAGAAGAAATATCACTAATCGGAAAAAGAGCAATCACTGCAAATAAAAAAGTATAAAAACTGATGGTCAATGTTTCATATTTCTTACCGGCGAGCTTGCCGAAAATGCTATAAAGCGAATAACCAAACCCCGCTCCTAATCCAATCCATAAGCTTTTCATAGAAAGTCCAAGTTGCGATGAAAATAATCCAGATACTAAAATACATCCGAGAAATGTTACAGAAAGAGCAAATACTTTTTGGCGTGTTAACCGTTCCTTAAACACAAAAACAGAAATTAAAAGAACAAAAGCTGGAGCTGTATATAACAAAATAGCAGCAATGGCGAGTGAAGAGGTTTGAATAGTGGTGAAATAGCACCAATTAAAAAAGGAAACACTCAATACTCCTGTGCCAAAGAAATACCAAGTATCAGTCAGCTTGATTTTCAAAAGAGCAGGATGCTGAATCAAAATCCAAAAAAGAAACAGTAGAAACGCACTTGTCGCTCTCAAATAAACGATTTGTAAAGGCGTGTAACCGTATTCTGCTAATTCTTTTACGAAAAAACCTATGATTCCCCATAGTGTAGCACCTATGGCCACATATAAAAAAGCAATTCTTGTATAGTTAGGCAAACCCGTTCATCCTTTTCTCTTTAACTTTGTTAACGTTACTAAAGCTTTTTAATAGCTACTTCTATTTGAACTCTAACAAAAAACACCTTTACTGTACATGACAATAAAAGTGTTTAGGCTTAACTATTTATTCATTTTATGAGTGATCTTGTCCACTTCCTCTTCTTCCTCTTTTATGATGTCATCATCAATATCTTCTTTAAAAGCAAATGAAAGTAAGAGAGATACTAAAATACCGCCTCCAATAAGATTTCCGATCGAGGCAGGAATTAAATTTAGAAATATAAATTCGTACCAGCTATATTCGAAGCCTTCAAGAACCGTGATGCTAAAATACCCCATGTTTGCTACCGCGTGCTGAAAATTTCCGGCTTCGAAAATAATGACAGGCAATAGGATTCCGAATATTTTTCCCATTACATCACGGGCTGCAGTAGCAAGAACAGCTGCGATACCGATAAGCCAGTTTGCAAGTATTCCAGAGAACAGAACTTGAAACCATCCCCAAGTCCCTCGATCTGTAAACTGCATCTTTTTTTCCATGAATTTTAAAAGTCCATCGTAAAACTCTTTGTCTAACGATCCAGAAAGATTTAAGAGAAATCCAACAAATAGGGCTCCGAGAAAGTTTCCGATGTAACAAATTCCCCAAAACCGAAGAACCTTTTTGCTGATCCAAAACTTGCTTTGTAAAATATAACTTGGCAATAGGATGTTAATTTCGGTAAAAAGAATGGAACCTGACAAAAAGATCATGGCATAGCCTATAGCAAATCCAACACCTGCTAGAAGGTTATACGGACCAGGTGTATCTACATTCATTGATAAGAGCACGGAACCTAATGCTCCAAAAGCAATGAATGCTCCTGCCATGAAAGACAATATAAATTGAGCTAAGTTCGTAATCTGTAACGAGGCTTTGCCTTCTTCAATAAAGTATTCGATAATCTGAACTGGGAAAAAGTACTGCCGATCAGGTATATCCGCTTTTTTATTACGACTGTTATCATTGTTTTTTTTCATCTGCATCCCTCGTATTTTGTCATCTCCGCCCTACTACTCTTCCCATAATTTGAACCAATCAAAACCAAATTCCACTAAAATTCAGGGGAAGTATTATCTTTTGTTTTTAAATACCAAATATCTATGAGATTAGACTTATTTCTAGTAAACAAATTGAAATAGTAAAGGCTACTATCCTCATGCGAAGCAATATCTTCTCTTATCTATACTATTAATATATTCAAATAATAATATAATTTGGAAGGAGAGAATTCTTTGAAAAAGGGATTTATTTTGTTTATGGGGATGCTGCTTGTTAACCTAACATGCTGGAATAATAAAATAGAAGCTGCAAGCTACGTTAATCCAAATCAAACGTATACATATGAAACAATGACAAGTAATATCAAAACGCTCGCACAAAAATACCCGGGATTAGTCCAATACCGTTCACTAGGGAAAACTCCATATGGAAGAGATATATGGGCAGTTAAGCTTGGCAGAGGGGATGCGACTGTTATGTACAACGCATCTCATCACGCCAGAGAATGGATTACGACGAATATCGTAATGGAAATGATTGACCAATATAGTGAAAAATACGTGTTGAATGGCACGATGGATGGCTATAATGTGGCAAATGTACTAAACAATACGTCAATCTGGTTCGTTCCAATGACTAATCCAGATGGAGTAACGCTTCAGCAAAAAGGATTATCAGCATTTCCATCTACCGCACATGCTAACCTCATTAAGATGAATGGCGGAAGTAAGGATTTTAAAAGATGGAAGTCTAATGCACAAGGCATCGATCTAAATAGACAATATCCGGCGCGCTGGGAACAAATCAATAATAATGCGAAAGCACCTTCCTACAAAGATTACAAAGGATCAGCACCACTAGTAACGGCTGAAGCAAAAGCGGTTTCTGCTCTTACTTATTTGGTTGACCCTGAAATAACGAATTCTTATCATACAGCAGGTAGGATTCTGTACTACCACTTTAATTATGGAACAAATACATTTGAAGGAGACAAGACACTCGGTACGACGCTTAGCAATATGACAGGTTATAGACTTATTCCACCTGATACAAATTTATCAAGCGGCGGTGGATATAAAGATTGGTTTATCCAAACATTCAAGCGGCCAGGATTTACATTTGAACTTGCTCCTTACGCAGGTGAAACCAATCCTCCAATCTCCATCTTTTCTGAAGAATGGACAAGGAATAAAAAAGCAGGCCTTTATATGGCAATAGAGGGAGACAAGCGCTGGGAAAAGCGTATAACACCTATAACTAAAACCATAACGCTCACACAAAAGGTACCATTGCATGACAGACCGAATGTCAATCATAAGATGGCAGCAGCGAGTCTTTATCCGGGAACATATAAAGTGAATGCAGCGTATGGAAACTTCTATCGTATCCAAACGATCCTTGGACCAAAGTGGATCGTAAAATAAGTAATTGTAAAACAAGCAGTGTAATGGCTGCTTGTTTTTTTGTGTATGTGGTTGATTACCTCTCCAGGTTACTCGCTTTCCGTGGAGCAGGTGGTGAGCCCTTTTCCGCTTTCCCCTTTTAAGGGTCTCATCTGACCACTCGTCTCGTAAGGGGATGTGAAGGGAATAAAGAACGCGGAATATGTCGAGAATTGTAGACTTGTGGTTAAATGGCAAAAACTTTTGGATTGAGAGGCAAAGCTCGTGGATAAACAGCCGAAATTTCTGGATTACGTGCCAAAACTTTTGGATTAGGCGAGCTGAATATCCCATTTTTAACTTTTTTACGAATAAACACCGATGAGGAAGGAAAGATAAAGTGGTAAATATATGAAGGAGGTTCTTATATGCAACAACAGAATCAAAATCAAACTCAAAATCAGCCCGTATTTCAAACACCGCCACAAGTGATCACAGGCAAAGATTTAAATTATGTGAAGGATATGCTTTCATGGAACTTACTTGGAATGAAAAAAGCGCACTTTATGGCCAATCAATGCCAAGATCCAGAAATAAAAGCTGTACTCGAGAAAGCTTGCCAAATGCATGAAAGTCATTATAAACGCATCATTAACCATATTTCAGGACAACAAGCAATGATGAACCAGTCGCAAGCTGGTTTGCAAAATTAGAAGGGAGTTAGATTTATGAATCAATCAAACAAAATTCAAAACCCAGAATCTTCTGTACCTAAAACTCCTCAGATGAACGACAGAGACTATATCAATGATGTTTTATCCTACGAAAAATATATGACTGATTCTTATTCAACAGCTTTAAATGAAGCAAGCCATAACGCACTTTATCAGGACCTTCTTGCTGTCTTTAATGAAACGCAAAATATGCAAAGAGAGCTTTATAACATGATGTTTAAAAAGGGCTGGTATGCACTTGAAGCAGCTGATGCTCAAAAGATGCAGCAAACTTATCAGCAATTTTCAAACTATATGAATCAGTTTCCACATCAAGGGCCAACACAATAATCCTACTAGAAAAGCTTTGACGAGTAAGACGTCAAAGCTTTTTTTATGTCACTAAAAAGGGCATTTTCACTATATTTCATGCATAACATATATCAAAATACTAGAGGTGTTTTAAATGCATGAAATGTCACTAGCTATGGATATTATTACTGCAATAACTGAAGATGCACGTATGAGAAAGATTAATTATATAAGCAGTATTGATGTAATAATAGGAGATTTATCCAATGTTTTAGCTGATGCATTGGAATTAGCTTTTTTTTATTTAAGAACACAAAGTTCTCCTTTAATCAATGGACAGACGAACTTAAATATTATTCGTGAAACAGCTAGGTCACGATGCAAGAAATGTACTCTTGAATTTATTCCTGACTATCGGATAGCGGTATGTCCATCATGTGGTGCTAGAAATTGCGAGCTTATTTCAGGTGAAACGTTTAGGGTGGAATCTTATGAAGGATGTGAGATAGATGAAAATTGAGGTCAAGAAAGATGTGCTTACGGATCAGAATAAGGCTGCTAAATTTAATAGAGAAACATTTCATCAGCACCAAACTTTTGTTGTTAACCTTATGAGCTCTCCTGGAGCAGGTAAAACGACCTTACTGGAAAATACGGTAAAAGCTTTGTCACGTGAATTCAGAATTGGTGTAATTGAAGGTGATCTGGCAACAGACCGTGATGCAGAAAGAATGCGTGCACTGGGAATACAAACCGTACAAATTAATACAGTCGGCGGGTGTCATCTGGATGCAAGAATGATTGCAAAAGTTCTACCAGATTTTGAACTGAATCAAATAGACATCCTTTTTATCGAGAACATTGGAAACTTAGTATGTCCTTCCGGATATGATTTGGGACAAGATTATAAGGTTGTGATTTTGAGTGTCCCAGAAGGAAATGACAAGATTCCTAAATACCCTGTTATGTTTAGAAGAACAGACATGACGGTCATCAATAAAATAGACCTTCTTCCGTTTGTGTCCTTTGATTTAGAAGAAGCGAAGAAGGATCTGGCAGCTATCAATCCTCAGTCTGTGTTTGTTGCACTTTCAGCTAAGACTAATGAAGGATTTGACCAATGGCTTAACTGGATAAGGGAAGGCTGCAGCAGATGCTTCAAGCCCTGAGCATTAAGATCAGCGGCAGGATTCAAGGAGTTGGTTTTCGTCCCTTTGTGTATTCGTTAGCAAAAAAATATGAACTAAAAGGAACCGTAAAAAATAATAAAAGCAGTGTAATTATACATGTAGAGGGTCATAGCAAAAACATCTCAAACATGGTAAAAGATTTAAGACTAAGTCCTCCTCGGCTATCCAAAATCATAGAGATGCAAATTGAGCAGACCGTTTCAAAAGGGTATAAAGAATTTTCTATCGAGCCAAGTCAACCAGATGGTCATGCTGTTCCTTTAGTATCATCCGATGCAGCGATTTGCACACAGTGTTTAGAAGAGATGTTTGATCCTCTAAATCGCCGGTATGAGCATCCTTTTATTAATTGTACACAGTGTGGTCCTCGCTACTCAATCATTACAAATCAGCCTTATGACCGACCGAATACAACAATGAAGAATTTTATTATGTGTTCAGACTGTCAGAAGGAATATGAAGATCCTTCTAATCGCAGGCACCATGCTCAACCTATTTGCTGTCCTGAATGTGGACCTGACCTTTATTTACTTAGCCATACCGGAGAATTATTAGAGAGGAACAAAAAGGCTTTAGAAATTGCAGCAGAAAAACTGAAACAAGGGAAAATCGTTGCTGTAAAGGGGGTAGGAGGATATCACCTAGCATGTGACGCTTTTCAAGAGAGAGCTATTGCTCATATTCGGCATAAAAAGAACAGACCTGAGCGTCCATTAGCTGTAATGGCAAAATCTATCGAAACGGTAAAGAGGTTCAGTTATGTTTCCAAAGTAGAGGAACAGCTTCTTACCAGTGCTGAAATGCCAATCGTTGTACTTAAGAGAATAAAAGATACTCCAATGCCTGCAAATATTTCACCGGGTTTATCTACTCTCGGTATCATGCTTCCTTATTCTCCTCTGCATCACCTTTTATTTAAAGAAACTGAATTAGATTGTCTAGTAATGACAAGTGCTAATCTCTCAGGCATGCCAATTCACTATAAAGATGACGATTTAGATCAAATACATGAAATGTGTGAATTCATCTTAACGCATAATAGAAAAATTCACCTTCCTATAGATGATTCCGTCGTACGCTTAGACGGTCAACACTTTCAATTCTTAAGGAGAGCGAGAGGATATACTCCTGAATTGTTTCCGACGAGTAGAAATATTGAGGGAATCATTGCATTAGGAGCAAATCAGAAAAATACATTCGCGATTGGAACAAACAAAACCGTAATAATGAGTCCACATATTGGCGAACTAGACAACGAAGAAATGAACAGATTTTATGAAGAAAAGCTTACACATTTTAAAGATTGGTTTCAAATTGAAGAAAAATATATAGCAATAGATAAGCACCCTGCATTTGCGACTGCAGCTCTTGCCAGCCGTTCGAATAAAGAGATCATTCGGGTTCAGCACCACCACGCTCACCATGTTTCTTGTATGGAAGAAAACCACATTGATCAACCGTGTATAGGAATTATTTTAGATGGAACTGGATTTGGAGATGACGGTCATATATGGGGATTTGAATGTTTATATGGAAATGCTAATGTTGTGGAACGGCTAGGACATTTAAGTTATACACCACTTCCTGGAGGAGAAAAAGCTATAAAGGAACCGTGGAGAAATGCAGCCGCAATGATTTTATACCATTGGCCGCATGAAGGGAAAAATCTCGCATATCAGTTGTTTCCAGATAAATTAAAACAGATAAACCTCATTGAAAGTATGATAAATAACCGATTGAACGTCCCGTTAGCTGGTACTTGCGGCCGTTTATTTGATGCGGTAAGTGCTATTTTAGGCATATGTATGTATTCAACTTATGAAGGTGAAGCAGCTATTAAGCTAGCAGACTATATGGAGGATATAGATGATGCATTTAATAGTGGCACTTATCCGTTTAATCTTAAAAAAGCAGAAAGCCTTGTTGAAATCGATTATACCAGGGCGCTATATCAGATTATCCAAGAGAAATTGCAGAACGAGCCTCATGAAAAAATAATTACGAAGTTCCATAACACAATTATACGCTGTTGCGTTGAGATGGTTCTGAGGTCAGTGAATGATAGACCAGAATTAAACAAGTCAGTTGTACTATCAGGAGGTTCATTTCAGAACATCTATTTATTAAGAGAAATGAAAAGACTGTTGCTGGAAAAAGGATTCAAGGTATATACACATAAAAATATACCGTGTCATGACGGAGGCATATCGTTTGGCCAGCTCGTTATTGCAGCCGCAAAAATAAATCAAAGGTCTACTTAAGAGAGGCGGGAGTATAAATGTGTTTAGGTGTTCCTGCAAAAGTAATAAAAATAGAATCGGAAAAAGCTTTAGTAGATGTAATGGGTTCTAGAATGTATGTTGGCATCGTTTTTGTTCCAGAGGTAAAAATTAGTGACTTTGTACTTCTTCATGCAGGACAAGCCATGACAATCATTGATGAAGTTTATGCAAAAGAAAGTATCGAGGAATGGAGGCGAGTGTTAGATGGAAACTTTAAATCTTCTATCTGACCCGATGTTTGCTAAAGATTCTGTTGAAGCGGTCATTCAGGCTGCAAACAGGTTTAAAGAGAAGTATGGAAGAAAGGCCGTTTTTATGGAAGTATGCGGATCACATACGATGGCCATAGCAAAATCAGGAATAAAAACAAGACTGAAAGATGATGTACACCTAATTGCTGGACCGGGCTGTCCTGTGTGTGTAACTGACCAAGAATCCATTGACTCTATGATTCAATTATCACAAGAACCAAACAGAATACTTTGTACTTTCGGAGATATGATGCGTGTGCCTGGATCTAAATTTTCATTAATGCAAGCAAAGACAGAAGGAAAGGATATCCGAGTAGTTTACTCTCCGTTAGACACTCTGAAAATAGCGGAACAAAATCCTGATAAAGAAGTTATCTTTCTAGGGATTGGCTTTGAAACTACGATTCCTATTTTAGCACTAACCATACAAGAGGCAATGACGAAAAGAATAAAAAATTTCTCGATTTGGATGACCACTAAATTAGTAGAGCCCGTTTTAAGAAATCTTCTTGAATCTGGACAAGTAAAAATAGATGGTTTTATTTTACCTGGACAGGTATCGGTTGTATTAGGTAAAAACAAATTTCTATACTTAGCAGAGGACTACAAAATTCCTGGTGTAATATCAGGATTTGAACCTGTTCAGCTGCTGAGAGGAATCTACAGATTGTTAAATCTTTTAATAGATGAAAAAGCAGAGGTCATAAATGATTATACGTATGCTGTTAAGGATGAAGGAAATCAGATCGCCCAAAATTTAATCAATGATTATTTAATGCCAAACGATGAAGGTTGGCGAGGGATAGGAATCATTCCAAAAAGCGGATTAGATTTAAAAGAACAATATGCCAGGTTTGATGCAAAGAAGAAATTTAACATAAGCATTCAAAAGCCTAAAATGACAAAATGCCGCTGCGGTGAAATTATTCGAGGACTAATCTCTCCAGAAGATTGCAGTTTATTTAACAAAGGATGTACTCCAATTAATCCGATAGGACCATGTATGGTCTCTGCAGAAGGCACATGTGCTGCCCATTATCAGTACATGAGGGAGGAATAAAGATGGCTAAGCGGGTTAGTTTGGCTCACGGAGAAGGCGGAGAATTAACGCATCAATTGATTAATGATGTTTTTATAAAAGCCTTTAACCACAAAGAACAAACAAAATTCGATTCTGCATTTATAAATATCACTTCTGAAAGAATGGCCGTTACCACAGATAGCTATGTGGTTAATCCCCTCTTTTTTCCTGGAGGGGACATAGGAAAACTGGCAGTTACCGGTACTATAAACGACTTATCAGTTAGTGGAGCTATTCCCTTAGTAATCACCGCAGGATTTATTATAGAAGAAGGATTTTTAATTTCTGATTTAAGAAAAATTGTTCAAAGCATGGCGTTTGAAGCTGAAAAATCAGGCGTAAAGATAGTTGCAGGTGATACGAAGGTTGTAGAAAAGGGCTCAGGTGACGGGGTGTTTATAAATACAACAGGAATCGGAATCATGCATAGAAAATATCAGCTTAAACCAGAACTCATAAAGGCAGGGGACTCGATAATCATAAGCGGTACGATAGGAGATCATGGGATTGCAATACTAAGCGCTCGTCAAGACCTTGGTCTACTGACGGATGTTAAAAGTGACTGTGCTGTGTTAACACATATGATTCAAAATTTAATGGACTATTCAGAAGGAATACGAATTATGCGTGATCCAACACGTGGTGGTTTAGCTACTGCTCTAGTGGAACTGAGTGAGGATTTTAACTTTACTGCCGAGATTAATGATAGCACCGTTCCGGTTCGAGATGAAGTACATGGTGCTTGTGATATTTTAGGGTTTGACCCCCTTTATCTTGCGAATGAAGGGAAGGTAATGATGATTGTTGATTCCTCAGATGAAACTGAAATATTAAATCGTTTAAAAGAATATGATTTGGGAAGAGATGCTTGCGTGATCGGCCGAGTAGTTGAGTGCAATCAATCTTCAGGAAAAGTTTTATTAAAAACACCTCTAGGAACTACAAGGCGCCTTCATCGGCTGTCAGGAATGCTTTTGCCGAGGATTTGTTGATTAACTCGGAGCATATGCATAGTATAGTGTGAATATGCTCTGAGGAGAGGATGAAGATGCAAAATATTGAAATGCTAAGACTTCAACTAAACAACCTTGTCACACAAGCTCGTTACGATATATATACTCTTTCTTCGACAAACGATTTATCTATGCAAAATCAAATATTACAACGGTTATGGGATTCCATATCAAGTATTCATTTTCTAAGTGAATTATTGGCCAATCAAGCTATGAACTGTACTCAACAAACACTCCAGCCTTATACAAACCACCAGCAAATTTCTGCAGGTTCTGCTTCATCCAATCCAATGAATCCCCAATCCACTTCCCGTATGTTTACTCTTGAGGAATTATCTAAATATGATGGTAAAAACGGAATGCCTGCTTATGTAGCTGTAAATGGAATTGTTTACGATGTGACAAATAATAAAGCATGGGCGGCGGCAACTCACTTTGGGCTGCTTGCAGGAAAAGATCTTACTAAAGAATTCAGCTCCTGTCATGCCGGACAGCAATCTATTTTAGCAACACTGCCAGTCGTAGGGAGGCTAACACAATGAGTCAGCACGTATTACCACCAGAGCCTATGACGAATGAAGCGATAGCTTCAAGATTAACAAACTTGGCTAAGAAAAAGATCAGAGATGGTCTAATCAAGAAAAAGAATCTTGTTTATTTAGAACTGAATGGCTGTTCAGGGAACATTATCTCTTTATTGAACGGACAAAATCCAGACTTTGAGTACACAATGAATTCTATGGTGAATATCCTCTACAGTAATAGTTTAATGGCATCTGAAGGTGAACAGGCTATTCAAAGATTGATGAATGCACTGGATGAAGACTATATTCTTGCAGTTGAAGGAGCAGTCGCCTTAAAAAACAACGGATTGTATAACATTATTGGAAGGTGGAAAGGGGAACCGTTAACAGGGCTTAAGGCGGCTAAAATGCTCGGAGAAAAAGCTTCGCAAATTTTAGCAGTCGGAGCTTGTGCAACACATGGCGGTGTATCTGCGGCAAAACCGAATTTATCTGAATCAGTGGGCTTGCAAACGATCTTGCCTGAAAAGAAAATGATTAAGCTGCCCGGATGTCCTGTACAGCCAGACTGGTTTTTAGGTACATTGGCACACCTTTTATTGTACGGAGAACCCGAGACGGATAACCTTGGACGGCCATTGATGTTTTACAGTACGCTCATTCACGACCGCTGTCCAAGAAGGCCATTCTTTGATAGAGGAATATTCGCTGAAAAGTTAGGAGATAAAACTTGTTTATTTAAACTTGGCTGCAGAGGACCTGTAACTAGGATTGATTGTCCGACTAGACAGTGGAATGGTCATGTGAACTGGCCGATAGGAGCTAACACACCGTGTATCGGATGTGCACAGTTCGGTTTTCCTGATGCGATGGCTCCCTTCATAAGTTACGATACGACGAGGGTGGTGAAGAATGAGTAAACGAGTTGTAATTAACCCTTTAACACGAATAAGCGGATTTATGGAAATTGACGTCATTATTGATCAAGGCAGAGTGGTTGATGCAAAAACAAAAGGTAATTTATTTAGAGGTTTTGAACAGATGCTAGTAGGTAGAAGTCCTTTTGATGCTGTATATTTTACACAGCGAATTTGCGGAATTTGCTCAGCTGCTCATTCAATGGCATCTTCTGCTGCGTTGGAAGATGCACTAGAGATCCAACCCAGTGAACAAGGAAGGTATCTTCGTGATATCATTCATTGCTGTGAATTTCTTCAAAATCATATACGTCATTTTTATCAATACACAGTCCCCGATTATGTAAAGATTGATCAGAATACACTGTTTCAGGCAGATCATACTGATTATAGATTGCCCCGCAAAATTAATGACAGAATATCAAAACATTATTTTGATTCCCTTGCGATAAGCAGGTCAGCTCACCAGATGCTTGCTGTACTTGGGGGGAAAGCACCTCATAATCATGGTGTATTTATTGGAGGAATTACAACGCAGGCAACTACTGAAAAAGTTGTGCATATTGATTCTATATTGCAGCAGATCATGATTTTTATAGAAGAAAAAATGTTACCAGATGTTTATGATATTGCACACTATTACTCAGATTATTACCGTTTAGGCGGCGGCTACGGAAATCTGCTGTCGTATGGCGCATTTTATAATTACAAAGATTTAGGAACTTTATATGTAGATCCACTTGTTTCAACTCCGAATAAGATCGAAGTATTTGATGAGAGAAAGATTCAAGAAAAAATAGACTATTCATGGTATGAATCTTCAAAAACCACTTATAAACCAGACCAAGTGATGCCTGACCCTGATATGAACAAAAAGAAGGGGTATTCCTGGGTTAAAGCACCTAGATATGATGGCTTACCTTATGAAGTCGGGCCGTTAGCACGTCTAATATTAAGTGGAGAGTATGAGATGGGAATATCCGCTATGGACCGGACAATTGCAAGAGCACTTGAAACAAAAAA